>JAGWTW010000031.1 GCA_028868735.1 Hyphomicrobiales bacterium | reverse complement strand
TCCGATACGATCGGACAACAGATCTCCGTCATGTTGAAAACCGTGTAGATGTCGACGCCGAAACGTTCGGTGAATGCCGGCGCGTCCTCGCTGAGCGGCACCATCACTGCCTGCCGCAGGGTGTGTTCACGGTCGCGCGGCGTCGGCGGCGCTTTCATCAGAAACGGAATCATGGCGCCGAGCAGCGTCATCGTCGTCGCGCCTGTCTTGCGCACCGTGTCCCAGAATGTCTGCGTGTCGAACGATTCCACCAGCGCAATCGAATCGCCGCGCATCAGCATGCGATAGACGGCGTTGGTGCCGCCGACGTGGAACAGCGGCAGGTTGACGAGCGCGCGGTCGGTCTCGCCGATCGTGTCGATCGCCTCGGTCGTGGCGGCGAGATGGCGATAGGAGGACAGCACGCCTTTCGACGGCCCGGTCGTGCCCGAGGTGTAGATGATCGCATGCGTGTCCCAGGGCATGATCGCGCGTTCGGGATCGGCGGGCTCGTGCGTCGCCGCAGAGAGCGCGTCTTCGCCGAGGCATTTGACGCCGCCGAGCGCGGGCGGCGCGCCGGACACAGCGATCAATGTCGCGAGCGCCGCCGTATCGACCTCGGTCAGCCGCTCGGCCAGCCGCGCGTCGGCTATCATCAGCCGCGCGCCGGAATTCCTGACGACATGCGCGAGCAGACGCCCGCGATAGGAAATATTCACCGGCACATAGACCGCGCCGAGATAATTCAACGCAAACCAGACGGCGATCGCATGCGGGCCGTTCGGCAGCCAAGACAGGACGAAATCGTCCTGCTTGACGCCCTGCGCCTGCAAACTGGCCGCGACGCGGCGCACGGTGCGCCGCAGATCGGCATAGGTCCAGGACTCGCCACTGGAAAACAGCGCAAAGACGCGGTCGCCCCGGTCGCGCGCGTGCCTGTCGATGAGATTGCGCAGGACATATCTGTCGGCCGCGCTCAGCGTTTCATCCCTCATCGCTCTCTCCCCCGGCGCCGCCTTTCGCGGTCGTCCTCGTTTCCCCGCCGCCGCCTACGCCGATTTGCGGCGCGGCGGCGCACGGACCGCCTCGCCGGCCTGCTTTGCGAGCGCCGCGTCGATCAGCGCATGAATCTGCCTGCGATTGGCGCCGAGACGCGCGGCGTCGCCCTCGAGCAGACTCTGGATGATCAGCCCGCGCAACATTCCGACAACGATCTGCGCGACCTTGTCGCAATCGGCGCCCGCGCGCAGTTCGCCGGCGCGGCGCGCTTCGTCGAGGTGGCCGCGAAAGCCTGCATGAAAGCTTGCGCTGAGCGCGCGCGTGCGCGGCTGAAGGCCAGGTATCGCCGCCAATGATTCCAGAAACAGCGAATAGAGCGCGGCCGTCGCCGTCGGGCTCGCGCAGGCGCTGTCGATATGGGCGTCGATGCGTGCGCGGAGCGCCGCCAACCCGGAACGTCCAGCGACCGCAGCGGCGACGCGGCGGTGAAACCAGTCCTCCATGAAATCCATGAGCGCGTTCAGGAGCGCGAGCTTGGTGCCGAAGCGCTCGGCCGGGAGACCGCGGCTGAACCCTGCGGCGACGCCGATTTCGGCGAGCGTCGCGCCGGCCGCGCCCTTCCGCGCTATGATGTCGATCGCCGCCCGCAACATGCGGGCGTCGGACGCGCGGCGCCGCTCGTCCTGCCGCAAGGCAGGCTTCGCCCTGACGCTCGATGACGGAATGGCCATGGTTTTCGTATTATTGCACTTGCTGGTTGGCTAGCAAGCAATATGATGGCGCCAAGCCGGCCGCCCACAAGGCCGTCCAAAGGGAGAGACGAGATGCGCGCAAACCCGCATTCCCTTTTGAGCCGCGATGCGATCGACAGACGCGCGCTGCTACGCCTCGCCGGCGGGTTCGGCGCGGCCGCAGGCGCCGGTTTCCCGCTTTCGGCTTCAGCGCAGGCGCAAGCCCTCAAGCTCGGCTGGATCAGGCCGACCACGGGACGGCTCGCCTCCTCCTTCGCGCCGCTTTATTTCGGCGGACTGATCGCCATCGACGAGATCAACGCCGCAGGCGGCATACTCGGACGGCAGATCGCGCGCGTCGAGGAAGACGACGAGGCTTCGCCGGCCAAGGAGCCAGCGGTCGTCCGCAAGATGCGCGAGCAGGATGTTTCCTGCATCGTCGGCCCGACGGGCTCATCGCAATCGCTCGCTTCGCTGGCGGCGACCACGTCGATGAAACTGCTGCAATCGACTTACGCCGCCGCGGCGGAGGCCGGCGACGGCAAGAAATATCCCTATCATTATCAGGTCATGTTCAACACCGATCAGCAGGCCGACGTCTGCGTCGACTACATGGTGCGCGCGCTCGGCGTCAAAAAGATCGGCATATTGCAGGAAAACACGGCCTTCGGCGAACAGGGCACGGCCGCCAGCAAGATCGTCCTGCAGAAGAAATTCGGCCTGACGCCCGTCAGCGAGCAGGTCTATCCGATCAACGCGCCGGACCTTTCCGCCTATGTCGCCAATCTGCAAAAGGCGGGGGCGGAAGGCGTGATCGGCTGGATCGCGAACGTGCCGAACGCGGCGATGATCTTCAACGCGATGAAGACGCTGAAATATTTCCCGCCCGTGACCGGCCACAGCGGCTTGATGCTGCCGGCGTTGTTCGATCTCGTTCCGGCCGAAGCGGTCAAGAACGTGTTTGCGACCTATTATCGCAACTTCACGTGGACCGACGCCGAACAGCCCGGCCCGCGGCAGGTCGAATTTGCGCAGAAGCTCGCGAAATATCCCGAAGCGAAAGGGTTCGAAGTCAATATCGCGGCCGCGCCCTATTACGATTTCATCTATTGCCTGAAGGCCGCAATCGAGGCGGAAAAGAGCTTCGAGACAGAAGCGATCCGGCGCGGCCTCGACAATCTGAAAAACTACAAGGGCCTTATGGGCGACATATCCTTCACGCCGGAGAATCATTCGGGCATCGGGATCAAGGATGTCGTGCTCGTATCTGTCGCATCGGGCCAGGATCCGCGCGCGATGGGCTGCATGAGGGCGCGGGCGCCCGGCCAGTAGGGGCGGGCCGCGTGGATCTCGACACGCTCGCGCACGGGCTCGTCGCCGGCTCGCTCTATGCGCTCGTGGCGGTGAGCTTCAACATTCTCTACCGGCCGAGCAACGTGTTCAATTTCGCGCAGGGCGAACTCGTGATGGTCGGCGCCATGACCTTCGCGAGCGCGATGTCGGTGGCGGGCATGCCATGGATCGTCGCCTTCGCCGCGACTCTGGCGTTGGTCGGCATGATCTGCCTCGTCGAGGAACGGATCGCGGTGGCGCCGATCCTGAAGCGCGCGCAGACGGGCACGGCCTGGGTCATCACCACGCTCGCGGTTTCGCTGATCATCTCCAATCTGGTCGGGCGCATCTGGGGGCCGGATCCGATCCTGGTGAAGCCGCCTGAACCGCTCTCCATGGATTCGCTGAACGTCGCGGGCGTGCGCATCAGCTCGTACGAGGTCGCGCTCGTCATCTGCACGGTCGCGCTCGTCGCAATGGTCGAGCGCGCCTACCAGACGCTGCAAGGCAAGGCGGTCATGGCCGTCGCCGAGGACCGCGAGGCGGCGCTGATGCGCGGCATCGATCCCGGCAGGCTCGGCCGCTGGTCGTTCTTCATCGGCGGCGCCTTCGCCGGCATGACCGGCGTCGTCGCCGCGCCGATCCTCTATGCGTCGACGTCGCTCGGCCCGGATTTGCTGCTCAAGGGCTTCGCCGCCGCCGCCGTAGGCTCGATCGGCAACAATCGCGGCGCGCTCATCGCCGGCTACATCATCGGCCTCACCGAAGCCTTCGGCGCCGCGCTCCTGTCGCCGGGCTATCAGGAAGCTGTGATCTTTCTCGTCGTGCTCGGCGTTCTGCTCCTGCGTCCGGAAGGCCTGTTCGGCCGGCCGAGCGCGCGCACGGTGTAGCGGATGGGCCCGCGTTTCGTCGCCCGCATCCCGACGCTCGCGCAATTCGCGTTTCTTGCAGCGGCGCTCGCGCTGCCGCTGTTCGTCGGCGCGGACTCCTACGCGCTGTTCGTCGTCACGCAGCTCGGCATCTACATTCTCGCGGCGATCGGGCTCAATCTGCTGTCCGGCTATGCGGGGCAGGTGTCGCTCGGACACGCCGCGTTCATCGCGATCGGCGCCTATTCGGTCGCGCTTCTGACGGTCGATCGCCACTGGCCGTTCTGGGCCGCGGCGGTCGTCGGCATGGCCTTGTCGGCGGGGCTGGGCATCGTCGCCGCCCTGCCCTCCTTCCGGCTCAACACCTGGTATTTCGCCTTCATCACGCTCGCCTTCGCGCTGGTGTTCGAGAAGATGATCGTGGAATGGCGGTGGCTGACGAAGGGATTCGCAGGCGTGGTCGGCGTGCCGGCGCCGTCGCTGTTCGGGCACGATTTCGGACCGCGCGCGCTCTATTACCTCGTCGCGGCGAGCGCGCTCGCGGGCTTCCTTCTCGTGCGCAACATCGTACGTTCGCGGTTCGGCCGCGCCTTCGTCGCCGTCCGCGACGTGGAGCCGGCCGCGCTCGCCGTCGGCGCCTCGCCGCAACGGGTAAAGCTGCTGGCCTTCGTCATCGCGGCCGCTTTCGCCGGCGCCGCGGGCGCGTTCTTCGCCGTGCAAAAGACGGTCGTGACGCCCGACGATTTCACCGCCGACTTTTCGATCTTCTTTCTTCTCACCATCGTGCTCGGCGGCCTCGGCACGTTGTGGGGGCCGGTCGTCGGCGCGCTCGTGTTCTTCCTCATTCCGGAGCTGCTGGCGGGACTGGCCAGCTGGCGCATGCTGATCTACGGCTGCCTGCTGCTTGCGCTGATGCTGTTCGCGCCGCACGGGCTCGTCGGCGCCATGCGGCAGGGATGGCGCAGGATCGCGCGCCGGAGTCCCGCTGCGCCGATGGCCGCGCGCGAGGTCAGCCACCCGCCGATCGCCGGCCTGTCGCTCGAGATCGCCGGCCTGCGCAAGCGCTTCGGCGGCGTGCTCGCGCTCGACGGCGTCGATTTCACGGCGCCCGCCGGCGCCTGCTGCGCCATCGTCGGCCCGAACGGGTCGGGCAAGACGACGCTGCTCAACCTCGCGAGCGGCTATTATCCCGCCGATGCGGGCACGGTGAAGATCGGCGGCGCGGAAACGCGGGGTCTCGCTGCGCAGAGGATCGCCGCGCGCGGCGTCGGCCGCACCTTCCAGACGCCGCGGCTCGTGAACGAACTCACTGCCGTCGAGAATGTGATGCTCGGCGCCTACAGGCGCGAGCGGTCGGGCTTCATCGCGACCGCGCTGCGCCTGCCCTCGGCGCGCGCGGAGGCGAAACGGCTGCGCGCGGAGGCGCTCGCCTATCTCGCCTTCGTCGGCGTCGCCGATCGCGCGGACCTCGAGGCGGGCGAGGCGCCGCACGGCCAGCAACGCCTGATCGAGATCGCCCGCGCCATGATGGGCGGCGCACGGCTGATCCTGCTCGACGAGCCCGCAGCCGGCCTTTCGATGTCGGAACTCGAAAGGCTCGAGCAATTGATCGTGCGGATCCGCGATCTCGGCGCAACCATCGTCATCGTCGAGCATCATCTCGATCTCGTCGCCAATATCGCCGGCCATGTCATGGTGCTCGACCGTGGCGTCGTGCTCGCCTCGGGCGCGCCGGCCGACGTGTTCCGGAACGAGGCGGTGATGCGCGCCTACATGGGCGAGCGGGCGTTGAAGGGCGGAGCGCCGGCATGAGCGAGGCGCCGCTCCTGTCCGTTCGCGCCGTCGACGCCGGCTACGGACACGTCGACGTGCTCGAGAACGTGTCGCTCGATGTCGGCGACCGGAAGATCGTCGCGCTCGTCGGCCGCAACGGCGCCGGCAAATCGACGCTCTTGCGCACGATTTCCGGATTGATCCGTCCGCGTCGCGGCCAGATCGCGTTCGCCGGCGCAAATCTCGCAGGCGCGCGGCCGGACGCGATCGTCGGCGCCGGCCTCCTGCATGTCGCGGAAGGGCGCCGATTGTTTCGCCGCCAGACCGTCGACGACAATCTGGAGCTCGGACGCTACGGGCTCAGGCTGACGCAGGCCGAACATGCCCGGCGCATCGAACGGATCCACGCGCTGTTTCCGATCCTGCGCGAGAAGCGCGGGCTGCACGCGGGCTCGCTCTCCGGCGGCCAGCAGCAGATGCTGGCGATCGCGCAGGCGATGATGCGCGCGCCGAAACTTCTGATGCTGGACGAACCTTCGCTCGGCCTCGCCCCCGTGCTGGTCGATCAGGTTCTCGATGCGATCGCGAGCCTGCGCGCGGAGGGCGTCGCGATCCTGCTCGTCGAGCAGATGGTCGAGCGCGCGCTCGAAATCGCCGACGACGCCTATGTCCTGCAAAACGGCCGCATCATCGCAAGCGGGCCTGCACGCGAAATCGCCGCCGGCGACGCGCTGCGCGCCGCCTATATGGGCGAGCACGGCGCGGCCGCGCGCGCCTAGACGGAGAGCGCAATGAAACACGGAGAAGCCGGCCAGCGCGAAAATCTCGCAGGGATCGAGTCCGTGCGCGCCGGGCTGATGGACGCGGCGCGTCCGGAAGCGATGAAGAAGCTCGCCGAACGCGGCCGCCTGTCGGCGCGCGAACGGATCGCGCGGCTCGTCGATCCCGGCTCGTTCGAGGAAATGGGCGCGCTCGCGAGCGTCGAGGCGGCCCGGGGCGAGCCGCATCCGCGTGAGAAATCGCCGGCCGACGGCGTCGTCACCGGCACGGCGCGGATCGACGGCCGTCCGGTCGTCATCGTCTCTCAGGATTTCAGCGTGTTCGGCGGCAGCATCGGCAAGCTCGGCAGCGCGAAGACGCAGCGGATGGTGAAGATCGCGCTCACGCGCGCGATCCCGATGGTGATGCTGCTCGACGGCGGCGGCCACCGCATCCAGGACGGTCAGAATTCGCGTCATTTCGCGCAAGCCAACGGCATGTTCCACGATCTCGCGCGGGCGTCGGGATGGGTGCCGATGGTGGCGCTCATGCTCGGCGCGGGCTTCGCCGGACCGACCAATTACGCCGGCCTCGCCGATTTCGTCGTGATGGTGCGCGGCCAGTCCACAATGGGGCTTGCAGGCCCTGCGCTCGTCAAGGCGGGCACGGGCGAGGAGACGGACCAGGAGTCGCTCGGCGGCGCGCAGGTGCAGGTGGACAAGCAGGGCCTCGCCGATCTCGGCGTCGACAGCGAGGACGAGGCTTTCGCGGCGGCGCGCCGCTATCTTTCCTACCTTCCCTCGAACGCGCGCGCGCCTGCGCACATCCTTGCGAACGGCGATCCGCGCGAGCGCGGCGACGACGCGTTGCTGGATCTCGTGCCGGCCTCCACGCGGCGCGCCTACGACATGCGCAAGGCGATCGCCGCCATCGCCGACGTCGGCAGCCTGTTCGAACTCAAACCGACGTTTGCGGGCAATATCGTCACCTGCCTCGCGCGTCTCGAAGGACGTCCGGTCGGCTTCGTCGCCAACCAGCCGTTGCGCGCAGGCGGGATTCTCGACGCCAACGCCTGCGAAAAGGGCGCGCATTTCATCGCGCTGTGCGACGCCTTCGGCCTACCGCTGATCTCGCTGATCGACGTGCCGGGCTTCTACATCGGCTCTTCGGCGGAACGCACGACGCTCGGCCGGCGCAGCGCGAAACTCATCTACGAATGGGGCCACGCCAGCGTGCCGCGCGTATCGGTCGTCGTCCGCAAGGGATTCGGCCTCGGCTATTTCGCGATGAACGGCGGGCGCGCCTTCGACGCCGACGCGTGTTTCGCGTGGCCTTCGGCGCAAATCTGCGCCATGTCGATCGAGGGCGCGATCGACGTCGCATTCCGCCGCGACTATATGGCGGCGCCCGATCCGCAGGCGCGGCGGCAGGAGATGATCGACGAGACGCGCGCGCAGACCGGCGCGCTGCACGCAGCCGAAGGTTTCGGCGTCGACGACGTGATCGATCCGCGCACGACGCGCCGCCGCATCATCGAGATATTCGACCAATGCCCGGCGCGCCGCCAGAACGATCATCCCCCGAAGTTCAGATCGATCGCGCCGATCTGAAAAGAACCGCGCCGACCGCAGGACCGGCGCGATGCGCCGGCGCCATCGGCCATGCGCAGCCGATCAGGCGAAGCCGATCGATTGGTTCTTCAAAGGCACGCTGCGCACGCGCTTGCCGGTCGCATTGAAATAGGCGTTGAGAACGGCGGGCGCAGCGACGCAGATCGTCGGTTCGCCGACGCCGCCCCAGAAGCCGCCGGACGGCATGACGATCGCCTCGACCGCCGGCATTTCGGCGATGCGCATCGAGTTGTAGGTGTCGAAATTCGATTGTTCGATGCGCCCGCCCTTGACCGTGCATTCCCCGTAGAACAGCGCGGACAATCCATACACGAAGGAGCCGGCGACCTGCCGCTCGATCTGCGCGGGATTGACGGCGTAGCCCGGATCGGTTGCGGCGACCAGGCGATGTATCTTGATCTTCGCGCCGTCGGCGACCGAAATCTCGGCGGCGGCGGCGACATAGCTGCCGTAGGCCATGTGATGCGCGATGCCGCGGTACACGCCTTGCGCCGGCGGCTTGTCCCAACCGATGCGCTCGGCGACCGCGTTCAGGACGGCGAGATTCTTCGGATGCGCCTTCATCAGTTTGCGCCGGAACGCGAGCGGCTCCTGGCCCGTCGCATGCGCGAGTTCGTCCATGAAGCATTCGATGTAGATCGCGTTCTGATTGACGTTGACGCCGCGCCAGAAACCCGGCGGCACGTGCGGGTTGCGCATGGAATGATCGACGAGAAGATTGGGCACGGAATAGCCGAGCGCCGCGTCGCCCGAGCTGGTGAGCCCGGCGAAAGTCGCCATGTCCTTGCCGTTGAGCAGCGCTTCCGGGCGCAGGCTCGCGAGGATCGATTGTCCTGAAATCCGGATGCGCAGCGCGGTCAGATCGCCATTGGCGTCGAAACCGCCGACGAGACGCGCCTGCGTGGTCGGATGATACCTGCCCTGATGCATGTCCTCTTCGCGCGACCAGATCAACTTCACCGGAACGCCCGGCATATGTTTCGCGATGAGGACCGCCTGCCGCACGAAATCGGAATTGCCGCGACGGCCGAAGCCGCCGCCGAGCATCTGCTTGTAGACTTCGCATTTTTCGGGCGGCAGGCCGGAGGCCGCGACCGTCATCGCAAAGGCCGCTTCGCCGTTCTGCGTTCCGGTCCAGACTTCGCACTTGTCCGGCGTCCACAGCGCCGTCGCGTTCATCGGCTCCATGGTCGCGTGGTTCTGGTAGGGATAGGCGTAGACGGCCTCGACCGTCTTCGCCGCCTTCGCCAGTGCGCCCTTGGCATCGCCGTTCGCATTGCCGACGAAGGCCGGCTGCGCATCGTCGAGCCCTTCGTGCAGCCATTGCGCGATCGAAGCCGACGTGACGTTCGCGTTCGCGCCTTCGTCCCAGACGATCGGCAACGCATCGAGCGCCGATTGCGCGCGCCACCATGTGTCGGCGACGACCGCGACCGCGCTGTCGCCGACCAGCACGACCGATTTCACGCCCTTCATGCCGGCGACCCTGGCGGCGTCGAAGCTCTTCACCTTGCCGCCGAAAACGGGGCATTCGCGGATCGCCGCGTTCAGCATGCCCGGCAACTTCACGTCGAGCCCGTAAGTCATCCTGCCGGTCGTTTTGTCGCGCGTGTCGAGACGCTTCAGCGGCTTGCCCGCGATCGTCCAGTCCTTCGGATCCTTCAGCGGCGGATTTGCCGGCGGGGTCAGTTTCGCCGCGGCGTCGGCCACCTTGCCGTAGGTCGTCGTGCGGCCGGACGCGACATGCGTGACGACGCTGTTCTGCGCCTTGCATTCGGCGGCCGGAACGCCCCAGGCGTCGGCCGCCGCCTGCACCAGCATCATGCGCGCGGCCGCGCCGCCCTTGCGGACATATTCGTGCGACGTGCGTATGCCGCGGCTCCCGCCGGTGGTGAATTCGCCCCACGGGCGCTTGCGCCGCCAGCTTTCGCCGGGCGTCGGATATTCGGTCGTCACTTTCGACCAGTCGCACGCCAGCTCCTCGGCGACGAGCTGGGCGAGGCCGGTGAGCGTTCCCTGCCCCATTTCCGAACGCGCGATGCGGATCGCCACCGTGTCGTCCGGCTTCACGACGACCCAGGCGTTGATCTCCGGGGCCACAGCGTCGGCATGCGCTTCATTCACGGGAATCGCGAGCCCGATGCTCAGACCCGCGCCTGTCGCGGCCGCGCCGAGGAAAAACGCGCGGCGGTCGAGCGAAAACGTCTTCGTCATGTTCGCGTCCCTCACGCGTTCGCCGCCGCATGGATCGCGGCGCGCGCCTCGCGGAACGTGCCGCAGCGGCAGATGTTGGTGATCGCCGCGTCGATATCGGCGTCGGTCGGTTTCGGCGTGTCCTTCAGGAGCGCGACGACCGCCATGATCATGCCGCTCTGGCAATAGCCGCACTGCGGCACGTCGTGATCGATCCAGGCCTGCTGCACCTTGTGCAGTGCGCCGCCGTCGGCCAGTCCCTCGATGGTCGTGATCTTCCTGCCGACCGCATCGGACGCGGCCATGCCGCAAGAGCGCGTCGCCACGCCGTCGACGAGCACCGTGCAGGCGCCGCATTGCGCGATGCCGCATCCGTATTTCGTTCCCGTCAGCCCGACCTGCTCGCGCAGCGCCCAGAGCAAAGGCGTATCGGGTTCGACGTCGATTTCGTGCGCAGCGCCGTTGACCGTGAGTGTGAGCATGATCTCGTTCCGCAAGTGCTGGAGCTATGGAGCAAGTCTGGTCCGGTCCGGCGACCCTTTCAAGGCGCGCAGGCGCCGAGCAGTCAAGATTGCCGCGGGCCGCAAGCGCGGCTAAACCTTGCGCTGTGGAAAAAGAATGGCTGGAAAAATCATGACGGGCGCGCCGCAAATCGACATCGAAAAACTTTCCGCCTGGAAAGGGCGGCAGGAAGTTCTGGAGGACGTCGTCGCGGCGGCGCCGGTCGCAGGCCTTTCCGCTACGCTCGACCGGGACGATTCCGCGCCGCGCGCCGGAGACCCATTGCCGCCGCTCTGGCACTGGCTCTATTTCCTGCCCGCCGCGCGACAGTCGCAGCTCGGGCCCGACGGGCATCCGAAGCGCGGCGGATTTCTGCCGCCGGTCGAACTGCCGCGCCGCATGTGGGCGGGCGGGCGTCTGAAATTCGGCGCGCCGTTGCGCGTCGGCGAGGCGATCCGGCGCGTCTCGACGATCGCCGACGTGAACGTCAAGCACGGCCGGACGGGGTCGCTCGTCTTCGTTCTCGTGCGGCACGAAATCAGCGGCGCCGGCGGCGGCTCGGTGGAGGAAGAGCACGACATCGTCTACCGCGACATGCCCGCGCCCGGCTCTGCGCCGCCGGCGCCGAAGCCCGCGCCGTCGGACGAAAGCTGGCGGCGCGAGATTGCGCCGGACCCGGTGCTGCTGTTCCGCTATTCCGCGCTGACCTTCAACGGCCATCGCATTCACTACGACCAGCCCTACGTGACGAAGGTCGAGGGCTATCCGGGCCTCATCGTGCATGGGCCGCTGATCGCGACCCTGCTCGCCGATCTCGCGCGCCGCAATGACGATCGCGCCATGACGTCTTTCAATTTTCGCGCGCAGAGCCCGCTGTTCGACATCGCGCCCTTCTCCGTCTGCGGCGCGGCGGACGGGACGCACAATGCGAGACTGTGGGCGCGCAACGCCGCCGGCGGGCTTGCGATGGAAGCCGAGGCGACTTTTCGATGAGCGAAGCGCATCCATTCGACCGCGCGATCGCGCTGACGCCCGACCGCGAGGGCCTCTGGCGCGGCGCGACGAGCGCCGCCTACGCCAACATGGCCGGACCGTTCGGCGGAATCGTCGCCGCGCAGCTTCTCAACGCGGTGATGCTGGACCAGCGCCGGCTCGCCGACCCGATCGCGCTTACCGTGAATTTCTGCGGCGCGATCTCGGACGGCGCATTCGAGATTTCGACGCGGCTCGTCCGCGGCGGCAAGAACACGCAGCACTGGTCGGTCGAACTCGCGCAGAACGGCGCGACCGCGGCGACCGCGAGCGTCGTCTGCGGCGTGCGCCGGCCGACATGGACGCATCTGCCGACGCCCGCGCCGAAAGCCCCGCACGCGAAAGACGTTCCCGTCGCGCAGGCCGGACCGCGGCCCGGCTGGACCAACCGCTACGACATGCGTTTCGTGGAAGGCGATCTTGCGCCCTTCCCGCGCGCCGACGGCGTCATACGGTCGGCGCGCTCGCTCGTCTGGTTGCAGGACAATCCCGCGCGGCCGCTCGATTTTCCTGCCCTCGCCGCGCTGTCCGACACATTCTTCGTGCGCATCATGCATGTGCGCGGCACATTCCAGCCGATGGCGACGGTTTCGATGACGACCTATTTTCACGTCGGCGGCGACGAACTCGCCCGGATCGGCGCGGCGCCTCTCCTCGGCGACGTCGACGGCGACGTGTTCCACGATTGCTTCGCCGACCAGACCTGCGCGTTGTGGAGCGCGGACGGGCGCCTCGTCGCCAACGGCGTCCAGGCGACCTGGTTCAAGGAATAGCGCGGGTCAGAACGCTGCGCGCGGATCGCGGCGCGCAAGACGCGCCAGCAGATAATCCACTTCCGCGCGCGCCGTAGCGGTGAGGCCCGCGCCCGGCTTGCGCTGCGCATCATGCGCGAGCACGCCGCGCCGCATCAGCACGTACTTGCGCACGGCGAGGCCGACGCCCAATTGCTGCTCGTAACGCAGCAGCGGCAGATGCGCGTCGAACAGATCGTGCGCGCGGTCGCGCGCGCCCGCTTTCGAAAGACGAACGACGTCGATCAGCATTTCGGGAAAGGCGTAGCCGGTGTTGGAGCCGTCGGCGCCGCGCTCCATCTCGAAGTCGAGGAACAGGCCGCCGTTGGCGACGAGGATCGCGAGAGGCTTCAAGGAGCCTTCGGCCTGCCATTTGCGCAAGGTCGAAATCTTTTCCAGGCCCGGCCAGTCCTCGGCCTTCAGCATCACGCAATTGGAATTGTCGGTCGCGATGCGCCGGATGACTCCCGGCGTCATGACGACGCTGGTGATCAGCGGATAATCCTGCACGACGAAGGGAACGTCCGCGCCGATCGCCTCGGCGGCCTGTGCGAAATAACCAACGATCTGGTCGTCGGTGCGCAGGTGGCTCGGCGGCGCGATCATGACGCCGGCCGCGCCCGCCTCCATCGCCTCGCGCGCAAGCGAGCGCATGGCGGCAAAGCCCGGCGCCGACACGCCGACGACCACCGGCTTGCCGGCCATGATCTTCACGGCGCGCTGGACGATCGCGAGCGACTCGGCGGGCTCCAGTTTCGGCGCCTCGCCCATCACGCCGAGCACGGTCGCGCCGTCCGCGCCGATCGCCGCGTAGAATTCGAACAGGCGGTCCGCGCTCGGCCAGTCGATGGCGCCGTCCGGCAGGAAGGGCGTCGGCGCGATCGGAAAGACGCCGGATGCGGCGGGGGTCAGAGGCATGATTTCTCCTGTCCCCCTTTTCTCCCTTCTCGCGCCGATAATTTCAATGGGCGCCGCACGGCTCCGGCGGCCGCGACGCGCATTTCATGCGAACGCCGGCTTGCGACCCCGGCGCACACGCAGGCTGTCGACCGTTCGCGAGCGCGAACGCCAGCGTCAACCTCCCGGCCGAATGTTCTGGTTGAGCCGGAAGAAATTGGCGGGATCGTAACGCGACTTCAGGGAAGCTAGACGATCGTAATTGTCGTTGAACGCCGCACGCACGCGGTCCGCGCCTTCATCGCCAAGGTTGTTCGCATAAACGCCCCCGGTCGAAAATGGCGCGACCGCGCTCCACAGGCTCCTGGCCCATTCCATGTTCACGCCGTCCTCGACGGGATTGTCCCAGATCGCGATCGGGAAGCAATCGAAGATCGCATCGCGGTTCGCATATGCGGTTTCCGATGGCGGGACGCGAGCGATTGCGCCGCCCACGTGCTGGAACACCAGCAGCGACGAGGGAGAATGCGCGCGCGCATAGCCATCGAGGATCGCCTCGATCGCCGGGCCGGCGATCTCGCGCAAAAACTGCGCCTTCCAGTAGTACCGCCGTCCGCGCGGGAATAGAGCGTCGCCGCCCGCCTGTATCTGGAGATAGGGAACAGGACCCAGATTCGTTTCGACAGGCGCGCCGAACCGGACGACGGGCGCGAGAAGGCGTTCGCCGGTTTCGCCATCGCCGATGTGGCAGGCGGAAATGCTGAACAAGACATCGCCCGAAGGCTCCGTGACGAGCGCAGCGTCCGCGCTCACCTCGTCGGGCGCATTACGCGCAAAATCGTCATACCAGCGCATCGCGTTCGCCGCATCGGCAAATCGGTGAACGGCCGAAGCGACGATCAGGTGATGGCCGATGTCATGGAGGCGATACTCGAACATCGTCGCGATGCCGAAATTGCCGCCGCCGCCACGCAATCCCCAGAAGAGTTCGGCGTTTTCGGAGGCGCTCGCTCGCAGGCGCTTTCCTTCCGCCGTGACGATCTCGACCGCGATCAGGTTATCGCAGGTCAGTCCGAATTTCCGTCCGAGTCTGCCGAATCCGCCGCCGAGCGTCAGGCCCGCGATTCCCGTGTCGCTGTTGACGCCCATGGTGGTCGCGAGACCGTAGGGTTGCGTCGCGCGATCGAATTCGCCGAGGCTGAGACCCGCCTCGGCCCGCGCAACGCGCCTTTCTCTGTCGATCGCGATTTTCTTCATGCGCGACAGATCGATTACCAGACCGCCGTCGCAGACCGACAGGCCCGCCACGTTGTGACCGCCGCTGCGCACGGCGACGAGCATGCCCTCGGCGCGGGCGAAGCTCACCGCAGCCGCGACGTCGTCGGCGTCCGCGCAATAGGCGATCATCGCCGGCCGGCGATCGACTGCGCCGTTCCAGACCCGGCGCGCCAGATCATAACCGGGATCGGAAGCCCACACGAGACGGCCGCGGAAATGGTTGCGAAATTCCTCCAACGTGCGCCGGCGGGAACCAGATGTCGGAACTGTCTGGATGGTCATCGTCGCCTCCGTTTTTGGATGAACAAGCCTTTCAGTTGCGTGCGATCGATGCAAAATCGAAGTTTTCAGCTGCTGAATGAGCTGAATTCATCTAGCGTTCCGGTGTGAGAAAGCTTCCACCAATGCGCGCCGTGCTCGCATTCGAAGCCGCCGCACGTCTCGGCAGCTTCGCGGCGGCGGCCGGCGAACTCGGCGTCACCCCGACGGCGATCAGCCATCAGATACGCTTGTTGGAAGACATAAGCGGCGCCGCATTGTTCCGTCGGCGTCCGCGACCGCTCACGCTTACGGCCGCTGGCGCACGCCTGTTTCCGGTCCTGCGCGTCGGGCTGGATAATTTCGCCGATGCGTTTTCGAAGCTGTCGGGCCAGGAAACGCGCAAGCCTCTGCGCGTGACGACGCCGACCGCCTTCGCCAGCCATTGTCTGGTGCCGCGTCTGGCTGAATGGGGGCGCGCGCATCCGGACGTTCCGCTGGAGGTCATCGGCGCCGATGCCGTGCTCGATCTTCGCTCCGACGCGGCGGATCTGGCGATCCGTTACGCGCGTCGGGCGCCGCTCGACGTCAATTCGCTGGAGATCGTCAGGGATTCCTATTGGCCCGTCTGCGTTCCCGAGCTTCTTTCGGAGGCTGCGCCGATTGCGAAAGCCGCGGACGTCCTGCGCTATCCGCTCATACATTTCGACTGGACAAGCCGAGATCCCGAAGCCCCGACATGGCGGCAATGGATGGCGAAAGCCCGCGCGCTGGACCCGGCGCTGGCAGGGGCCGAGAAAAGCTGGGACCTCGCTTTTCGCGAGGAACTGCACGCGATCGAAGCGGTGCTGGGCGGACAGGGCGTCGCGATCTTCAGCGACGTGATCGTCAGCAAATATCTACGCTCCGGAAGATTGGTGAAGGCGAGCGCGCTTTCGTTGCCGGGCTACGGCTTCTACGTCGTATCGTTGCACAGCAGTTCCCGCGCCCCGGAAATCGAGGCGTTTTCCTCCTGGATGAAGCTGGGGTTCGACATACGATCTTGAGCCGGCCCGACGCGATTGCGCGCCTGCGGCGGATTTCGCGGAGTGAGCGACGCTGTTCGCGACGCTCCTGCGACAGCCCGCGCGCCGCCGATGCGACGCCGCGCGAACGGCCGGTGTCCGGCCGCGATGCGCTGCCGGAAATTTCGGACCGGGCGCCGACTCTGCGACGCCCTACTTCTGCTTGCTCGCGGCGTAGCGCGCCTTGGTCGCCTCGTTCATCGGATAGAGGCCCGGCAGCTTTTCGCCGCGCGCGACCTCCTCCATGATCCAGGCCTCCATGCGCTCCTGCTCGGGCGCGGCGTCCAGAACATGGCCGAGCAGCGCCTGCGGGATCAGCACCGCGCCGTCGTCGTCGGCGACGATGACGTCGTCGGGGAAGACGGCGACGCCGCCGCAGCCGATCGGCTCGCCCCAGTTGATGAAGGTGAGGCCCGTCACCGAGGACGGGGCCGCGACGCCGGCGCACCAGATCGGCAGGCGGGTCGACAGCACGCCGGCGAGGTCGCGCACGACGCCGTCCGTGACCATGGCCTTGACGTTGCGCTTGGCCATGCGCGCGCAAAGAATGTCGCCGAACACGCCGGCGTCCGTCACGCCCATGGCGTCGATCACGGCGATCGCGCCTTCCGGCATGGCCTCGACGGCGGCGCGGGTGGAAATGGGATTGCCCCAGCTTTCCGGCGTCGCCAGGTCTTCGCGGGCGGGCACGAAGCGCAGGGTGAAGGCCGGGCCGACGAGCCGGGGCTGGCCGGTGCGGATCGGCCGCGCGCCGCGCAGCCAGACGTTCCTGAGGCCCTTTTTGAGGAGCACGGTGGTGATCGTGGCGGTGGATACGGCCTCGAGCGTGGCGATGGCGGTCTGATCGAGCGGCATTGAAAAACTCCGGTTCGGCTACACCTAACATGCCAGGCCGCCGCGCAAAACCGCAGGCATGACTGATTTGCAAGGTCGTTTTGCCCTGGTGGCGCTTGCATGATCGGCCCGGCTCTGCCATGCACGGCGCGCAATCGCACACACCCTGTCAGTCGCCAACCGGAACCAAATGCGCCAGTTCAACGGGTCACGTTTTCAGGATCGCCAGACCGCCGCCGCCGAAGCCCGCAAGGCTCTCATCGAGAAATTCCAGAAGCGCCCCGGTCCGGACGATCCGGCCGTAATCGCGCGCGCCGAAGAGCGCAAGGCCATGCTGGAGGCCCGCAAGGTGCGCGAGGCCGAGAAGGCCGAGCGCCTCGCCCGCGAAGAGGCCGAACGGGCCGCGCAGCGCGCCCGCGAGGAGGCCGAGCGCCAGGCGCGCGAGGCCGCCGAGGCCGCCGCGCGCGAAGAACAGCGCAAGATCGACGAGGCCGAGGCCGCCCGCAAGCGCGCCGAAGAGGCCGAGCTCAAGGCTATGCTGGAAGCGGAAAAGAAGGCCGAGCGCGACGCGCGCTACGCCGCCCGCAAGGCCCGCAAGGCCGAACGCAAGACGATGCTGCAACGCATGTGGTGATCAGGCGACGTCCGCGCGCTCCGGCATCGGGAGCGCCGCGCGCGCCTGTTCCAGTTTCGCCAGCAAGGCTGCGACCGCCTCGACATCTTGTCGTTCGGCGTGATCGCGGCCGTCTTTCCACGCGACGGCGTCGAGGCGGGGCCGCACGGGCGGACGCGAAAGAGCGTCCGGCATGTGATCCGCCCGGTGCAATTCCTTCCTGACCATCGAAGCGTCCTCTGATCCGCAGCCCATTAGAGCCATGGTCCGGCGCGGCGGGGGTTAACGCGGGCCGATCGGGGACGCGCCTTCTCTCAACAGGCTGAACAATCGACGCAATCGATCGTTCAAATGCCGCCGGACGCGTCTTGATCCTGCTCAACGCGGGGGTGGCCGGGCGCGCCTAGGACTGGACGAAAAGGAGGCGGTCATGGGCTTCAAAGATATCATGGTGGTTCTGGAGCGCGCCGCGGACGCGGAGCCGCTGTCGGAATTCGTCCATTCGCTCGCCGAAGGCTTCGGCGCGCATTCGACGGTCGTCGGCGTCGTCCAGCAATTGCCGCCGGCGCCGGCCTTCATGGGCGAGTTTCCGTACGAGCTGGTCCAGAGCGCGCAGGCCGCGGCGATGAAGGAGATCGCGCAGGGCTATGCGGTGTTCGAGAAGGCGGCCCCGCGGGCGGGGTCCTGCGACCTCGTGAAGGTCGAGCCCGCGGCCGGGGCCGCGCCGCACGCAATCGCGCGGATCGCGCGCAATTTCGACCTTACGGTCGTCGTGCAGCCGGAGGGGCCGGACCAGAGCGCGAGCGGCCTTCTGATCGAGGGCGTGCTGTTCCATTCGGGCCGGCCGCTGCTGGCGCTGCCCTACATCCACCGGGGGCCCGCCAAGCTCGGCCGAGTGATCGTGGCCTGGGACGGCGGGGCGGCCGCGGCGCGGGCGGTCTCCTGCGCCATGCCGATCCTGAAGCGGGCCGGCCGGGTGGAGGTCGTGACGATGATCAATGGACAACGCGCGACAACGGACCTGCCAGGCTTCGACATCACCCGAAATCTCGCCAGACACGGCATATCGGCGGAGCTGAAGACATTGCCGCGCGGCGACGATGTCGGCGCGCTGATCCTATCATACGCCGCCGACGAAAACGCCGACATGTTGATCATGGGCGGCTACGGACATTCGCGTCTGCGCGAATTCGTGCTCGGCGGCGCGACGCGCACGATACTCGCGTCGATGACGCTGCCGGTGTTTATTGCGCATTGATCGTGTGGCGACGCCTAGGACGTGTAGGTGTCGCCGCCGTAACCTGCTTCGAGCGGAATTCTGAGCGTAAATCCCTTGCCGCCGTCGGCGCGCGGCTGCGCGTCGGGCATGACGGTCACGATCTTGCGCACGCGCGCCGCTTCGATCGCCGCAGCCACGTCGTTCTCGCGGCCGAGCATTTCGACGTTGAGCCGCGTGGCGAACACCATCGTGTACTTGCCCGCCTTCGCGTCGGCGAGGCCGCGCGCGGGATTGATCCAGACGGAATCGACGCCTTCTGATCCATCATGCACCGCGAGCTGATCCGCCGGCGCCGCGGCGATGAAGAAATGCGTATCGAAACGCTTCGGCAAAGCGGTCGGCGTCACCCAGTGCGCGAAAGGAGTCAGCAGATCGAGCGCAAGCTCGAGGTCTTCTTCGGCAAGCCATTCGGAGAACTTGCGCTCGCCCGCCCTCTTCGCGATCGCTTCCACGCGCTCGCCAGACACCAAGGTCGTAGATCCTCTGGGGCGCGCCAGCAGCACGCCGCTTTCCTCGAACGTTTCGCGGACGGCCCCAATCCGGAATGCGCGCGCCGCCTCGTCCAGCGTCGCCATCGCGGCGCCGCACCGCGCAGAATCGGCGGCGATGACGTGATCGTCCTTGTCGAGACTGCCGCCGGGAAATACGAGCGCGCCGGAGGCGAAATCGATCTGATGATGCCGCACCACCATGAAGACCTCGAGCCCCTCGGCGCCGTCGCGCACAAGGAGCACGGTCGCGGCGGGGCGCGGCCTGGCGATTTCCGCGCCCGGCGCGGCGGGGTCCATGGCAAGCATTTTCAACTCCGTTCTTATCGATCAGCGGTCCGGGTTATCATGCTTCGGGCGAAAAAGATGTCCTACGCGCCGTTTCAACTGCGCTCAGGCGGCGCGCAGCGGCAGCGGCGTCGCTTGCAGATGAGGAAGCGCCTTCGCTCGAACTCTCGTTACACCGTTCCGGCCTACCACTATGGGCTCGCATCGTGGCAAGCGGCGATCCCGGGAAAGTTTATCTTCACGGGGTCGCCGCAACGGTCGCAACCCGACAACGCGAGCGCCAGCGCGAACGCGCAGGCCATGTAAAGAAACGCACGCAACACGTCACTCCCCCGCGACAGATCACCCGTTCGCCGCGGGAACGGGCGGTTCAATATCGAGATACCGTCGGATCAAGCCCGGGCCGTCGCTTCTCCAGCCGTCACCGAGGCGCGGCGATAGACCATAAAGGTCGCCAGCGCGCCGCAAAGGCCCGCAAAGGCGAGCCAATAGCCGGGCGCAGCTTTGTCTTTCGTCACCTCGATGAGCCACGTCGATACAGCCGGCGTAAATCCGCCGAACAGCGCGGTCGCCAGCGAATAGGCGAGCGAGAAACCGGCGGTGCGCACTTCACGCGGAACGATTTCCGTTAGCGCGACCACCATGGCGCCGTTGTAGGAACCATACAGGAACGACAACCACAGCAATACGATCAGCATGTGCGCGAACGATATGTTGGCCACCAGCCATGAAAGAGCCGGATATGCCGTCAAGAGAGTCAGCAGAGAAAATGTGAACAGCACCGGCTTGCGTCCGATGCGGTCGGAGACGGCGCCCATGACCGGCAGCCAAAACAGGTTCGAAAGCGCGACGCAGAACGTAATGATAAGTGTGTCGACCGACGAAAGCTTCAAAATATTCTTGCCATATGTCGGCGTGTACACGGTGATCGCGTAGAAAGACACCGTCGTCATCACGACGAGCATCATGCCCAGCAAGACGATCGGAAGATTGGCGGCGACCGACCTGTAGATTTCCGGAATTGTCGGCCGATGCGTGCGCGCGGCGAATTCCTTGGTCTCTTCGAGCGACGAGCGCACGTAGAAGAGGAATGGAATGATGGCGCAGCCCAAGAAGAATGGAATGCGCCAGCCCCAGTCCGAGATCTGGGCAGTCGTCATATACTGGTTGAGCATATAGCCAATGAGCGCCGCGACCATGATCGCGACCTGCTGGCTGCCGGACTGCCAGGCGACATAGAACCCCTTGTTGCCCGGCGTCGCCATTTCGGCCAGATAGACAGAGACGCCGCCGAGCTCCACGCCAGCCGAGAAGCCCTGAAGCAAGCGGCCGATAACGACAAGCGCGGGCGCGAGCATGCCGATCGATTTGTAGCCCGGCACGAAGGCGATGAGAACAGTGCCCATCGCCATGATTCCAAGTGTGACGATCAGGCCCTGTCGGCGACCGTGGTGGTCGACATAGGCGCCGAGGAAGATTGCGCCCAGCGGACGCATCAAAAATCCGACGCCGAAAGTCATGAAGGTGAGCATCAGCGAAGCGAAGTCGCTGTCAGTCGGGAAAAATGTCTTGGAGATGTAGGTTGCGTAGAAACCGAACAGGAAAAAATCGAACATCTCCAGGAAATTACCCGATGTGACGCGCAATACCGTCACGAGTTTGGATTGCTCCCGTCCAGCCCCAGCCATCTTCCGCGCCCCGCGAAGCCATTTTAAGGTCTTGTGATGCGAACGTCGCACTATCGGCGGCTCGCGACAAGAGCTTGGGAGAACGCAGAATGGCGCAAAAAACGCTCCGTGCCGCTGCGGTCCACCTGACCACAATCTGCGCCTGCGCGACTGCGCACGCGACCGAAATCGTGGTCATGACTTCCGGCGGCTTCACCGCAGCCCTTCAGACGCTCGCAGGAAGCTACGAGAAGAAGACCGGGAACAAGGTCACGCTGGTCTTTGGATCCTCGATGGGCACGGCGGAAACAGCCATTCCCGTGCGCCTGCAACGCGGCGAGCGCGCCGACCTGCTCGTGATGGTGGGCTACGCCCTGGGCGGACTCGTCGACAAGGGGATCGTGCGGGCCGACAGCCGCGTCGACCTCGTGGATTCCAAAATCGCCATGGCGGTCCGGGAGGGGCAGCCGAAGCCGGATATCAGCACGATCGACGCCTTCAAGAAGGCGCTGCTGGCGGCGAAATCGATTGCCTATTCCGATAGCGCCAGCGGCGTCTACATCGAGAAGGAAATGTATGCGAAACTCGGGCTCGAGAGCGAACTGAAGCCGAAAAGCCGGGTGATCGTGGCCGAACCGGTCGGCAAAGTCGTGGCTCGCGGCGGGGCGGACGTCGGCTTTCAACAGGTTCCAGAGCTCTTGCCGGTCAAAGGCATCGTGTTCGTTGGCCCGATCCCCGACGCCGTCCAGAAAGTGACGACCTTTTCGGCGGGGATTCCCGTCGCGGCCAAGGAACCTGCGGCAGCAGCGGCGCTGCTCGCTTATCTCCGCTCGCCGGAGGCGCGGCCGGCAATCGTCGCGTCGGGCCTCAGTCCGATCGCGCCTTGACGGCCCTTTCACAGGTCGCCCCGCCGAATACGCAGAAATCGGCGCAATACGGGTGGCCGAGCGAAACTTCCCCGCGCGCTTCGGCGAGGCTCGCACCGAGTTCGAACTCCGGCTCGTAAGCCAGCAAAGTGCACGCGACGATCGTTGGCCGCGCGGCGCCCTTGCGACGGACCGCCATGCGGGCTTTCGCGCACATGAGATCGTCCGGCGCGACGCCCACCGCCGCCATTTCCTCCTGAGTGACGGAACGCAGGCCAGTCGATGCGTCCATCTCGGGAAACATCACGAGGTCGTCCTCTGACATCGCATCGAGCGGAAGTCCGAGGTCGGCGAAGAGGCGCGCATAACCGCCGCGCGCGATCTGCTCGCTTTCGCCAGACAAAAGCCGTCCCGCGACCGAGACTGCAATGCCGGCGTCGACGAGCCATCGCAAACCCTCGATCGCCGGCTCGAAAGAACGCGGCCCGCGTTCGAGCTCGTGCAATTCCTTCGTGTAATGATCCAGCGAAACCCGGAGCGCCAATCGATCGCCATGGCGCAACGCCAACGCAGCCAGGTCCGGCTTGGCGCGCTGCATCGGCTTCATCGCATTCGTCAGGACAAGCGTGCGGAAGCCGCGGTCGAGCGCGTCCTTCAGCATGGCTGGAAATTCAGGGTTGAGGAAGGGCTCGCCGCCGGTGAACCCTATCAGCGCGACCGGCAGGTTTTCGCTCGCGATCTCGTCCATCAGCGCGGCCGCGTCGGCCGCCGTCATGTAGGCGAGCCGGTCGTTACGCGGCGAGGATTCGATATAGCAGGTCGCGCAAGCGAGATTGCAGCGCGTGCCGGTGTTGATCCAGAGCGTTTCGAGAGCGCGCAACGACACACGCGCGGGCGGCGCGATTCCGGCCGGCGGGGGCGCTGCCGAAGGCGCACGGGCGGCGTGGCGCACCCCGCGGCCCGTCTCGAAAATCAGGCGGCTCGGCTCGATTCGGCCGCCCTGCCCTTCGACTTCCCGGCGCGGCAGCGCGTCGCAATTCGGCCAGAGCCCGTCGACGAGGGTGCGCCGATATTCAGGGGCCAGGCCGGCGCGCGCCATCGCTTCCGCCGCGCCGGCATGTTCGTAATCCAGCGCGCAATGCTCGATCCGCAGGACGCCCGGCGCGTCTCCCGGCGCAATCTCGCTGAACCAGACGCGCGGCGTGCCGTCGTTCGCCGGCATGCCGGCCGCGCCGGGATTGTGCCAGAGCCGGCCGCCGACGCCCTGCGAAAAAGGAAGGCCGCAATGTCCCGCGATGACGCCGTCGACGCCGAGCAAGTCGAGGTCGAGCGCCTTGATTCGCTCCGGAGTCGAGGCGAAGACAAATCTGTTCGTCTGCGCCGCGGCGCCGTGAATTACGGCCAGAGTCACGCCGTTGACGATGACGTCGATTCGCGGCGGCGCTCGCCCCAGAAATGAGCGATCGTCCGCGTCGAGTTCGGCCATCGCGTGCGCGAACCAGTCGGCCGACAGTCGCTCGCACTGCCCGCCCGGCGCAAAACCGCATCCGCAATCGTCCGCCCCGGCAGCGAGTTGCTCCTCGCAATTGCCGCGCACGAATCTGATGCCCGTCTCGCGCACACGGGCGACGACCGCCTTCGCATGCGCGCAATAAGCGACGAGATCGCCGGTCGAAATCATTCTCGAGGGAGGGATGCGCCGTCGCGCCGCCTCGGCGATCAGCGCGTCGAGCGCGTGCAGGTTCGAGTAAGGGCCGCCAAAGAGAAGGATCGGATCGGAAAAGACAATTGGCGTGGAGAAGCTGGCGTTCATCCCCTCTTTGTCCTCGCCGGACGGCGCGGCGCCAAGGGCTCGAGCGCCGCTTCACGCCAAATTGAGGCCGCAAAAGGCGCGGGCGAGGTCGTTGCGGAACGTGATGGACGTGCGATGATCCAAACGTAGCGCGGGGTTGCGTTGATTCGTGTGGGCTAAGGGAGGGCTCGATGCGTCTCGACGACAACCAAATTCACATGAAGAGCGACGTTCTGGCCTGGAGCGAACCGATCATCGGCGATCGGATCGTGGAGGCCTATTTCGCCTGTCTGGGCGACAACGAGGCGCAGGTTCGGCCGGTCGCCCGTCAGCATATCCGGCTGTGGCGTGCGATCCTGTCGGGAGAAAAGCGCGTCGCATCGGAGGCTCGCGGCGACCTTTTGCGCCTTGCAGCGATTGCGCGCCTCGGCGTCGAGGCGGTCGATTCGATAGACCGGCTTGTTCTGGACGAACTCATCGATGTGCTCTCGTCCTGGCTTCAACGCTCTCCGAGCGCCGCCCGCGCCTACAGCCGAATCATGATCGAAGCGGCGACCACCTTGACCGAGGCGCGCTACGCAGCCGCATGAGCCGACAGAGCTCGTCGCCTGCTTGCGCTGTCTGACCGGCGGGCTAGTTTGACGGCTCACGCGGAGACGGGATTTTGCGCGACGGCGGCGTATCGGACGATATGGTCGACATTTTCGTGGTCGGCGGAGGCGTCAACGGCTGCGGCGTGGCGCGCGATGCGGTCGGTCGCGGTTACAGCGTGCGTCTCGCCGAGATGAGCGATCTTGCGAGCGGCACGTCCTCGCGCGCGACCAAACTCATTCACGGCGGCCTGCGTTATCTCGAATATTACGAATTCCGGCTCGTGCGCGAGGCCCTGACCGAGCGCGAAATCGTCTGGCGCAATGCGCCGCATATCGTCCACCCCCTGCGCTTCGTGCTGCCCTATGCGGAGGGGCAGCGTCCTGCGTGGATGCTGCGCGCCGGCCTTTTTCTCTACGATCACATCGGCGGCCGCGAAAAGCTCCCGCCGACGCGCACGCTGGATTTGACGCACAATGTCGCGGGCGCGCCGCTCAAGCCGGGTTTCACGAAAGGCTTCGAATATTCGGACTGTTGGGTCGACGATGCGCGTCTGGTGGTTCTCAACGCCCGCGACGCCGCCGATCGCGGTGCGATCGTCGAGACACGTTGCGAAGTGACGTCGGCGCGCGCGGAGGGGGGCGTCTGGCGGATCGTGCTTCGGGATCGAACCAGCGGCGCGGTACGCGAGGCCGGGGCGCGGCTGCTGGTCAACGCGGCGGGGCCCTGGGTCGACAAGGTGCTAGAAGGCCCGCTCGCGCATCGCGAGCCGCATCGTGTGCGCCTGGTGCAAGGCAGCCATATCGTCGTACCGAAGCTCTACGATCACGATCGCTGCTACATTTTCCAGAACGCGGACAACCGCATCGTCTTCGCGATACCCTACGAGGACGCTTTTACGCTGATCGGCACGACGGACCGGGATTACAGAGGAGATCCGGGCGCAGTTGCGATTACGGGCGAGGAAACCGCCTATCTCTGCACCGCGGCCAACGAGTATTTCACGGCGCAGATAACACCTTCCGATGTCGTCTGGGCCTATTCCGGCGTAAGGCCGCTCTACGACGATCACGCGACCGCCGCACAGGAGGCGACTCGCGACTATGTGATCGAGGACGAGCGAATTGAAGGCGCGCCGTTGCTCAACATTTTCGGCGGCAAGATCACCACCTATCGCAAACTCGCGGAAGCGATGCTTGAGAAGATCGGCGCATGTCTGGGACCGCGCGGCGGCCCCTGGACAGCGGCCGCGCCGCTTCCCGGCGGCGACATCCCCGACGGCGACATCGAAAAATTCATCGCGACGCTACGAACCGCAAAGCCGTTTCTGTCGGCGCCTCAGGCGCGACGTCTCGGCAAATCCTACGGCGCGCGCGTCTACGAATTTCTTGGCGCAGCCAAGTCCGCCGAGGACCTCGGCCGCGATTTCGGCGCGGGACTCACGGAAGCGGAAGTCGATTATCTCGTGGCGCGCGAATGGGCGCGTTCGGCTGAAGATATTCTGTGGCGCCGCACGAAACTCGGCCTCCACGGCGCAGCGTCGTCTGCACCGGATATCGAAGCCCATATCGCAAAGAAGCGTCTCGAGGCGGGGATCGCATGAGCAAATTCGTCGGCTCGATCGATCAAGGCACGACGTCCTCGCGCTTCATCGTCTTCGATCGCAAAGGCGACATAATCGCCGTCGACCAGATGGAGCACCGGCAAATTCTTCCTCGGCCGGGATGGGTCGAGCACGACGCGTCGGAAATTTGGGCCAATACGCAGAAGGTGATCTCCGGCGCCCTCCGCAAAAAGGGCCTCGAGGCGACCGACCTCGCGGCAGTGGGCGTCACCAACCAGCGCGAAACGACCGTCATCTGGGACAGGCGGACCGGCAAGCCGCTGCACAATGCGCTGGTGTGGATGGACACGCGCACCGACGCCCTCGTGGCCCGTTATGAAACAGACGGCGGCAAGGACAAGCTGCGCGCCAAAACCGGCCTCCCGCTCGCGACCTATTTCTCGGGCCTCAAGCTGCGATGGCTGCTCGACGCCGTTCCCGGCGCACAGGAGGCTGCTCGTCGCGGCGATATATTGTTCGGCAATATCGATACATGGCTGGCGTGGAATTTGACCGGCGCCGTCGATGGCGGCCTGCACGTCACCGACGTAACCAATGCGTCGCGGACGCAGCTGATGAATCTGGAGACGCTCGAGTGGGACGCCGACATCCTGGCGCTCTTTGACATTCCGCGCGCCTGCCTCCCGCAAATCAGATCGTCGAGCGAGGTCTTCGGCGTATGCGGCGGCCAGCTCGATGGCGTTCCGTTCGCCGGCATCCTCGGAGATCAGCAGGCGGCGCTGTTCGGTCAGGCCTGCCTGTCGCCGGGACAGGCCAAGAACACCTACGGCACGGGCTGCTTCATGCTTATGAACACGGGGCAGAAACCGTTTCACTCGACGAGCGGCCTTCTGACGACGCTCGGCTACAAGCTCGGCGATGCGCCGGCCGTCTATGCGCTCGAAGGCTCGATCGCCATCGCCGGCGCGCTCGTGCAATGGCTACGCGACAATCTCGGACTCGCAAGCTCCGCATCGGAAATCGAGGCGCTCGCGAGGACTGTCGAAGACAACGGCGACGTCTATTTCGTGCCGGCTTTCTCCGGACTCTATGCGCCGCATTGGAAAGAATCGGCGCGCGGCGTCATCGCCGGCCTCACGCGCTTCGCCAACAAGGGCCATATCGCGCGCGCCGCGATCGAAGCGACCGCGTATCAGACGCGCGAGGTGCTCGACGCCATGGTAAAGGATTCAGGAGTCGCCGTTAAGGAATTGCGCGTCGACGGCGGCATGGTCGTCAACGAGCTGCTGATGCAATTCCAGGCCGACATTCTGAATGCGCCGGTGGTTCGTCCGAAAACAATCGAGACGACTGCGCTGGGCGCGGCCTATGCAGCCGGGCTCGCGGTTGGCTACTGGGCCTCGACGTCGGACATTGCCGACAATTGGGGCGTCGATCGGCGGTGGACGCCGGCAATGGACGCCGCGCGGCGCGACAGCCTGTTCCGGTCATGGAGCAAAGCGCTCGCACGCGCCCTCGATTGGGCCGATCCGCCGAGCTGATCCGGTTCTGGACCACACCTTGCTCCGTCTCAGGCACGACGCGTCGCGTCGCCGCCAGATGCGCCGTTTTGACCCCGCGGCCGGCGCGAAAAGAGACAGGAGTTCCGAATGCGTTCCATTTCGATCCTCAGCATCGCGACTGCGGCCATTGCGACCGTCGCCGCCGCGAGCTCCGCCCAGGCTGGCGGCTACGGTCACGGCGCGATGATGCGCCCGGCGTTCGCGCGCCCCGCGTTCGCTCACCCGGCCTTCGGCCGCCCCGCTTTCGCCCGCGCCGGCTACGCCCGCGCCGGCTACGCCCGTCCGGGTTACGGAATGGGTTATGGGCACAATCACGGCTGGGGATGGCGCCATCGCGCGCTCGTGCCGGCGGCCGCCGCTGCGGCCGCCGTGGCCGGCGCCGCCTATGCCGGCGGCTATGACGCCGGCTACGCCGCTCCCGATTACGGCTATGCCGCCGCTCCGGCGCCGAGCTACGGATACGCCGGCGGCTATTCCGCGCCGGCCACGCAGACGTGGCAGCGCACCTACACCGTGCCGCAGACGGTGATGCAGCCGGTCACGCGCACGCATCTCGAGCCGGTCACGACCTATCGCGCCGTGCAGACCACGCATCTC
Organism: Hyphomicrobiales bacterium; assembly: GCA_028868735.1. Classification (GTDB taxonomy): domain Bacteria; phylum Pseudomonadota; class Alphaproteobacteria; order Rhizobiales; family Beijerinckiaceae; genus JAJXWB01. The sequence goes on along the minus strand of JAGWTW010000031.1, from coordinate 6,746 downwards.
GTTCCGACGACGGTCTACCGTCAGGTGACGAAGACCTGTTCCTGCACGATCGACGGCGTCACGCAGCAGGTTCCCTGCGCCGACGGCGGTTACGCCGGCGGTTACTCGACGGGCTACATTCCCGGCGCTTCGCACGGCGCTATCTACAACCGTCCCGGGCTGTTCACCTCCAGCTGGTGAGCCACAGGGGCTTCGCGCCCCTTGCGTTGACCGCACAAACCCATGAAACTGCTGGGCGAAAGCACTCGCCCAGCGGACCTCCGAAATGATTGATCTGCACTATTGGCCGACGCCGAACGGCCACAAGATCACTATGTTTCTCGAAGAAGCCGGGCTCGCCTACTCGATACACCCGGTCAATATCGGCGCTGGCGACCAATTCAGGCCAGCCTTTCTCGCCATTTCGCCGAACAACCGCATGCCGGCGATCGTCGACCACCGGCCTTCCGATGGCGGCGCGCCTGTGTCTGTGTTCGAATCCGGCGCCATCCTTGTCTACCTCGCCGAGAAGACGGGCCGCTTCCTGCCGACAGACCCCCGCGCGAAGGCCAAAGCGATGGAATGGCTGTTCTGGCAGATGGGCGGGCTCGGACCGATGGCCGGACAGAACCATCATTTCAATATCTACGCGCCCGAGAAGATTCCGTACGCGATCGACCGCTACGTGAGAGAAACGAACAGACTCTACGGCGTACTCAACAGGCAGCTCGCCGGGCGCGACTACATCGCCGGCGACTATTCGATCGCCGACATGGCGGCCTATCCCTGGATCGTTCCCTGGAAAAGGCAGAGCCAGAACATCGACGATTTTGCGAATCTGAAACGCTGGTTCGACCGCGTCGCCGAGCGGCCGGGCACCCAGCGCGCCTACGAGGCCGGCAAGAAAATCCAGATGCAAAGGCCCGAAGACCTCACCGACGAGCAGAAGAAAATGCTATTCGGACAGACGGCGTCGGTCGTGCGCAGCTGACAGGCGCGTGGCGCGAACCGCGATAGCTGCTATAGCTGGCCGCCTGTGGATCAATAATTCAAAAATCGAGGATCAACGCCCGATGAAAATGACGACGGAAGAAGCCTTTGTGAAGGTGCTGCAGATGCACGGCGTCGAGCACGCGTTCGGCATCATCGGATCGGCGTTCATGCCGATCTCCGATCTTTTTCCGAAGGCGGGCATTACGTTCTGGGACGTCGCTCACGAAGGCAACGGCGCAATCATCGCCGATGGATATACGCGCACCACGGGCAAGATGGCGATGTGCATCGCACAGAACGGCCCGGGCATCACCAATTTCGTCACCTCGATCAAGACGGCCTACTGGAACCACACGCCGATGCTGCTGGTGACGCCGCAGGCCGCCAACAAGACGATCGGCCAGGGCGGCTTTCAGGAAGTCGAGCAGATGGCGATGTTCCGCGATTGCGTCTGCTATCAGGAAGAGGTTCGCGATCCCTCGCGCATCGCCGAAACGCTGAACCGCGTCATCATGAAAGCGCACCGACTGTCCGCGCCTGCGCAGATCAACGTTCCCCGCGATTTCTGGACGCAGGTGATCGACATCACTCTACCGACGCCGATCGAGTTCGAACGGCCGGCTGGCGGCGCGAAGGCGGTCGCGGAAGCGGCGCGCCTGCTGTCGGAAGCTTCGTTTCCCGTCATCCTTTCCGGCGCCGGCGTTGTGATCGGCGAAGCAATCGCTGATTGCGCCGCGCTCGCCGAACGCCTCTCCGCGCCTGTCTGCTCCGGCTACCAGCACAACGATTCCTTCCCCGGCTCGCATCCGCTCGCCTGCGGTCCGCTCGGCTACAACGGATCGAAAGCGGCGATGGAGCTGATCGCGAAGGCCGACGTCGTGCTCGCGCTCGGCACACGCCTCAACCCGTTCTCTACCCTGCCCGGCTACGGCATCGACTATTGGCCGAAGAACGCCAAGATCATCCAGGTCGACATCAATCCCGACCGCATCGGCCTGACGAAGCCGGTGAGCGTCGGCATCTGCGGCGACGCGAAGCTCGTCGCGCAGCAAATTCTCGCACAGCTTTCAGCCAGCGCGGGCGACAAGGGCCGCGAGGAGCGGAAGGCGCTGATCCACACGACCAAGTCGGCTTGGCTGCAGCAATTGTCGGGCATGGACCATGAAGACGACGATCCCGGCACGAGCTGGAACGACCGTGCGCGCAAGCGCGACCCCGAGCGCATGTCGCCGCGCAAGGCGTGGCGCGCGATCCAGGCCGGCCTGCCGCGCGACGCGATCATCTCCTCCGACATCGGCAACAATTGCGCGATCGGCAACGCCTATCCGACGTTCGAAAAGGGACGCAAATATCTTGCGCCGGGTCTGTTCGGTCCGTGCGGTTACGGTTTTCCTTCGATCATCGGCGCCAAGATCGGCAATCCCGATACGCCGGTCGTGGGTTTCGCGGGCGATGGCGCCTTCGGCATTTCCATGAGCGAAATGTCTTCGATCGGACGCAAGGAATGGCCCTCGATCACGATGGTCGTGTTCCGCAACTACCAATGGGGCGCCGAGAAACGCAATTCCACGCTCTGGTACGACGACAATTTCGTCGGCACCGAACTCGATCCGCATCTCTCCTACGCCCGCGTCGCCGAAGCTTGCGGACTCAAGGGCGTCGCGGTGCGCACGCAGACTGAACTCACGGAAGCGATCGCCAAATCCTGCGAGGATCAAAAGAAAGGCGTGACGACCTTCATCGAAGTGATCCTCAACCAGGAACTCGGCGAGCCCTTCCGTCGCGACGCGATGAAGAAGCCCGTTGTCGTGGCCGGCATCGATCCAAAGGATATGCGGCCGCAGAAGGCCGGCTGAACACTGCCGCGCGCCGCGTTGCGCCGCTTAGGGCGCGCGCGGCACGAGCGCCCGATAGAGACGCCATGTCGCGTGCCCGAGCACCGGCATGGCGACTGCGAGACCGATAAGCCCGGCGGCGAAGCCAAGCGCGAGCACGATTGCGATCGTCAGCGCCCAGGCCGTCATGGGACCAGGGTTTTTCCACACGGCCTCGAACGACGAACCTACCGCGACCGCAAGACCGACATCCCGGTCGATCATCAGCGGAAAAGCGATCGCCGTCGCGCAAAAAACAAGCGCCGCGAAGACAAAACCGATCGCATTGCCCAGGACGATCAGCCAGATGCCGTTCTCGGTCGTTGTGACTTCCGCGACGAGGGCCGACAGCGAGGCCGGCGCATTTTCTCCCATCAGCGTCTGATAGAGAATTTGCGCGGCCCCGAGCCAGGCGAGAAAGGCGAGCGCCAGCAGAAGACCGAGCGCGACGATGGAAGGAAGCGCCGGCGACTTGAAAACCTCGAGCGCGCTCCAGCTCGTTGTCTCGACCCCCGCCTCGCGTCTCCTGCTGATCTCGTAAAGGCCGATGGCCGCGAACGGTCCAAGCAGAGCAAAGCCGGCGGCAAGCGGATACAAGAGGTGCAAAATGTTCGCGCCAGACGACCAATAAGCGAGAACGAGGCCGATGACCGGATAGATCAGAGCGCCGATCACGAGTTCCGAGCGAAGCGCGAGGAAATCGTCCCAACCCTGACGCAAAGCCGTCTCGACGTCGCTCAACCTGATCTGTCGGATACGGGGGAAGGCGGACGCTCGCTCGCCGCCGCCGGCCATCACATGAAATGTCGACATATCCGCACCTCCGGGATCGCGAACTTCACGCAGGCGCAACTAGGGCGCCGCGATGCGGCGACCAGCCGCATCACGCCGCTTTGATCCGGGGTTTCAGATCTTCAGGCTTCGCGCGGGCCGGCCGTGCCGGCGCGGTGACGACGGCGCGCGCGGCTGCCGGGCCTGTTGCCTGCCGGCTTTTTGGCCTCCTGGTCGCGATTGGCTGCAGGACGCGCCGCGCCGTGATGTTGACCGTGCGTACGGCCCGCCTCGCTGCGCGGTCTCTCGGACGTCTTTCCACGGGAATGCCCGTTATGAGGCCGCGGCTTTGCGCGCGCCGGGGCGCGCTCGGCCTGTTCGCTGCGGTTTGACGGATTGCGCCGGTCCTCGGTTTCGATCTGCTGGCGCGTCGTCTTTTCGATGGCGCGGAGAAGCGCGCGCTCCCCGTTGTCGCACAGCGAAATCGCAACGCCTGCCGCGCCTGCACGCGCGGTGCGGCCGATGCGATGGACGTAGGTTTCCGGCACTTCCGGCAGCTCGAAATTGACGACATGGCTGACGCCGTCGACGTCGATTCCACGCGCAGCGATGTCTGTCGCGACCAGCGCCCGCAACTTGCCGGCCTTGAAATCGTTCAGCGTCCGCTGGCGATTGTTCTGGCTCTTGTTGCCGTGGATGGCGCCCGAGGGTATGCCCGCCTCTTCCAGAATGCGCGCGACGCGATCGGCGCCGCGCTTCGTGCGCGTGAAGACGAGCGCGCGCGACGCATCCGGACTGGACAGGATTTCGACGAGCAGTTCGCGCTTGGATGCGTGATCGACGAGATAGGCCTTCTGCGAAACGCGTTCGGCCGTCGTCGCCACCGGCGTCACCTCGACGCGCGCGGGATTGCTCAGCATGTCGTCGGCCAGCGAAGCGATTTCGCGCGGCATGGTGGCGGAGAAGAACAAGGTCTGTCGCGCCTTCGGCAACTTGCCGACGATGCGACGGATCGGAACGATGAAGCCGAGGTCGAGCATGTGATCGGCCTCATCCAGCACGACGACTTCCGTCGCATCGAGACGCAGGCGCCGACTGTCGACATGATCGAGCAGGCGACCGGGCGTCGCGACCAGCACATCGAGGCCCTTCGCGATGTTCTGGATCTGCGGTCCCATCGAGACGCCGCCGACGACGACGGCGACGCGCAACCGCGCGTGCCGGCCATAGGCGCGGAAGCTCTCGCCGATCTGCGCCGCGAGCTCACGCGTCGGCGCGAGGATCAGCGCGCGCACGGTTCCGGGGGCCGCGCGGCGCGGGTGTTCGATCAGGCGCTGGATGATCGGAACCGCAAAGGCGCAGGTCTTGCCGGTGCCGGTCTGCGCGATGCCGAGCAGGTCGCGGCCTTCGAGAATGGAGGGAATGGCCCGGGCCTGAATGGGGGTCGGGCGGGCATAGCCTTCGTCGCGAAGTGCGCGAAGGACGGTCTCGGCGACGCCGAGGCCTGCAAAATCTGTCACCTGGGATACTTTCAAAAGCGGCCCGGTCTCTGCGCGGATGAACGCGACAGGGCCTCAAGACACGGCCCCGCGTAAATGAGCCGCTGATCATTCATCCGAAGCGCTCGACGGCGGGTCCCGCGAGAAGCGGCCTACGCGACCGGAGCGCAAATGCTGCGACGCAGCACGCATGAGATAGTCTTTTGTGCGCATTTCGTCAAATCGCGTGGTTTCCGACCCAGCCGCGCCCTAGTTCCGGTGTCGGACAATCCTGAAATGGAGGCGGTCCGATGCGCGTTTGGTCTTCCCTTGCCGCCGCCATTGCGGTCTGGCTTGCGCTCGTCACTCATGGCGCGCCCGCGTTCGCGCAACCCGCGACGGCGGCGGACGATTTCGACAGCCAGGCGCCGCACGCCGTCGCATGCGCGCTTGCGATCGAGTTGGTCTCTCTCAACCCCGTGCGGCTTCAGGAATACAGGTCGTGGCTCGGCGGGCTTTTGTACGGGCGTACGGGCGCAGGACGCCCGGTCGACGTCGACGCCGCGATGGACGGTGTGATCGCAGCGTGTCGCTCGAACCCCGAGCAGACGCTCGCCGCCGTCGCCGCCGGCATCGCGGGCCGGAAGTGACAATCTCTCAAACCAGGAGAAGGGTCTGCGCAACGGACGGAAATCGACAAGGCACAGGTAAGCCCGATAGTCGCCGCATCAAATTTTCGTCATGCACAATTTTTAGGCGACCAGCCCGCAACTCATGCAGACTTTCGCCATAATTTCCTTGTCTTGCCGCGCCGCGCTGGCAAACTGTTGCAATGCAGCAAGGGCTGCGTGCGACAGCGTTGGAGGCCCCCATGACCCCAGGACAGCGCGTGCGTGTGAAGGCCGCCTCGCCGATCGCCCAGCGCAAGGACGCGGCGGCGGGCGAACTCGGCACCGTGCTGTGTTGCTACACGGTCCACGGGCGCGAGACCAGCGAGCGGGTCGATGTCCGGTTTGCCTCCAATGCAATTTTGTGGGGAGTCGCTGCCGACCAGTTCGAGCCGGCAGACGGTGCGGAAATTTCGCGCGCCTCGTAAATCCACAGGCCAATGCCAGCCGAGGTTTCCCTTGGCGCGGCCTATGCTCTAGACAGACGGCGAATTCCGAAGACGGACGCCGCCCATGACCGACGTACTTTCCCCCGCCGCTCTCGAACGCCAGCTCATCGCGCAGGAAACCGCGAAGATGTTGCTGGAGGTGAAGGCTGTCCTGTTCAACCCCGAGAAGCCGTTCATCTTCACATCGGGTTGGGCGAGCCCGGTCTATACCGACATGCGCAAGATCATCTCCTATCCGCGTCTGCGCAAACGCATCCTCGATTTCGCCGTAACGACGATCGAACGCGAGATCGGTTACGAATCTCTCGACGTGATCGCCGGCGGCGAGACTGCAGGGATTCCCTTTGCTGCGTGGATGGCCGATCGCCTGGCCCTGCCGATGCAGTACATTCGCAAGAAGCCAAAAGGTTTCGGCCGCAACGCGCAGATCGAAGGCGACCTGCACGACAATGGTCGCGCGCTTCTCGTCGAAGACCTGGCGACCGACGGCCGTTCCAAGGTCAATTTCTGCAACGCGCTGCGCGAGGCCGGGCA
>JAGWTW010000155.1 GCA_028868735.1 Hyphomicrobiales bacterium | reverse complement strand
CCGCGCAAGTCGGTGCACGAGCCGATGGCGACCGGCCTCAAGGCGATCGACGCGCTGATCCCGATCGGCCGCGGCCAGCGCGAGCTGATCATCGGCGACCGCCAGACCGGCAAGACGGCGGTCGCGCTCGACACGATCCTCAACCAGAAGCCGCTGAACGCGGCCGGCGCGCCCGAGAGCCAGAAGCTCTATTGCGTCTACGTCGCCGTCGGCCAGAAACGTTCGACCGTCGCCCAGTTCGTGAAGGTGCTCGAAGAGCGCGGCGCGCTCGAATATTCGATCGTGGTCGCCGCGACCGCTTCGGATCCGGCGCCGATGCAGTTCCTCGCGCCGTTCTCCGGCTGCGCGATGGGCGAGTTCTTCCGCGATAACGGCATGCACGCCGTCATCATCTACGACGACCTTTCCAAGCAGGCCGTCGCCTATCGCCAGATGTCGCTGCTGCTGCGCCGCCCGCCGGGCCGCGAAGCCTATCCCGGCGACGTGTTCTACCTGCACTCCCGCCTGCTCGAGCGCGCCGCCAAGCTGAACGACGCCAATGGCGCCGGCTCGCTGACCGCGCTGCCCGTCATCGAAACGCAGGCCAACGACGTGTCGGCCTACATTCCGACCAACGTGATCTCGATCACCGACGGCCAGATCTTCCTCGAGACCGATCTGTTCTACCAGGGCATCCGCCCGGCGGTGAACGTCGGCCTGTCGGTGTCGCGCGTCGGTTCGTCCGCGCAGACCAAGGCGACCAAGAAGGTCGCCGGCAAGATCAAGGGCGAGCTCGCGCAGTACCGCGAAATGGCGGCCTTCGCGCAGTTCGGCTCCGATCTCGATGCGGTGACGCAGCGCCTGCTCAACCGCGGCGCGCGCCTGACCGAACTCCTGAAGCAGGGCCAGTTCTCGCCTCTGAAGATGGAAGAGCAGGTCTGCGTGATCTATGCCGGCGTCAACGGCTATCTCGACCCGCTGCCGGTCAACCGCGTGAAGGCGTTCGAGGACGATCTGCTCGCGCTCTTGCGTACGAGCCACGCCGATCTCCTCGCCTCGATCCGCGATTCGCGCGACCTGTCGTCGGGCGACGAGGCGAAGCTGAAGGGCGTCGTCGAAGGCTTCGCGAAGAACTTCGCGTAAACGAAACCGTCCCCTCGCCCCGCTTGCGGGGAGAGGGTTAGGGTGAGGGGCTTGGCGAGTTCCGCGAATCTCTCCCGGCCCCTCACCCCGGCCCTCTCCCCGTAGAACGGGGAGAGGGAGAAGAACCGAACCTCCAAAGGCCAAGAAGGCGCCCATGCCCTCGTTGAAGGATCTGCGCAATCGCATCGCCTCGGTGAAGGCGACGCAGAAGATCACCAAGGCCATGCAGATGGTGGCGGCGGCGAAGCTGCGCCGCGCGCAATCGGCGGCTGAAGCGGCCCGTCCCTACGCCAATCGCATGGGCGTCGTGCTCGGCAATCTCGCTGGCGGCGTCGCGCCGGGTTCGGGGCCTGCTTTGCTCGCGGGTACGGGCAAGGACCAGGTTCATCTGCTCGTCGTGTGCACCGGCGAGCGCGGACTCTGCGGCGCGTTCAACACGGCGATCGTGCGTCTGGCGCGCGAACACATCAATTCGCTTGTCGCGCAGGGCAAGACGGTCAAGATCCTGTGCGTCGGCAAGAAGGGCTACGACCAGCTCAAGCGCCAGTACGAGAAGCAGATCATCGAACTCGTCGACCTGCGTTCGGTGCGCAACATCGGCTTTACGAATGCGGACGCGATCGGCAAGAAGATCATCTCGCTGTTCGAGGGCGGACAGTTCGACGTCTGCACGCTCTATTTCTCGCGCTTCCGTTCGGTGATCGCGCAGATCCCGACGGCGCTCCAGCTCATTCCGGCGCAGATTCCCGTCAACGACAACGCCGCCGGCGGCGCGCAGGCCGCCTACGAGGCCGAGCCCGAGCAGGAAGAAATCCTGGCGACGCTGCTGCCGCGCAACATCTCCGTCCAGGTGTTCACCGCGCTGCTCGAAAACATGGCCTCGTTCTACGGCTCGCAGATGAGCGCGATGGACAACGCCACGCGCAACGCCGGCGAAATGATCCGCAAGCAGACGACGCTCTACAACAGATCGCGTCAGGCGATGATCACCAAGGAACTGATCGAAATCATCTCGGGCGCCGAAGCGCTCTGACCGCAACGCGGACGCTTGCTGCGTCCTGACCGAACAGAAAAGAGGAACGTGAACATGGCCAACACTGCCACGGGCCGCATCACCCAGGTCATCGGCGCCGTCGTCGACGTCAAGTTCGACGGACACCTGCCGGAAATTCTGAACGCGCTCGAGACGAAGAACCAGGGCAATCGCCTCGTTCTCGAAGTCGCCCAGCATCTCGGCGAGAATTCCGTGCGCTGCATTGCGATGGACTCCTCCGAAGGCCTCGTGCGCGGACAGGAAGTGACCGACACCGGCGCGCCGATCCAGGTGCCCGTCGGCGACGGCACGCTCGGCCGCATCATCAACGTCATCGGCGAGCCGGTCGACGAGGCGGGCCCGGTGCCGCACGAAGCGCTGCGCGCGATCCACCAGCCGGCGCCGTCCTACGCCGAGCAGTCGACCGAAGCGCAGATCCTCGAGACGGGCATCAAGGTCGTCGACCTGCTCGCGCCCTACGCCAAGGGCGGCAAGATCGGCCTGTTCGGCGGCGCGGGCGTCGGCAAGACCGTGCTGATCATGGAGCTCATCAACAATATCGCGAAGGCGCACGGCGGCTATTCCGTGTTCGCCGGCGTCGGCGAGCGCACGCGCGAAGGCAACGACCTCTATCACGAGATGATCGAGGGCGGCGTCAACAAGGATCCGAAGGAAGGCTCGACCGCGGGCTCCAAATGCGCGCTGGTGTACGGCCAGATGAACGAGCCGCCGGGCGCACGCGCGCGCGTCGCGCTGACGGGCCTCACCGTCGCCGAACATTTCCGCGACAAGGGCCAGGACGTGCTGTTCTTCGTCGACAACATCTTCCGCTTCACGCAGGCGGGTTCGGAAGTGTCGGCGCTGCTCGGCCGCATTCCTTCTGCGGTCGGCTACCAGCCGACGCTCGCCACCGACATGGGCGCGCTGCAGGAGCGCATCACCACGACGAACAAGGGTTCGATCACCTCCGTGCAGGCGATCTACGTGCCCGCCGACGACTTGACCGACCCGGCGCCCGCCACCTCGTTCGCGCATCTCGACGCCACGACCGTGCTGTCGCGCTCGATCGCGGAAAAAGGCATCTATCCGGCGGTCGACCCGCTCGACTCGACCTCGCGCATGCTGTCGGCGCTGATCGTCGGCGACGAACATTACGACGTCGCGCGCCGCGTGCAGTCGACGCTGCAGAAGTACAAGTCGCTGCAGGACATCATCGCCATTCTCGGCATGGACGAATTGTCCGAAGAGGACAAGGTGACGGTCGCGCGCGCCCGCAAGATCGAGCGCTTCCTGTCGCAGCCGTTCCACGTCGCGGAAGTCTTCACCGGCTCGCCCGGCAAGCTCGTCGCGCTCGCCGACACGATCAAGGGCTTCAAGGGCCTGGTCGAAGGCAAGTACGACCACCTCCCCGAGGCCGCCTTCTACATGGTCGGCACGATCGAGGAAGCGGTCGAGAAGGCGCAGAAGCTCGCCGCCGAAGCGGCGTAACGACCTGTCATTCCCGCGGAAGCGGGAATCCAGTTTCCTGACCAGGCGAGGACAGGGAACGAGGTCCCCGCTTTCGCGGGGACGACATTTCCGGAACAGGATCAAGCAATGGCCGCCTTTCACTTCGAACTGGTTTCGCCCGAACAGCTCCTGTTCTCCGGCGAGGTCGAATCCGTCGTCGTTCCCGGCACGGAAGGCCAGTTCACCGTTCTGAAGTATCACGCGCCGGTCATGACCACGCTGAAGCCCGGCGTGGTCGAGGTCGAGGAATCGCCGGCCAGGAAACGTCGCGTGTTCGTGCGCGGCGGCTTCGCTGACGTAGCGCCGACGGGACTTACCGTACTCGCCGAACAGGCGATCGCGCTCGAGGACTTCGACGCCGCCAAACTGGCGCAGGAAATCAAGAACGCCGAGGAAGACGTCGCCGACGCCGCCGCCGGCGAATCGAAGCGCGCGGCCAGCGAGAAGCTCGACCAGTTGCGCGAGCTGAAGGCGGCTCTCGGGCTTTGAGCCCAGCGTTCGGGAGATCGCTGTGATCCCCGACATCAGAAACTTCGACGAACTCGCGCAAAGATTTCGCTGGAATATTCCGTCGCGCTACAACATCGGCGTCGACGTGACCGACAAATGGGCGCGCCTCGAGCCGCAGCGGCCGGCGATCATCGAAGCGCAGGCGGGCGGCGCCGTCCGCACGATCACATTCGGCGGCCTCAGCGAAAGTTCGAACCGCCTCGCCAATGCGCTGCGCGCGCGCGGCGTGTCGCGCGGGGACCGCGTCGGCATTCTGCTGCCGCAATGCCATCAGGTCACGGTCGCGCACGCCGCCGTCTACAAGCTCGGCGCCATCGCCGTGCCGCTCGCGCTCTTGTTCGGCGACGACGCGCTCGCCTATCGGCTGAACGATTCCGGCGCCCGCGCGCTGATCGGAACCGGATCGGGCGCGCGAAAGGCGCAGGCCCTGCGCCATCAGGCGCCCGCGCTCGAAACGATCGTTTCGATCGACGGCGGCGACGGGGGCATCCTCGATTTCGACAAGCTGATCGCGGACGCTTCGCCGGAATTTACGGCGGTCGACACCACGCCCGACGACCCGGCGATGATGATCTACACGTCGGGAACGACCGGAAATCCCAAGGGCGCGCTGCATGGTCATCGCGTGCTGCTCGGCCATCTGCCGGGCATCCAGGTCCCGCACGAATTCTTCCCGCAGCCCGGCGATCTGATGTGGACGCCGGCGGACTGGGCCTGGGCCGGCGGCCTGCTCAACGCCATGCTGCCGTCGCTGCACTTCGGGGTGCCGGTGGTCGCGCGCGCAGCGGAAAAATTCGATCCCGACGCGGCGCTCGACCTGATGGCGCGTCTGCGCGTCCGCAATGCGTTCTTTCCGCCGACGGCCCTGCGCATGTTGCGAACCGTCGAAAACCCGCGTGCGAAATACAAGCTCACCCTGCGCACGCTGGGTTCGGCGGGCGAGGCGCTCGGGGTCGAGCCGTATGAATGGGCGAAGCGCGAACTCGGACTTCCGATCAACGAATATTACGGGCAGACCGAGTGCAATCTCGTGCTCGGCTCCTGCGCCGCGCTCGGCGTGAGCAAGGCGGGATTCATCGGTAAGGCGATGCCGGGCCACACGGTTGCGATTCTTCGCGCAGATGGAACGGTCTGCGCGCCGGACGAACTCGGGCAGATTGCGGTGCGCCGTCCCGACCCCGTGATGTTTCTGGAATATTGGAACAGGCCGGAGGCGACGCGCGAAAAATTTGTCGGCGACTGGATGACGACGGGCGACCAGGGCGTGATGGACGACGAGGGCTACGTGCGTTTCGTCGGCCGCGACGACGACGTCATCACTTCGTCCGGCTATCGCATCGGGCCGGGCGAAATCGAGGATTGCCTGCTGCGTCATCCGGCGATCGCCAACGCCGCCGTCGTCGGCAAGAAAGATTCGTTGCGCACGGAGATCGTCAAGGCGTTCGTCGTGCTGCGCCCGGGTTTTTCGGCGTCGGACGCGCTCGTTGCGGACATCCAGTCTTTCGTGCGCGAAAAGCTCGCGGCCTACGAATATCCGCGCGAGATCGCCTTCGTGGAAGCCTTGCCGCTGACGACCAGCGGCAAGGTGATCCGGCGCTTGCTGCGCGCTTGACCGAAACGCCGCTCTGCCCTCAAGCGCGGGAAGGGCGGGCGAGCGTCAATTTCTTTCCATCGTGGCCGGCGACAACGCCTTCGATCAGAGATCCCGGCGCAACGCCGGGCGTGGCGACGGGCGTGAAATCCTTCGCGCGGCCCATGTCACCGCGTTCGGCGAGCACTTCGACGGGTCTGCCGATCTGGCTTTCGAGATGACCGGAAAACGCAGCTTCGCCTGCTTCGCGCAGTCTTTTCGCGCGCGCGGCGCGCAGGGGTTGCGCGATTTGCGGCATGCGCGCGGCCGGCGTGTTTTCGCGCGCCGAATAGGGAAACACGTGCAGATGCGTGAGGCCGCAGTCGGCGACGAGGCGCAGCGTGTTTTCGGCCATCTCGTCCGTCTCGGTCGGAAAGCCGGCGATGAGGTCCGCGCCGAACACGATGTCGGGCCGGACCGCGCGCGCCTTCTCGCAGAAGGCGATCGCGTCGCGCCGGGAATGCCTGCGCTTCATCCGCTTGAGGATCATGTCGTCGCCCGATTGCAGCGACAGGTGCAGATGCGGCGTCAAACGGTCTTCTTCCGCGAGCGCGGCGAAAAGCTCGTCGTCGGCCTCGATGCAGTCGAGCGATGACAGGCGCAAGCGCTTCAGCGCCGGAACGCTCTTCAGGATCGCGCGGACGAGCGCGCCGAGTTTCGGCGCGCCGGCGAGATCGCCGCCCCACGACGTCAGGTCGACGCCGGTCAGCACGATTTCATTGTGGCCGAGATCGACGAGGCGCGCGGCCTCCTCGACGACGTCGCGCAGCGGCAGCGAGCGCGAGGGGCCGCGCCCGAAGGGGATGATGCAGAAAGTGCAGCGATGGTCGCACCCGTTTTGCACGGCGAGGAAGGCGCGGGTGTGGCCGGCGATATGATCGACGCGCAGCGGGCGCGCGGTCTTTTCGCGCATGATGTCGTCCTGCGCGCCGCCGCGACCGAGCCCGCGCCAGGCAGAAGCGTCGGTCTTGACCGCGTTGCCGAGGACATGCGCGACCTCCGGCATACCAGCGAAAGCCGCGCGTTCGGTTTCGACTGCGCAGCCGGAAACGACGATTTTCGCGTCGGGTTTTTCGCGCGCGAGGCGGCGGATCGTCTGGCGCGCCTGGCGCACGGACTCGGCCGTTACCGCGCACGTGTTGACGAGGATCGCGCCATCGTGGCCCGCTTCCTCCGCCGCGCGCCGCATCGCCTCCGATTCGACGAGGTTCAGCCGGCAGCCGAACGAAACGACGTCGACGCTGTTCCGTAGCGGCGCATTCATGCGTCCGCCCGCGCAAAAATGTCCGAGGTGAGCGCGCGCTCGAATTCGAATTCGACCGGGCCGGTCATCAGCACGTGATCGTCGCTGTCGCGCCAGACGATGCGCAGATCGCCGCCGGGCAGCGTCACGGCCACCTCGCGCGCGGCGAAGCCGAGACGGGCTGCGGCGACGGCCGTCGCGCAGGCCGCCGTGCCGCAGGCGCGCGTCGCGCCGGCGCCGCGCTCCCACACGCGCAGCAGGATTTTTTCACGCGAGAGCATCTGCGCGAAGGATGCGTTCACGCGCTCGGGAAAGAGCGGGTGATGTTCGATCTTCGGACCGAGCGCGGCAAGATCGATCGCGGCCGCGTCGGCGACGAAAAATACGGCGTGCGGATTTCCCATGCCGACAGCGGAAAACGTCTCGGGCGCGCCGGAGACGGGCGGCGTCAGGACGATTTCGCGCGTGTCGGCGCCCTCGCCTGCGAGCGGAATGCGCTCCCATTGCAAAACCGGCGCGCCCATGTCGACGGTGAAAGACAGGTCGCCGTCGCGGGTCACGTCGAGCAGGCCGCCGTCCGATTCGAGCTTGAGCGTGCGCGCCGGCGCATTGCGCAGAAGCGCCCAGCCGACGCAACGCGTGCCGTTGCCGCAGGATTGCGCGAGCGAACCGTCGATGTTGAAAATCTTCATGGAGGCGGCCGCATCGCCGCTCGCGTCGTACAGAACCATCAGCTGGTCGAAATGCAGCCCGTGCGCGCGGCCGATCGCGCGCGCGTCGGCGGCGGCGACGCGGATCGCCGTATCCCGCAGATCGAGTACGAGAATCTCGTTGCCGAGTCCGTTCATGCGGAGGATCTGGCGTCCGACCAGGGGATGGCGGCTGTTTGGTTCGTTCATGTCCGGTTCGGGCGTTCTGCGCAAAAAACGGGCGCGGCCGCATGCGCGCCGTGGGCGCGCGATATATATAGTCGTCGGACGAAGGGAGCGAATCGCATGTGGCGTTCGACCGGAAAAGTGCTGGCGCTCGCGGTTCTCGGCGCGAGCCTGATTGCGGGCGCCCCCGCGCGCGCCCAGACGAACGCCAGTCCGTCGGCGACGCCGGCCCAGCCCGCCGCCCAAGCTGCGACGCCCGCGCCTTCGACGCCGGTCGCGCCGCCCGCCGCCACGACGCAGGCGCCGCCCGCCGCCACGACGCAGGCGCCGCC
>JAGWTW010000154.1 GCA_028868735.1 Hyphomicrobiales bacterium | reverse complement strand
TTCCTGGTCGAGGTGCTGGGATCTGCGGCTTTCTTCGGCCTGATCGCCGCCGGCCTCTGGTGGGCCTGGGCGCATTTCGCGCGCTGATCGTTTCTACAAGGCGATCGGCCCGAGATCGCCGATCGTCCGGCGGTCGTCCATCAGGCCGCGCGTCGTCGCAGCGATCGACACGCCTTCGTTCGTCCTTTCGATGCGAAAGAGATTGTAGCCCGCGCGATGCGTGCGCGAGCCGCCGGCGGCCGAGGCCGAGGCGACGCCGACGACCGGCGTCGGCTTGCGGTCGGCCGAGCGCAGGTGCGCGACGGCGAGGCGGTGATTGTGCCCGTGAACGATCAGTTCCGCGCCGTGCCGCGCGATCAGCGTCTCGAAGGCGCGCGCGTCGGTGAGGCCGCGGCCCATGGATGCGCCGAGTCGATGCGGCGGATGATGCAGCATCACCACGCGGATCAGTTTTCGCGCGCCGGCTTCGTCGAGAAGGCGACCGAGCGCGTCGCGTTGCGCGGGGCCGAGCCGCCCCGACGCCATGAAGGGCGCGGTCGGCACGCCCGACGACAGTCCGATCAGCGCGACGTTTTCGCGTACGCGCATGTAAGGGTAGGGCGCGCGCGTCGGCGCGTCGCTCGTCGTCCAGGGCGTGAAAGCCCTCGCCAGATGCGGCAGGGACGAGGGCGTGTAGGCATCGTGGTTGCCGGGCGTGAAGCTCACGTTTTCCGGCGATCCGATCTTCTCCATCACAGTGCGCGCAAGCGCAAACTCGTCGGGCAGACCGATGTTGGCGAGATCGCCGGTCACCGCGACATGATCGGGCTTTTGCGCGTGAATGTCGGCGATCAGCGCATCGAGCACGTCCATGTTGTGGACATGCGCGCGCGACCGCTCCCAGTTGATCCAGCCGGTGAGCCTTTTGCCCGCGAGGTCGCGCGCGCGGGGCCGCGCCAAAGGGCCGAGGTGCAGGTCGGAAAGATGAGCGAGCAGGAAGGACACGCAGGCGTTCTACCGCGCTGCGCGCGCAGGCGCGAGCGGGCGTTGCGCAATGGCGGGCGCTTGGCCGTCGCCGGCGGCGGCTTCCGGTCCGAGACCCAATGCGAAGAATCGACGATATCGTCAGGGAGCGCGGCGCGCTTTCCGGGGACGATTGGCGAGAGGGTCGGCCCGGCGACCGGCTACACGCCCTCGACCATCACCAGTCGCGCCGAACTGCACTCGTCACGGATGGCCTTCAGCGCACGATACGTCTCGCCATTATAGAAA
Organism: Hyphomicrobiales bacterium; assembly: GCA_028868735.1. GTDB lineage: Bacteria > Pseudomonadota > Alphaproteobacteria > Rhizobiales > Beijerinckiaceae > JAJXWB01. Next base: position 7,011 of record JAGWTW010000154.1, on the reverse strand, counting down.
TCGTCGGCGGCTTTCGACGTGGGGAACTCAATCAGCACGATCCGTCGTGGCTGCCAGTCGCCCTCGTAGACCGTATGGGCGCCGCCGCGCGTCAGATAACGCGCGCCCGCCGCTTCCAGCGCTGGCTTCACCCCGGCCATGAATTCCTGATAGCGCGCCATGTCGCGTATCTCGACGTCGAAGATCAAATAGGCAGCCATCCAGCCCTCCCTGTATGCCGAAATCAGTCTGGCGGTTCGACCTCCCCACCGCAATGCTGGAACCGCGCAGCCAGCGCTGACGCCAGGCCGCCCGAAGCCGACGGCAGCTTCCGGGCGGTTCGTCCCGGCGGGTTTGCGTTCGCAAGCCGTCGAGCGCTTTCGACCGCTTGCGGACGTAAAGTATCTTCGAGGTTGAGCGTAGGCTCCCGCGAGACTAACGTCTGGCGGTATTATGGCGGGGCATCTTATGTCTGACCATTCTGCGCTTCTCGGCACATGGGAAATGATTTCATGGAAGCGTGAAGTCATCGCAACGGGCGAGCTGATAGACGCCCTTGGCGAAAATCCTCGCGGATACATCAGCTACGCAGCCGACGGTCGGTTTTTTGCGCTCGTTGTGAGCCGAAACCGCGCGAAACCCGCAATGCTGCCGCCGAACAACGACGAAAAGATCGCCTTGTTCGACAGCATGCTCGCGTATGCCGGCTCCTACTCGGTCGATGACGAGAAGGCCATTCACCACGTCGATATTTCATGGAATGAAGCGTGGACTGGAACAGACCAGGTGCGATTTTACGTTCTTGAAGGCGATACGCTGATGATCAATGGCGCGCCGGCAATCGACCCTCATACTGGCGAGAAGGTCGTTCATAGAATTACTTTCCGGCGTGTGTCGCCCCGCTGATCAATCGGCTTGTACGTGTGCAAAACAGCCCGCATCGCGCCCATCGCGCCCGCAGCGAACGACTGCTTGCGATTCGACCGTTCCCGGACGTCTGCGCAGCCCTCTCCCGCGCGTGGGAGAAGGCATGCGCGCCATCGCCTCTATTCCGCGGCCTTGTCGGCGAGCGCGGCTGCGCCCGTCTCGAATTGCAGGCGCGCGAGGCGCGCGTAGATGCCGCCGCGCGCGACGAGCGAGGCGTGCGTGCCTTCCTCCACCACGCGGCCGGCGTCCATGACGAGAATGCGATCGGCCTCGAGCACGGTCGCGAGCCTGTGCGCGATGACGAGCGTCGTGCGTCCCTTCATCACGTCTTCGAGCGCGCCTTGCACGAGCGCTTCGTTTTCAGCATCGAGCGCGGAGGTCGCCTCGTCGAGCAGCAGCACCGGCGCGTCCCTGAGGATCGCGCGCGCGATCGCGATGCGTTGACGCTGGCCGCCTGACAGCGTCACGCCGCGTTCGCCGACCATGCTGTCGTAGCCCTTGTCCTGTTCGCGGATGAAGCCGTCAGCGGCCGCGCGCCTGGCGGCCGCGACGATGTTTTCGCGCGTCGCCGCGGGGCTGCCGTAGGCGATGTTTTCGGCGATGGTCGCGCCGAAGATCACCGGCTCCTGCGGCACCAGCGCGATCCGCGCGCGAAGATCCTGCGGATCGACCGTTTTGATGTCGACGCCGTCGAGCGTGATGCGGCCGGCGAGCGGATCGTAGAAACGCATCAAGAGCTGGAACAGCGTCGATTTGCCGGCGCCCGACGCGCCGACGATGGCGACGCGTTCGCCGGGCGCAACCTTGAACGACAGGTCGTCGACGACGCCGGCGATCGGCGCGGACGGATAGGAGAACGTTACGCGGTCGAAGGCGATTTCGCCGCGCGCGGGCTTCGGCAAGGCGGCCGGCGTCTTTGGCGCGAAGATCTTCGGCGCGACGGCGAGCAATTCGCCGATGCGGCCGGCCGATCCGGCGGCGGCGGAAACCTCGCCCCAGACCTGGCTGAGTTCGCCGAGCGAACTTGCGCCGAGCACGGCGTAGAGCACGAATTGCGAGAGCGTGCCGCTCGACATGCGGCCGGCGAGAACGTCGTGCGCGCCGTACCAGAGCACGGCGATGACGCTGGCGGCGGCGAGAAAGATCGCAACCGCCGTGAGGACGGCGCGCGAGGCGGTCGCCGTGCGCGCGGCGTCGTAGGCTTCCTCCACCGCGCCGGCGAAACGCCGCGTCGTCGTTTCCTCCGCGCCGAACGCCTGCATGGTGCGCACAGCGCCGAGATTTTCCGCCGCGAAAGCCGAAGCGTCGGCGAGCGTGTCCTGCGCGCGGCGCGAGCGCTTGCGCACGAGACGGCCCGAGCCGATCAGCGGAAACACGATGACGGGAATGGCGACGAGCACGAGGCCGGACAGTTTGGGGCTGGTGGCGATCATCAGCGCGATCGCGCCGATGAACATGAAGAGATTGCGCAGGAGAATCGAGGCCGAGGCGCCGAAAGCGGTCTTCAGTTGCGTGGTGTCGGCGGTGAGGCGCGAGACGAGTTCGCCGACGCGCGCGGAATCGTAGAAGGAGGCGTCGAGCCGCGCCAGATGCGCGAAAACGTCGTCGCGCAGATCGGCGACGACGCGCTCGCCGAGCGTCATCACGAGGTAGTAACGCGAGCCGGACGCCAGCGCGAGCACGCCGACCACCGCCAGCATGCCGCCGAAATAGGTGTTGATCGTGCCGGCGTTCTCCGTGGAGAAACCGAAGTCGATCATGCGCCGCACGGCGAAGGGGAAGGTCAGCGTCGCGGCCGAGGCGACGGTGAGCGCGACCAGCGCCGCGGCGATGCGCCCCTTGTTGCGCAGCGCATAGGGCAGCAGCGGCCTCAGCGCTGCGAGGGAGCGAGAGCGGCGGCCGTCCGCGGCGGCGTCCTGTGTCGACATGGCGCCTCTATACCCGTTCGACCGCGCGGCCGCCGCATGAAAATCGGGGGATGCGCCTGCGACATTTTGTGGCCGGGGGACGCCGACCGGCGCGCGCTGCGCGGTACGATCCTCTTTCAGGGTTGATCCTGCCGCCGATTTCGGGCATAGCACCGGCCGACCGAGGCTGGCCCTGCGGCCGGCCCGTGAACCCTATTCCCGGAACAAAGCGATGAAAGTCCGCAACTCCCTCAAATCCCTGCGCACGCGCCACCGCGACAACCAGATCGTGCGCCGCAAGGGACGGGTCTACATCATCAACAAGACCCAGAAGCGCTACAAGGCGCGTCAGGGCTGATTTCCAGCCCGAAACGCCGACGCGGCAAGGAAAAAGCCCCGGTTCGCCGGGGCTTTTTGCGTTTGGCCGAGGCTATTGCAGGGAGGGGCGCAGGGCGGATTCCGCGCTTGCGACCTGTCCGCCGGGCGCGGGCGTGAGGCTGCGGACGATCGGCGCGGCGCCGGCCTTGAACCAGTATTCGAGGCTGAATTCGGCCCGGCGATCCCATTTGCGGGGGTAGGCGATGCCCGACGACGCCACGTCCCGCCAGAAATGCGAGATTTCGTCCGTATAGGGATAGTCGTACCAGGGCCGGTCCTTCAGGAAGGCGGCATAGGCGTCGAGCGCGTTCAGCTCGAATTCGTCCTCGGACGTGCGGTAGGGGCCCCGCAGCCACAGGGTCGCGGCGCCGATCGTGCGCTCCCAGACGCCCCTCAGGCCCAGCCCGAGCGTGAAGACGTCGGCCGACAGATAGGCCGCAATCTTGTCGTCCAGCGCCAGCGAGGCCGCCTTTTCGCCGCCGCGCGCCGCGCAGAGCCCACGCCAGAAGCCGCCGATCGCCGAACCGTAGTCGAAGTCGGACGGCGAGGAACGGCGGGCGATCACGGCGAGATCGGAATAGACGCGGGCCTCGTCCTGGCGCTGCCATCCGGCGAAGTCGGGGGCGTCGCCGGATTGCGGCGCGACGCACGCGGTTTCCAGCCAGAGCGCCGGCGCGGCGAGGGCCGCCCCGAACAGGACGAGGCAGACGAGAAGGCGGCGGAGAAAGGTCACGTGCGTGGATCCCGGCGGCCGCGGCCGCAGTGCGAGAGGACTATCCACGGGGGACGTGTAAATGGGGTTAAGTCGATCCGCGGCGCTTTTGACGCGGCGCGCCGCCCGCCCTAGCTTGATGGCATGACGCGATCGTCCGTCGCCCTCCTGCTTGCTGCCGCCTGCGCCGGCCTGTTCGCCCTCTCCGCCGCAGCCGAGGAGGACCTGCCCGTGCCCGCGCCGCGCCCGGGCGACGTGCTGCGCATTCCCGGCCTGCCGCCGATCCAGATGCCGCCGGGCGCCCGCGTGTACGGGCCGCACGGGCGGCAGGGGCCGGGCGTGCTCGACGAGGACGGGACGCCGGTTCCGCGCCCCGAGGCCAGCGAGAAGCCGGCGCTAGCGCCGCCGCGCGCGCCGGAGCAGAAACCGCAGCGCATCCCGCCGCATTCCACGCCCACCGAGCAGGCGCAGCGCGCCAACGTGCTGGACAAGCTGTTTTCGCAATTGAAGGCGAGCGACAGCGCAGACAGCGCCAAAGGCGTGGCGGACGCGATCCAGCGCGTGTGGTCGCGATCGGGGTCCGACACCGCTGACCTCATGATGTCGCGCGCCATGACGGCGCTCGCGGCGAAGGACCTGACGACTGCGGAATCCCTGCTCGATTCGATCGTGCGGATCGAACCGGACTGGGCGGAAGCGTGGAACAAGCGCGCGACCGTGCGCTTCCTGCGCGACGACTACGACGGCGCCATGGCCGACATCGACGAGACGCTGCGGCGCGAACCGCGCCATTTCGGCGCGCTGAGCGGACTCGGCGCCATTCTGCAGAAGAGCGATCTCGACAAGCGCGCGCTCGAAGCCTATCGCCGCGCGCTCGACGTCTATCCCGAACAGCCCGACGTCAAGAAGATCGTCGACAAGCTCAAACTCGAAGTCGAGGGGCGGGATATTTGATCCTTCCCCTGCTGGCGCTGCTCGCGGCGGGCCTTTTCCTGTTTTCGTTTCTCATGTCGCGCCGGATCGAGGCGCGGTTTCCCCCGCGCGGCGAATTCGTATCCATCGACGGGCGACGCCTGCACGTCGCGCGGCGCGAGCCAGCCGGCGCGGCGCGCGCGGATGTGCTGCTGATCCACGGCGCGAGCGGCAATTGCGCCGACATGATGCTGCCGCTCGCGGACCTTCTGGCAGCGCGCGGATATCGCGTCGTCGCGGTCGATCGTCCGGGCCACGGCTACAGCGACGCGCTGGCGGCCGATGCGCCGTCTCCCGCCGCGCAGGCGCAGGCGATCCGCACAGGCGTCGAACGGCTCGGCGTCAAGAACGCGATCGTCGTCGGCCATTCCTGGGCGGGGTCGCTCGCCGCCAATCTGCTTCTCGACCACGCCGATTTCTGCGATGCGGCGCTGCTGCTTGCGCCGGTTACGCATCCATGGCCAGGCGGCGTGCGCTGGTACTACAAGCTCGCGGCTTCGCCCGCGTTCGGCGCTCTGTTCGCCCGTCTCTTCGTGATGCCGCTCGGTCTCGCGTTGCTGCGGCCTTCGATCGACGGCGTGTTCGCGCCGTCGCAGACGCCGGCGAATTACGCCGACCGCATCGGCGCCGCTCTGGCGCTGCGCCCGCGCATATTCCGCAACAATGCGCGCGACGTCGCCAACCTGCGCGCCTTCCTCGAGCGACAGGCGCCGCGCATGAATGAGATCCGCCGTCCCGTCGCCATCGTGACCGGCGACCACGACGGCGTCGTTCTCACCGAGCGTCATTCCTTCGGCAGCGCGCGCAACATCGAAGGCGCGACGCTCACGATCATGAAGGGCGTCGGCCATTCGCCGCACTGGGCCGATCCGAACGCGATCGTCGAAGAAACGGAACGTCTGTTCGCGCGCGTTCAGTCGGCGCGGGCGATGCGGCCCGACGCCGTTTCGAGCGCGCCCGCGACGAGTTCGCAGTAGAGCAGGCGGTCGGGATCGACCGGCCCCGGCATTTTCATGCGTCCGTCCGGCACGCGCTTGAAACCCATGCGCTGATAGTAGGGCGCGTCGCCGACGAGAATGACGAGCGCGTGGCCGGCCGCGCGCGCAGCCTCCAGCGATTTCACGACCAGCTTTTCGCCGATTCCGTGCAGGCGAAACGCCGGCTCGACGACGAGCGGGCCGAGCAGCAGCGCCGGCCGGTCGCCGATGCGGATCGGCGTCATGCGATTGGCGCCGACGAGAATGGTGCCGACGCGCGCGACGAAGGAAAGCGTGTTGTCGGCCGGCTTTCCCTCGCGCAGCCGATAGGCCGTTTTGGCGAAACGGCCCGGCCCGAATGCGTGTTCGGTCAAGCGTTCGATGGCCGGCAGGTCGGCGTCGGTCTGCGGCGAGTAGGCGAAAGCGATGTCGGGCATGGATCAAATCCGGCGTTCGGGTGCAGGCAAGGCGCGCCCGAGCGGGCGCAAGGCGCTTCGCGCGCTTCAGGCCTGCAATCGTCGCTGTCGCCGGATCGTCATGCCAAGTCTTTCAGCACGAATGCGCAAGCGCCGCAAGCTCCGCTGTTCCGGATGGTGCGTCAGTTCGACGTATCGAGGCAGGAGGACGAACGAGCTGGGTGCTCCGTTGTCGGGGCCTCGATTCCTTTTCAGGTCCAAACGTCGCCGGTGTTTTCCACGGCGCGGTCGGCGCGGGCGGTAAAGGCGGCGCAAAGCAAACAGGGCGCCGATTCTCGGTTTCGAAACGAAACTCGCACACGCACGTCGTTCGCCGAACAAGTCGTCGGCTATCGGCGGGCGGAAACGCTTTGCATAGCAGTCATATCGGCTACGGCATTTCGCATCGGCGCCAAGCCTTCCGTCGCCGCCACTTCGCGCGCATCGACAATCGCCTTTATTCCAAGCCCGCAAATTGCAATTGTCGCCATGACGAGAACTGCAAGGTCTATGTGCGACACGCCGTCTACCAATGGTTCGTGGATTTGAAATGCGACGCCAAGCGACGCCCACACGGTCATGAGTATGCGGAAATCGGTCGCGCCGAGGCCGACGTAAGACATATGCGGAGCATGATGTATAGCGACACGTATGTAGCTGTAGGCGGAGAAGAGCAAATAACAAAGCAGCACAACGAATGCGGA
>JAGWTW010000153.1 GCA_028868735.1 Hyphomicrobiales bacterium | reverse complement strand
GACGGTCGCATTGATGATGGCTTCAATTGCATCGCCCGCCCGTGCGCAGATGCAATTGCCGGGCGCGGTCGCGCCGGCTGCGGCGGGGACGGTCAGCGCGCCCGCCGCCGCAAAGGCCGCCAAGCCGAAGCCGAAGCGCGTCGCGCCTGCTGCGCCCCGCATTCCCACGGACGACGCTGTGGTCGGTCATGCCCTGATGCTGAACGGCAAGACCGGGCTGATGGAATTTTCGCGCCAGGCCAAGGAGCTCCAGCTCCTGCGGCTGAAGCTCGCGGGCGACCAGATCGACCGACCCGGCGAACCCTGCGAAATCGATCTCACGTCGCAGCCGGTCGCGCTGAAAGGGACCGGGCGCCCGATGGGCGTAAACCGGTACGATCTCGATCTGCCGGCCTGTCCATTTTCGGTGGACATCTGGGAGGGCGCCGCTCTGGCGATCCGGACGAACGGCGCCTGCGAGTTCAAGGCGGCGGGCTGCCGGGTCGATCCGACGGGTCTCTGGGGGCAGCCCGCAAGCGAGATCGGGCCGCAACGCGCCAAGGAGATCGAGGGGCAGCGCCGGCGCGCCGAACAGGACATGCGCTCGCAATTCAAGACGTGGATCGCTACGGCCAGGGGCGATCGCGACCTCGTCAGCCGCATAGCGCGCGAACAGGCCGCCTTCTCCTCGCGGCGCGAGGAGCTTTGCCGCACCTATGCGCGCGAAGCCCAGCACGGCTACTGCGATCTCGTTGCGACCGAAGCGCGGACGTCTGCGCTCGCAGCCCACATCCTGCCGCCGGTCGACGCCGATACGCAGGCCGCAGCGCCGAAACGGCGCTAGAGCCGCCGGGCCAGACAAAGAATTACAGGGCGCCGGACGGTATCTGCGACGCGGAGGGCCGCCGCCGCCGCGCCTGTCCGTGCTGGAGCAGCGCGAAAGCGAAGGCGTCGAGCGCGAGCAGCGTCACCCACCAGACCGGAGCGATGCCGAGCCCGAAAGCCGACATGACGAGCGCGGCGACCAGGCCCGACAAGAGATAGGGCGCAAGCATGCCGGACGCGCGACCGGCGCGGCGGGCGACTTGCGCCCATAGCAGCGCCGCGCCTGCGGCTCCCACGACGCCGAGCTCGAACCAGATTTCGAACAGGATCGATTTCGGCGTGGAGGGATGGAGATAGCCTGCAACAACGCCGAGCCGCGCGGAATCGAAGCCGTGGCCGAGCAGGGCGTGCAATCCGTCGTGAACGAGAATGTCGCCCCAGGAGATCGAGGAGATCAGGATGCGCGGCATCGACCGGGCCGGTATGGCTTCGTAGAGGCCCAGCGCGATCAGCGGCGAAACGACGAAAGCGGCCGCCCCGATCACCGCGAGCGTCCGCCCCGTCGCATTTGCGTTCGAGAGAGCCGCCGCGAAAGTCAGCGCGCCGAGCGCCGTCGCAGCGAGCGCCAGCGGCACGCCGGCGACGAGTTCGGCGACCACCACCACGATCGAGAGCGCGACCGCGGCCGCCGCCTTCTCGCGAATGACGAGCGCGCCGAGAGCGGGCCAAACGAGCAGCGCCAGCCCGAACGCCGCGCGCGCCGCCACCGACACTTCCGGATCGCTGCGCTGGCCCGCGAGCCGCGGGTCGAACGAGGCGATGGCGATAAGGGCGATCGCGCCAGCCGCAACGCCGATCGGCAGCAGGTAGAGATTCGACGTCTTCGTACGTTCGGGCAGCAGCGCCGCCGCCGACGCCGCCAGCAGGAAAGTGGTGAGCGATTTGACGAAGCGCTCGGACGGACCGACGCCGAACGGCGTCCAGATCAGCGACAGCCCCGCCCAGCACGCCAGTCCGATCAGCAGAAGTCCGGCCGAGGACAGCATGGCGTCGCGCAATTGCCGGGGCCCGCGACCGCCGGGCTCGAGGAGCCATGCGACCAGCGTCAAAGCCACGCCGACTGGAACCAGAACGTAAATCGCCCGGCGCGTGCCCACCGACGCGATCGGCGCGCCGATCAGGAGCAGCGCGATCGCGAGCCGCGTAATCAGATGCGCCGCGTCCGTGGCGGGATCTTCGTGATGGCGCGGCGACCTGGCGTTCATAGCGGCGTCTCGACCCGGTCGGCGACCGATTCGTAGAGAATACAATCCGATTTTGCCGGCGCATGTAGAGGCGCGGCCACAGTCGAAGCGAATTTTCTCTATGGCTAATCAGTCGTCGCCGGCCGGCGGCCGGCGCAACGCCTTGCGGCCGGCGGTCGCTTTTTTCGAGTCGAGCCTTTTCCGCACGGCCGAACGCGGAACGCGCGTTTTCTTTCGCGGCGGCGGGGGCGGCGCGGCGGCGGCGGCGATCAGCGCCTTCAGCCGTTCGAGCGCGTCGCGGCGGTTCATCTCCTGCGTCCGGTGCCGCTGCGCCTGAATAACGAGCACGCCTTCGTTGTTCAGCCGCCGTCCAGCGAGCGTGGCCAGTCGCAGTCGGACCTGTTGCGGCAGGCCCGCGCGCTCAAGGTGGAACCGCAACTCTACCGCGCTCGCCAGCTTATTGACGTTTTGGCCGCCCGGCCCCGAGGCGCGCACGAACCTCTCCTCGAGGGCGGCTTCCTCGATCGCAATTCCGGGCGCTATCTCAATCACGTCGGTCTCCCGATCTGCCCATTGTGTGTGCGAATAAGGCGGAATGCTTACCGAATAAGCAGATCGGGCCTGCCGGTGAGGCGCTTGAGCACGAACAGAGCCGCACCTTGTTCACGGGTCGACCGATTTCGCACGAAAACGGCCCGCAGGCGCGGCCTCCTGCCCACGGATTCAGCGTATTGCCGCCGATGGCACGGCGGTTGCTAACCCCTGCGCGTCCGTCCGGACGCAATCGAACCGAAGCGACGGTTCCAACATCTCGATGGGGAAAGCGTATGTCTCTTACTCGGCGTAATCTCATACACGCCGCAGGCGCGATGGGCGGGGCGATGGCCCTTTCTGCGTTCGGCGCTCGCGCTGCTGACGACACCATCAAGGTCGGCATCCTTCACTCTCTCTCCGGCACCATGGCCATCAGCGAGACGACCCTGAAGGACGTCATGCTGATGCTCATCGAGGAGCAGAACAAGAAGGGCGGACTGCTCGGCAAGAAACTCGAGGCCGTTGTCGTCGATCCGGCCTCCAATTGGCCGCTGTTCGCCGAAAAAGCGCGCGAACTCATCGCGAAGGACAAGGTCGCCGCGACGTTCGGCTGCTGGACGTCGGTGTCGCGCAAGTCGGTCCTGCCTGTCTTCAAGGAACTCAACAACATTCTGTTCTACCCCGTCCAATACGAGGGCGAGGAATGCGAGCGCAACGTGTTCTACACGGGCGCGGCGCCGAACCAGCAAGCGATCCCCGCGGTCGACTATCTGATGAGCGCCGACGGCGGATCCGTGAAGCGCTGGGTGCTGGCGGGCACCGACTACGTCTATCCGCGCACGACGAACAAGATTCTCGAGGCCTACCTGAAGGCCAAGGGCGTCGCGCAGGAAGACATCATGATCAACTATACGCCGTTCGGCCATTCCGACTGGCAGACCATCGTCGCCGACATCAAGAAGTTCGGTTCGGCTGGCAAGAAGACCGCAGTCGTCTCGACCATCAACGGCGACGCCAACGTCCCCTTCTACAAGGAGCTCGGCAACCAGGGAATCAAGGCGACCGACATTCCTGTCTGCGCTTTCTCCGTCGGCGAAGAAGAACTCGCGGGCCTCGACACCAAGCCGCTCGTCGGACATCTCGCAGCCTGGAACTATTTCGAATCGATCGACACGCCGGAAAACAAGGCTTTCATCGAGAAGTGGCACGCCTTCACCAAAAATCCGAAGCGCACGACCAACGATCCGATGGAAGCCCATTACATCGGTTTCAACATGTGGGTGAAGGCCGTCGAAAAGGCCAAGACGACGGATCCCGACAAGGTGATCGACGCCATGGTCGGCATCAAGCAGGCCAATCTCACGGGCGGCGTCGCCGAGATGCTGCCGGACCACCACCTGACGAAGCCGGTCTATATCGGCGAAATCAAGTCCGACGGCCAGTTCGACGTCGTCTGGAAAACGGAAAAACTGGTGCCGGGCGACGCCTGGTCCAAGTACCTGCCGGGCTCCAAGGACCTCGTCGGCGACTGGAAGGACAAGAAGTGCGGCAATTGGAACACGGTTACGAACAAGTGCGGCGCGTGATCTGACGCGCCCGGAGCGGACCGGCGGCGAGCCCGCCGGTCCGACGCAGCCACGCTCCATTTTACGAAATCAGGATTGGCGCGATGCGCTCCGTCTTTGCTCGAGTTTTTCTCACACTGTCGCTCGTCCTCATGCTCGCGCCTGCGCGCGCGGCGGATGTCGATCTCAAATCCGCGCTCTCCGGCTTTCTCGCCGACAGTTTTCCCTCGACGCAAAAGGCGATCGAGGCGGTCGTGCAAAGCGGCTCCTCGCAGGCGCCCGCGATCATCGAGGCGCTTCAGGACGAGCGTCTCTATTTCGCCAGGGACGCGCAACTCGTCGCCTACAAGACGAAAGGCGGCGAATTGCGGGAAGCCGCGACGGGCGGGCCCGTGGCAACGACGCCGCAAGATCTGAAACAGGTGCGTCTCAACAATCGACTGCGGGGCATCGTGAATGCGGCGGTCGGCGCGCTGACGCTGATGTCTTCCAATCCCGAGCGCCGTCGAGAGGCTGCGAACGCCGTTTTCAAATCGCGCGACGCCTCGACGCTGCCGACGCTCGACAGCGCGATCGCGAAGGAAACCGATCCAGCGACCAGGACGGCGCTGGAACAGGCGCGCGCCTCGGTTATTCTCGCCAAGTCCGACTCGAGCGACGCGCAGAAGATCGACGCGATCGGCGTTCTGCGCGCTCGCGGAGACCAGGATGCGCTGGCCATGCTCAGTGCAGTCGCTGCCGGACCCGAGACCCTGGAAAAATCCGCCGCGCAGGCCGCGGCCGCCGCGATCGAAACGCGTCTCGCGCTCTGGCGCAATCTGCAGAATGTCTGGTACGGCCTCTCGCTCGGTTCGGTGCTGTTGCTCGCAGCGATCGGCCTCGCCATCACCTTCGGCGTGATGGGCATCATCAACATGGCGCATGGCGAGATGGTGATGCTCGGCGCCTACACGACCTTCGTCGTGCAGGAATATTGCCGCACCAGCGCGCCCGGCCTGTTCAACTATTCTCTGTTTATTGCGATCCCGCTCGCCTTCCTCGTAACCGGAGCCGTCGGCGTCGTCATCGAACGGTCGATCATCCGCTTTCTCTACGGGCGGCCGCTGGAGACGCTGCTTGCGACCTTCGGCGTCTCGCTCCTGCTGCAACAGGCCGTGCGTACGATCTTCGGCGCCAACAATCGCGAAGTCGGCGCGCCGTCCTTCATGTCCGGCGCCTTTCATCTCGGCGGCCTCGAAATCACTTACGGGCGCATGTGGATCATCGTCTTCGCGCTCGTCGTGTTCGCTGCCCTGCAATTGCTGCTGCGCTTCACGTCCTTCGGCCTGCGTATGCGCGCGGTCACGCAGAACCGCCGCATGGCTTCCTCCATGGGCATCGACACCAACCGCATCGATGCGCTCGCTTTCGGGCTCGGCTCCGGCATAGCCGGGATGGCGGGCGTCGCGCTGTCGCAGATCGACAACGTCTCGCCCAATCTCGGCCAGAGCTACATCATCGACTCTTTCATGGTCGTCGTATTCGGCGGCGTCGGCAATCTCTGGGGCACGTTCCTCGGCGCCGCGCTGCTCGGCGTCGCCAACAAGTTCCTCGAACCCTTCGCCGGCGCGGTTTTGGGCAAGATCGCGCTGCTCGTGTTCATCATCCTGTTCATCCAGAAGCGGCCGCGCGGCCTGTTCGCGTTGAAGGGCCGGGCGGTGGAGGCCTGACATGCTGACCCGCCGGCTCCTCTCGCTGCTGGACCTGCGCGCGGCTATCGCTGTCGCAGTTCTGCTTTCGGCCGCCGTCCTCGTGCCGATCCTTCTGCTCGCGACGCCGCAGAATTTTCCGTTGCACATGCCGCCCTACGTCGTCGCGCTGCTCGGAAAATATCTCTGCTACGCCATTCTCGCCGTCGCGCTCGATCTCGTCTGGGGCTATTGCGGCATCCTTTCGTTGGGCCACGGCGCGTTCTTCGCGCTCGGCGGATATGCGATGGGCATGTATCTCATGCGCCAGATCGGTACGCGCGGCGTTTACGCCAATCCGATTCTTCCCGATTTCATGGTGTTCCTGAACTGGAAGGCGCTGCCCGTCACCTGGTGGGGGTTCGACTGGTTTCCTTACGCGATGCTGATGGTTCTGCTCGCGCCGGGCGTGCTCGCCTTCGCTTTCGGCTATCTCGCCTTTCGCTCGCGCGTCACCGGCGTCTATCTCTCGATCATCACGCAAGCGATGACCTACGCCCTGCTGCTCGCCTTCTTTCGCAACGACATGGGCTTCGGCGGCAACAACGGCCTCACCGATTTCAAGGATATCCTCGGCTTCAATGTTCAGTCCGATGAAACGCGCGCGGCGCTGTTCTCGGTCTCCGCGCTCGCGCTGATTGTCGCGATACTGATCGGGCGCTATCTCGTGACGTCGAAATTCGGCAAGGTGCTGATCGCGATCCGCGACGCCGAGTCGCGCACGCGCTTCATCGGTTATCGCGTCGAGAACTACAAGCTCGCCGTCTTCACCCTCTCGGCCATGATGGCGGGCGTCGCCGGCGCGCTCTACGTGCCGCAGGTCGGCATCATCAACCCCAGCGAATTCTCGCCCGCCCAATCGATCGAAGCGGTGATCTGGGTCGCCGTCGGCGGCCGCGGCACGCTCGTCGGCGCGGCGCTCGGCGCCGTACTCGTCAACTTCGCGAAGACCTGGTTTACGGGCGCGCTGCCGGAATACTGGCTGTTCGCGCTCGGCCTTCTGTTCATCCTCGTCACGCTGTTCCTTCCGAAGGGCATCCTCGGTCTCATCGATCATATGAAACGCCGAACCGCGCCGGCTTCGATCGACGGCGACGTGCAGAATGGCGCGACTGCGGCCAGATGAGCGGGACCTAGACCATGGACGAAGCCACACTCACCTCTTCGCTGCTCTATCTCGACGGCGTCGCTGTATCCTTCGACGGCTACAAGGCGTTGCGCGGCCTGTCGCTTACGCTCGCGCCAGGGGAAATGCGCGCCATCATCGGCCCGAACGGCGCCGGCAAGACCACGATGATGGACGTCATCACCGGCAAGACGCGGCCGGACGAAGGCGTCGTCTTCTTCGGCGGCAATCAGGATCTGACGCAACTCGACGAGGCCGCGATCGCCGAACTGGGCATCGGCCGAAAGTTCCAGAAGCCGACCGTTTTCGAAAGCCATACGGTCGAGGACAACATCCTGCTCGCATTGAAGGCGCCGCGCAGCGCGCGTGCGACGCTGTTCGGCAAGCCTGCGCCGGACACGGCCGAGCGGATCGACAGGATCCTCGCAACCACCAAGCTGACCGACCATCGCGCGCGCATGGCGGCCGATCTCTCGCACGGCCAGAAGCAATGGCTGGAGATCGGCATGCTGCTCGCGCAGGATCCGAAGCTTTTGCTCGTCGACGAGCCGGTCGCCGGCATGACGGACGCCGAGACGATGCAGACCGCCGAATTGCTGCGCGAGATCGCGCGGGATCATTCGGTCGTCGTCGTCGAGCACGACATGGATTTCGTGCGCGAACTCGGCGTCAAGGTGACGGTGCTGCACGAAGGCGCGGTGCTGGCCGAAGGTCCGCTCGACCAGGTGAGCGCCGAGCCGCAGGTCATCGAAGTCTATCTGGGGCGTTGAGATGCTGAACGTAGACTCGATCGATCTCTTCTACGGCGCGGCGCAGGCGCTGCGCGGCGTATCGCTGAAGGCGACGGCCGGCCGTGTCACCTGCGTGCTCGGCCGCAACGGCGTCGGCAAGTCGTCGTTGATGCGCGCCATTGTCGGCCACCAATCGATCGCCCGCGGCAAGATCGTATGGAACGATCAGGATATATCGAAGCTTCCGCCACAGGTGCGTGCGCGAAAAGGCGTCGCCTATGTCCCGCAGGGCCGCGAAATTTTTCCGCTGCTGACGGTGAAGGAGAATCTCGAAACCGGCTATGCCGCCGCCCCGCGCGGCGAACGGTTCACACCCGACGAGGTCTTCGACCTCTTTCCCGTCCTCGCCTCGATGATGGGTCGACGCGGCGGCGATCTCTCCGGCGGTCAGCAACAGCAGCTCGCCATCGGCCGCGCGCTCGTCGCACGCCCCAAGCTGCTCGTGCTCGACGAACCGACCGAGGGCATCCAGCCCTCGATCATCAAGGACATCGCCAAGGC
>JAGWTW010000152.1 GCA_028868735.1 Hyphomicrobiales bacterium | reverse complement strand
AGCGAAATCGCCCGGGAATCGCGCGTTCGGATGATGCGCAGGGCCTGCGGCGCCCAGCACAGCGTCGTGAAGCAGGCGGCGGCGAAGCCGATGGATTCGGTTGCGAACGGCGTCATGCAGGCTGATTGGCCGGCGCGCATGACGCGGTCAAGACGGCCGGCTTGCGGGGCGGCCCGAAGCGGTGGAATGTGCCGCCATGACCGCCGCCGCTCGCGCAGACGCGCCCATCTCCTCTCCCTCCGGCCTTCGCAGGGAGGTCCGCCCCGACGGCGTCTGCACGCTCATCCTCGCCCGGCCGCAGGCGCGCAACGCGCTTTCGCTCGCCATGCTCGACGCGCTGACTCAGACGCTCGACGCGATCGCCGACGACCGCGCCGTGCGCGTCGTCGTGCTGGCGGCGGAAGGGCCGGTGTTCTCCTCCGGTCACGATCTCAAGGAAATCACCGCCGCACGCAAAAATGCCGACAAGGGCAGCGCCTTCTTCGAGGACACGCTCGCGCGTTGCGCGGCGATGATGCAGAAGATCGTCGCCCTGCCCCAGCCCGTGATCGCGGCCGTCGAGGGCGTGGCGACCGCCGCCGGCTGCCAGCTCGTCGCGACCTGCGATCTCGCCATCGCGGGCGCGGACGCAAAGTTCTGCACGCCGGGCGTCAACATCGGATTGTTCTGCTCGACCCCCATGGTCGCGCTTTCGCGCAACCTCTCACGCAAGCATGCGATGGAAATGCTGCTGACCGGCGATATGGTCGGCGCGGAGGAAGCCGCGCGCTTCGGCCTCGTCAATCGCGTCGTCGCCGCCGGGCAGGCGCTGGACGCCGCGCAGGAAGTGGCGGCGAGGATCGCATCGAAATCCGCGCTCACCGTGAAGATCGGCAAGCGCGCCTTCTACGCACAAGCGGAAATGGGGCTCGTAGACGCCTATGCGCATTGCAGCCGCGTGATGACGGAGAATCTTCTGGCGCGCGACAGCGCGGAAGGGATTTCGGCCTTCATCGAAAAGCGCGCGCCGGAATGGCAGGATCGCTAGGAGCATATCCTGCAAAAGTCGAAGACTTTTGCGATAAGGATATGCGTTTGAAACAAAGAGATCGAGCGCATCGCACGATTCGATGCGATCGTGATGCGCTCGAGGAGCAGCCATGCCCGCGTTCATTCGTCTGGCGCTCGCCGTGAGCGTACTTGCGTCACCTGCTTTTTCGACGCGCGCCACAACTCCAGGCAAGACCTACGCGCCGGTTCGGGTTTCCTACGCCGCTGACTCAGATCCCGATCTCGCCGCGCTCGTCGCCAGCCTGCGCAACGCCGCGAAAGCCAAACAGGCCGAGCCGTTCGAAACGGCGATGGCGCCGTCCTTCGTCGCGCTGGATTGCGCGGCAAATCCCCTGAAGGCGTGCGCGCCGGGCAAAGCCAAAATCGTCGGCGGCAAAGCCGGCAAGCCGCTCGAACGAATGCGCCTCGCCTTCTGCTGCGAGGGCAAGGCCTCGCCAGATACGCCGGTCGAGAGCCAGGACGAAACCATGTTCGCGATCCTCGCGGCGACGCTGGACGCGAAAACGATCGGCCCAAACCCAGACGCGAAGGGCGAGGTTTGCGCGCCTGCCCTACCCGCCTTCGATCGCGCGAAAGCCGGGAAGGCGGCGAAAGCCGCCGGCGTCGAGCCCGAAAACCTGCGCGTCGCCACGGTCGACATGCCGCTGCGGCGCCGGCCGACGCGCGAATACGAGCCGGCCGCGACGATCGAGGCCGGAGCGCTCGCGCCCATCGTCACCGACCTGACCGACGACACGCCCGCCGGCTGGACCGCGGTCGGGCTGCCGGACGGGTCCGTGGGCTACACCGATGCGCTCGGTTTCGACGAACTGGCGCCGGCCGCCATCTGCTTCGGCAAGGCGCAGGGGCAATGGCGCATCGTCTCGACAATCCAGCGGGACCAGTGATGGACCACAATTCCTATGCCGACGCCTATATCCGCGGCATCCTCACGAAGACGAAGACCATCGCCCTCGTCGGCGCCTCGAACAACGAGGCGCGCACGTCCTGGATCGTTCTGAAATATCTGCTCGGCCGCGGCTTCACGGTCTATCCGGTCAATCCAGGTCTTGCGGGCAAGGAAATCCTCGGCCGCACCGTCTATCGCTCCCTCGCCGACGCGCCGCAGCCCGTCGACATGGTCGACGTGTTCAGGAATTCGCAAGCAGCCGGCGCCGTCGTGGACGAAGCGCTGGCGCTGGCGCAGCTCCCGAAGACGATCTGGATGCAATTGTCGGTTCGCAACGACGCGGCCGCCGCCCGCGCGGAAGCCCGGGGCGTGCAGGTCGTCATGAATCGTTGCCCGAAGATCGAATGGGGACGGCTTTCAGGCGAGATCGGCTGGGGCGGCGTCAACTCGCGCATCCTGTCGTCGAAAAAGCCGGCGATGATGGCGGGCTTCCAGAAACTGTCGGTCGAAAAGGACGGGTGACCTTGGCGCACCGGGAACCTCAGTCCCGCATTCGCAGGACCGACATGGCGCGAAGGGCGGCGTGACCTACGAACATTCCCGCGCCTATCGCGGCTGGCGGATCGTCGCAGTCTGTTTCGTGATTGCGACCTTCGCCTGGGGGTTCGGCTTCTACGGACAGGGCGTCTATCTCGCCGAACTTCTGAAATTGCGGGGCTGGTCGCTGTCGCTCGTCTCCGGCGCGGTGACGATGTTCTATTTCGTCAGCGCGATTATGGTCGCCTTCGTCGCCGACTGGATCGCAGCGATCGGCGCGCCGCGCGTCGTCGCCGGCGGGCTGGCGATCATGGGCGCGTCGGTTTTCGCGCTCGGGATCGTCGACGCGCCCTGGCAGCTCTACCTCGTCTTCCTCTTCATGTCGTTCGGCTGGGCCTCGACCAGCGTCGGCGCCATCACCAACGTGGTCGGAATGTGGTTCTCCGCCCGCCGCGGTCTTGCGATCTCGCTGGCGCTGACGGGCGCGAGCGCCGGCGGCGTTCTCGTCGTGCCCGCGCTCCAGGCTCTGATCGTGGCGACGGGCTTTACGCGGGCGATGGCCCTGTCGGGCGCGACGCTGACTCTGGTCGGCGCGCCGCTCGCCCTGCTCCTGATCGAGACCCCGGCGCCGACCGGCCGCACGGCTGGCGGCGCCTCGATCGCAGGCGTCGCGAAGGCCGCCCTGCTGCGGTCCTTCGCCTTCTGGTCCTTCGCCGGCCCGTTCTCCGTCTTCTGGATCACGCAGACGGCGTTTCTGGTGCATCAGATCAATATCTTCACGCCCGCGCTGGGCCCCAAGGGCGCGGGGGCCGCCGTCGCCGTCACCACCTTCTCCGCGGTCGCCGGCCGGGTTCTGATGGGCTTCGCAATCGACCGGATCGACCGCCGGCTCGTCACGGGCGCGCTCGTCGCCGGCCAGGCATTCGCCATGGCGGCGCTGGTTCTGTGGCCGACGCCGGCGGTCCTTTTCCTCGGCGCCGCCGTCTACGGGCTCGCGGTCGGCAACGTCATCACCCTGCCCTCGCTGATCGTCCAGCAGGAGTTCGAGGCGGCCGCCTTTGGCCTCGTGGTGGCGCTCGCCACGTCGGCCAATCAGATGGCCGGCGCCTTCGGACCCGGCCTGCTCGGATTGGGGCGCGACCTTTCAGGGAGCTATGCAATTCCGCTTGGCTGCTGCGCGTTGCTCAATCTCTGCTCGGCCGCCGCGGTGGTTCTGCTAAGACCGCGCGCGGGCGCCCGCGAAAGCGGCGCGTGAGCCCCTCGCATCCCGCAATTCTTTCAGCTATTCAGCCGCCATGACCTTGATCGCCGACAGCCGGGAACTGGCTGACATTTGCAGCCGGCTCGCCCGACATCCGTTTGTGACCGTCGACACCGAGTTCCTCCGCGAAACGACCTTCTGGCCGAAGGTCTGCGTGATCCAGCTCGCCTCGCCGGACGAGGCCGTCGCGGTCGATGCGCTCGCCGAAGGACTCGATCTCGGCCCGTTCTTTGCGCTGATGGCCGACAAGAATGTCGTGAAGGTTTTTCACGCCGCGCGGCAGGACATCGAGATCATCTGGAATCTCGCCAAGATGATCCCAGAACCCCTGTTCGACACGCAGGTCGCCGCCATGGTCTGCGGCTACGGCGACCAGGTGTCGTACGGCGATCTCGTGCAGCAGATCTGCCGCGTGGCGCTCGACAAGTCCTCGCGCTTCACCGACTGGTCGAAACGCCCGCTGTCGGATGCGCAGGTCGACTACGCGATCGCCGACGTCACCTATCTGCGCGACATCTATCTCTTCCTGAAGGCGCGGCTCGAAAAGTCGGGCCGCATCGATTGGCTCGCCGACGAAATGTCGACGCTGACGTCCGTCGCGACCTATGAGCAGAAGCCCGAGAACGCCTGGGAGCGCCTCAAGGGCCGCGCGCGGAAGCCGCGCGATCTCGCCGTGCTGATGGAAGTTGCGGCCTGGCGCGAGCACGAGGCGCAGACGCGCGACGTGCCGCGTTCGCGCGTGCTGAAGGACGACGTGCTTGTCGAGATCGCGCTCGCCGCGCCGCGCGACGCCGCCGCGCTCGGCAATCTCCGCGCATTTCCGCGCGGCATGGAGAAATCGCGCGCAGGCGAACAGATTCTCGTTGCGATCGAACGCGGCCTCGCGCGCGATCCGAAGACCTTGCCGCGTCTCGAACGCGAGCGCCGTCCGCAGCGCGACAGCGCGACGGTCGAATTGCTGAAAGTGCTGTTGCGGCAGGTCGCCGAAAAACACGGCGTCGCCGCAAAAATGGTCGCAACCGTCGACGATCTGGAAGCCATCGCGGCGTCCGATGAAGCCGAAGTTCCTGCGTTGACGGGCTGGCGCCGCAATCTCTTCGGCGAGAAGGCGTTGCTGCTCAAGCGCGGACGGCTCGCGCTGACGGTGGAAAAATCGAAGGTCGTTACGCTCGAATGGCGCGATACGACGGTGGAATGATTTTACGTTAACTTGTCGATGTTTCGCGCGTGGCCGCCTCGGACCGGCGTGCGAGTTCGTCGCACATCGTTTCGAATGTTCAGCAACAGGCGTCGCGAATAATTCCTTGATCCGCGCAGAGCCGGCGACGACGCAGGTTACGCCCCCTTTGCGTCGGGAAAGCGCCGCAAGAGCCGCTCGACGCGCTCGGGTCCGACGCGGATGTCGACGATCACCTTGCCGTCCCGCGCGTTGCGGCGGTGCAAGACCTCGCCGTTCTCGTAGAGCCACGCAAGCCCTGCCCCGTCTTCCGGCGGCACGGTCACTTCCATGACGGCGCGGCCGGCGGCGACGCGGCGCTCGATCGCCGACAAGAGATCGTCGATGCCCTCGCCTGTCACGGCCGAAACGAGCGCAGGCCGTTCGTCGGAGGCTTTCGAGCGCGACGCCTGCAACAGGCCCGCGCGTCGCTCCGCGCTCAGAAGATCGGCCTTGTTCCAGACTTCGATCAACCGGCGATGATCGTTCGGTTCCACGCCGAGTTCGCGCAGGATCGTCTCCACGTCGGCGCTCTGCGCCTCCGTGTCGTCGTGGCTCACGTCGCGCACATGCAGAATGACGTCGGCCTCGATCACTTCTTCCAATGTCGCACGAAAGGCTGACACCAGCATGGTCGGCAGGTCGGAAATGAAGCCGACGGTATCGGACAGCATGATTTGCGCGCCATGCGGCAGCTTCACCGCCCGCAGGGTGGGATCGAGCGTCGCGAACAGAAGGTCCTTCGCCATGACGTCGGCGCGCGTGAGGCGGTTGAACAGCGTCGACTTGCCGGCGTTGGTATAGCCGACGAGCGCGACGACCGGCCATGGCGCGTCCTGACGCTTCTTGCGATGCAGTCCGCGCGTGCGCTTGACCTGTTCGAGATCCTTCTCGATCCGGCTCATGCGCTCCTGGATCAAACGCCGGTCGGTCTCGATCTGCGTCTCGCCGGGGCCGCCGAGAAAGCCGAACCCGCCGCGCTGGCGTTCGAGATGGGTCCACGATCTGACGAGCCGCGATTTCTGATATGCGAGATGGGCGAGCTCCACCTGCAACGCGCCCTCGCGCGTGCGCGCCCGCTTGCCGAAGATCTCGAGGATAAGGCCGGTGCGGTCGATCACCTTCGCCTTGAAGGCCTTTTCGAGATTGCGCTGCTGCACCGGCGACAGCGCGCAATCCATGATGGCGAGCTCGGCCTCGGCGTCCCTGATGAGCGCGGCGATCTCGTCGACCTTGCCCTTGCCGAGATAAGTCGCCGGCCGCACCTGGTTCAGCATGACCAGTTCGTCGCCGACGATGTCGAGGTCGATCGCGCGCGCGAGACCGTCCGCTTCGTCCAGCCGCGCTTGCGGCGCGCGCAGGCTGGCGTTTTCGCGAGCGGCGCGGTCGGTCAGATAGGGCCCGATGACGACAGCCCGCGCGCCCGCAGCGCTTGGGCCGCGCGCGCCGAGTTCGAATCCGCCTTCGTTTGCGTTCAACCTGCGCCCTTACTTTTCGGCCGCGGCTTCCTCGCCCGGCTCGAACATCTGGATCGGATGGCCCGGCATGATCGTCGAGATCGCGTGCTTGTAGACGAGTTGCGAGTGGCCGTCACGACGCAGGAGAACGCAGAAATTGTCGAACCAGGTCACAACGCCCTGAAGCTTGACGCCGTTGACGAGAAATATCGTGAGGGGAATTTTGTTCTTGCGAACGTAGTTGAGGAACGTGTCCTGCAAGTTTTGCGCGCGTTCGGCAGCCATTTTTCTGTCCTGCTCTTCTTACGTCCTGCGAACGGACGTTTCTTCGGTTTCCGCGTGCAAGCCCGGCGCCATCTGCCCCATCGCGACGCTCGCGGTCGTCATCGATAACATAGATAGGCCTGCGTTCGAATTCCACCAAGGATAATACGAATTCGCGAACCGGTTTCAGGCGAGCGTGAAAAGCCCGGCAGCGACGCCAAAAAACGCCAGTGCGAACAGAGGGTTGACGCGCGTGCCGACGACAATGCCGAAGGTTGCGGCAGTCGCCGCGAAATTGAGCGCGTCGTGATCGGCGGCGCGCGCCATAACCAGCCCGCTCGCGAGGATGAGTCCGATCGCGACCGGCGCGAGCCCGCGCTTGACCGAGTCGAGCCACGGCGCGCGCCCGTGCCGTTCGGTAAAGCGTCCCATCATCCATGAAAGCAGGCAGGTCGGGCCCAGCGCGGCGACCGTCGCCACGATCATCCCGTTCAATCCGGCCATCCGCCAGCCGACGAGGCTCAGCACCATGATGTTCGGCCCTGGCGCGACTTGCCCCACGGCGAACAGGTTGACGAATTCCGCGTCGGTCATCCAATGCGACACGTCGACCAGCTGTCGGTGCATTTCCGGCACGATCGCGTTGGCGCCGCCGATCGCGACCAGCGACAGCAGCGAAAAGTCGATTGCGAGCTTGAGCAGAATGTCCGTCTTCACGGGGCCCGCCTGAAGTGCACGAGCGCGACCGAGATCGGACCGATCACCACCACGGCCCAGATCAGCGGAACCTTGAATATCCCGACGGCGGCGAAGACGGCGGCGCACACGGCCGTGCCGGCGAGGTCGAGCTTTGCGCCCCGCTCCATCTTGAACGCCGTGCCGAGCACAAGACCGGCCGCAGCCGCCGCGGCGCCGCCGACGCCTGCCAGAAACCAGTGATGCGCGGCCAGCGCGTCGTAAGCGAGCGCGAGCGCGACCAGCGCGAGCAGCGGGACCGTCATGAGCCCGACGACGGATGCGATCGCGCCCGCCGCGCCCGCGAAGCGCTGCCCGATGATGATGCACACATTCGGCGTATTCGGTCCCGGCAGAACCTGCGCGATGCCGAGCAGCCCCGCATATTCGGAATCGTCGAGCCACTTGCGCTCCTCGACCACCATGCGCCGCGCCCAGGGGGTGACGCCGCCGAAGCCCATCAAGCCGACTTTCCCCCAGCCGAGATAGAGATCGAGCACGGTGGGTGCACCGCGCTCCGCTGCGGCGCGCGCTTCGCCTGGATTCATGTCCGCCCGTTCCGGTCTTCGTTCGAATCGAGCGGGAATTGTGGAACGGAAGCAGGCAAAAGTAGAGGGAGGCTGAAACGTTGCGTCGGGGCCGGCTCGGCCCGGCAGGAGGTGCGTTCGGCGCATAAGCCAATGCCAACGAACGACCGGTTGCTGCCGCGACTCTCGCCGTCATGGCCGGGCTTGTCCCGGCCATCCACGCCAAACGATTGCAGATCGTCTCGCCGCCTATGGACTGTCATGCCCGCGAATGCGGGCATCCAGTTCCCCGAGCGCGGCAGGACATGGGAACTGGATTCCCGCTTTCGCGGGAATGACACGGCGCGATTGCGGCCGAAAT
>JAGWTW010000220.1 GCA_028868735.1 Hyphomicrobiales bacterium | reverse complement strand
GATCTTGAGCGTCGCTCCGTTGTCGATATTCTCGAAGATCGGAGCGTCGTTACTGCAGCGAGATGGCTGCGTGATCACCCTTCTGTCGGGATCGTCAGCCGGGACCGTTGTGGGCTGTATGCGCAGGCCGCCCGTGAAGGCGCGCCGCAAGCCAAACAGGTCGCCGATCGGTTTCACCTGGTCCAGAACCTTCGTGCGGCGATAGAAGAGCAAATGAGCTTTTGTGGGCGCGCCTCTGGAAGGGCCATTCTGTCAGACGACGCCATCATTGACGCTGCGGCGCAGCGCCGTCGCGCCCGCCTCGCCCATAGGCAGTCGCGCCAAGAGATATTCGAAAGGGTTCATGCCTTCCGGCAGGACGGGTTGTCGTACACCGAGATCGCCCGGCGGACCGGTTATGGGCGTCGCAGCATAGCGAAGTGGCTCAAGTTCAAGACCCCGCCAGATAGGCGGCGAGCGACCTTGAGCCCGACGTCACCGTGGTATTTTGAGAATTTCCTCGCCCAATGTTGGAAGGACGGAAACCGCATTGGTCGGCATCTATTTCATGACGTCAAGCAGCGCGGGTACACTGGAAGTTTCGCTCACCTGGAGCGGCTCCTCGGAGCATGGCGCCGCCGCGAAAGGCAGCAGGCCAATGACGCGCCACACACGGCTTTGCGTCTCGAGCCAGTTCGAGATCCGGAAACTGGCCATGCGATTTCGCCAGTAATTGCCGCGGCGTTGTGCGTCAAGCCACGAGGCTTGCTCTCTGAGAGGCAGATCAGAAAGGTCGATGCTCTGAAGCAGGGATCTGGCGCCTTCGTCGTGATGCGCCGTCTAGCCATGCGGTTCCACGGTATCCGTCCGGTGAACCACGCGGCATAAGGCGGATTTGGATTTCCGGCCTGGTTTATGCGGCCGCGGCAACTTCGGCGTGCTTCCAGTTCCACGGCAGCAAGGCGTCGAGCTGTTGAGCAGGATGATCCGCGATACGGGCGAGCACGTCGGCGAGCCAGGCCTGCGGGTCGACGTTGTTGAATTTGCAGGAGACGATCAGGGAATACATGGCGGCGGCGCGCTGACCTCCGCGATCGGACCCGCAGAAAAGCCACGACTTTCTGCCGAGAGCGATCCCGCGCAGGGCGCGTTCGGCGGCATTGTTTGTGATGCAAATCCGTCCGTCGCCGAGGAAACGGGTGAACGCGCCCCAGCGCTTGAGCATGTAGTTCATGGCTTTGGCGACGTCCTTATGACGCGACATCGCGGAGCGTTCGGCGCGCATCCAGGCTTCGAGCTCGGCGACGACAGGGACGCTTCGTTCCTGACGCGCGGCCTTACGCGCGGCGACGTCGAGACTGTTGATCGCGCGCTCGATGTCGAACAGGACATCGATCTTGCGGACGGCCTCCAGCGCGAGAGGAGAGATCGGGGACGGCGTCTTGTTCGACGCCCGTCGTCGGGCGCTCGTCTCGATGTCGGCGAGCACGAAGAACTTGCGCCGCGCATGAGCCCAACAGGCGGCTTCCACAATCGGGCCGGGACTTCGGCCTTCTTCGTAGAGCCGGTTGTATCCGCCGTAGGCGTCGGCTTGCAGGATGCCGGAAT
>JAGWTW010000151.1 GCA_028868735.1 Hyphomicrobiales bacterium | reverse complement strand
TCGAACTCTTCGCGAAGCGGCCCGTCGCGGAGCGTAAGGCCGTCATCGGCGACGCCCCGGTCCGGATCGCCATCGAGGCGGGCGTGCGCGAAGGCTGGGACGCGATCGTCGGCCCCGACGGCCTCTTCATCGGCATGACGGGCTTCGGGATGAGCGGTCCCTACAAGGACGTGTACGCGGCCTGCGGCATTACCGCGCAAGCCGCCGCCGACGCGGTCCGGAAAGCTTTGGGCCGCGCGTAAAGCGTTTGTTGACGTCGAGTAATACTTGCGTCGCGCCCGGCCGAAATGCCGGGCGCAATTGCATGACGAATGGGCGCGCCTGTGATAAGGAGCCCGCCATTCGAGCATCCGCTGAGGAAGGAAAAGACACATGGCTGTGAAGGTCGCGATCAATGGTTTCGGACGCATCGGGCGCAATGTGCTGCGCGCGATCATCGAGTCCGGCCGCAAGGACATCGAAGTCGTCGCGATCAACGATCTCGGCCCCGTGGAGACCAACGCGCATCTCCTGCGCTATGATTCGGTGCACGGCCGCTTCCCGCACGAGGTGAAGGTCGCCGGCGACACGATCGACGTCGGCCGCGGTCCGATCAAGGTGACGGCCGTCCGCAATCCCGCAGAACTCCCTCACAAGGCGCTGGGCGTCGACATCGCGATGGAATGCACGGGCATCTTCACCGCCCGCGACAAGGCCGCCGATCATCTCAAGGCCGGCGCAAAGCGCGTGCTGATTTCCGCGCCCGGCGAGAATTCGGACCTTACCGTCGTCTTCGGCGTCAACCACGACAAGCTGACGAAGGATCACCTCGTCGTCTCGAACGCGTCCTGCACGACGAACTGCCTGTCGCCCGTCGCCAAGGTGCTGAACGATGCGATCGGCATCGAAAAGGGAATGATGACGACCATCCATTCCTACACCGGCGACCAGCCGACGCTCGACACCATGCACAAGGATCTTTACCGCGCCCGCGCCGCCGCGCTGTCGATGATCCCGACGTCGACCGGGGCCGCCAAGGCCGTCGGCCTCGTGCTGCCGGAGCTCAACGGCAAGCTCGACGGTTTCGCCATGCGCGTGCCGACGCCGAACGTCTCCGTCGTCGATCTGAAGTTCATCGCGAAGCGCGCAACCTCGAAAGACGAGGTCAACGCCGCGATCAAGAAGGCGGCCGACGGCCCGTTGAAGGGCATTCTCGGCTACACCAACGACAAGAACGTGTCGTGCGACTTCAATCACGACCCGCACTCCTCGATCTTCCACATGGACCAGACCAAGGTGATGGACGGACATCTCGTCTCGATCCTGTCGTGGTACGACAACGAATGGGGCTTCTCCAACCGCATGGGCGACACCGCCGTCGCGATGGGCAAGCTGATCTGACCATTCCCTCGTTGCGAGGCGCATAACGTCGAAGCAATCCATCCTCTAATCGCAGTGGATGGGTTGCTTCGCTCCGCTCGCAAGGAAGGCGACATCGGGAATTGATTTGACCCTTCAAGCGACAAATCCGGTTCAATCGACGTCCGCGATGCGGACCACGCTGCCGATCCTCGCGGCGCTGAGCCTGTCGCATTGCCTCAACGATCTCATTCAATCGCTGCTGCCGGCGATCTATCCGATCCTCAAGCGGGACCTCTCGCTCGACTTCGCCGAAATCGGAATCATCACGCTCGTCTTCCAGATCACCGCGAGCCTGCTCCAGCCGCTCGTCGGGATCGCCACAGACAAGAAGCCGCAGCCTTATTCGCTCGCCATCGGCATGATCTGCTCGCTCGTGGGCCTGCTGCTGCTTTCGCGCGCCCACACGCTCGGGCTCGTGCTGATCGCCGCCGCCATCATCGGCACAGGTTCTTCGATCTTCCATCCGGAATCCTCGCGCGTCGCGCGCGCGGCGTCGGGCGGCCGCTTCGGTTTCGCGCAGAGCTTTTTCCAGGTCGGCGGCAATACCGGCCAGGCCATCGGTCCGCTGCTGGCCGCGATCGTCATCGCCCCCTACGGCCAGAGCGCGATCGCCTGGTTCGCCATCGTCGCCTTCGCGGGCATGGCGATTCTCGCATGGGTCGGCCGCTGGTACGCCGCCCATCTCGGCGAACGCCGCAAGCTGCCGACCAATCCCGCGCCCCTGACGCGCAAGCAATGGATCGCCATCGCAATCCTGCTCGTGCTGGTGTTCTCCAAGAACTTCTACATGGCGAGCCTGCAGAGCTTCTACACTTTCTATCTGATTGAGCGCTTCCACCTGTCGATCCAGGATTCGCAGCTCTATCTCTTCGTCTTCATGTTCGCGATCGCCGCCGGCACCTTCTTCGGCGGCCCGATCGGCGATCGCTTCGGCCGCGTCGGCGTCATCTGGATTTCCATCGTCGGCGTGCTGCCGTTCTCGCTCGCGCTTCCCTTCGCGAACTTCGCCTGGACCATTGTCCTGACCGGCGTCATCGGCTTCGTGATGGCTTCGTCCTTCCCGGCGATCCTCGTTTATGCGCAGGAGCTCGCGCCCGGCCGCGTCGGCATGATCGGCGGCCTGTTCTTCGGCTTCGCTTTCGGCACCGGCGGCCTCGGCGCCGCTTTGCTCGGCATTCTCGCAGATCACACTTCACTCGATTTTGTCTATCGCCTCTGCTCCATCCTGCCGGCCATCGGCGTTTTGATGTTGGCCATGCCGAAACGGGATGACGTTGCGCAGACGGCGCACTGAAGGAGAAGAACATGGCGGCGTTCCGGACACTCGATCAGCTTCAGCCGCAGGGCAAACGCGTGTTGGTGCGCGTCGATCTCAACGTGCCGATGGAAAACGGCCGCGTGACGGACGCCACGCGCATCGACCGCATTCTGCCGACCATTCGCGAACTCGCCGACAAGGGCGGCAAGGTCGTGCTGCTCGCTCATTTCGGCCGTCCGAAGAACGGCCCGGACGAAGCCAATTCGCTGAAGCCGATCGCGAAGGTTTTGGGCGATCACCTTAAGCGTCCGGTCGCCTTCGCGTCCGACTGCATCGGCGAGGCCGCCGAAAAGGCCGTCGCCGCGATGAAGGACGGCGACGTGCTGCTGCTCGAGAACACCCGCTTTCACAAGGGCGAGGAGAAAAATGATCCGGCGATCGTCGCCGGCCTCGCCAAGCTCGGCGACGCCTATGTCAACGACGCTTTCTCCGCCGCGCATCGTGCGCACGCCTCGACAGAAGGCCTCGCGCACAAGCTGCCGGCCTACGCCGGCCGCACGATGCAGGCCGAACTCGAGGCGCTCGACAAGGCGCTGGGCAGCCCGAAGAAGCCTGTCGTCGCCATCGTCGGCGGCGCGAAGGTTTCGACCAAGCTGGACCTGCTCGGCAATCTCGTCAGCAAGGTCGACGCGCTCGTCATCGGCGGCGGCATGGCCAACACGTTCCTGCACGCGCAGGGCGTGAACGTCGGCAAGAGCCTGTGCGAGAAGGACCTCGCCGACACGGCTCGCGAAATCCTCGCGAAAGCGGACAAGGCGCGTTGCGCCATCATCCTGCCGGTCGACGCGACCATCGCCTACCGTTTCGAAGCGAACGCGCCGCATCAGACCTACGGCCTCGACGCCATTCCCGAAGACGCGATGATCCTCGACGTCGGCCCGCGCTCGGTCGAGCGCATCAACGCCGCGATCGCGGAGGCCGCGACGCTGGTGTGGAACGGCCCGCTCGGCGCGTTCGAACTGACGCCGTTCGACAAGGGCACCGTTGCCGTGGCGCGCGACGCCGCCAAGCGCGCCAAGGCGGGCAAGCTGATCGCCGTCGCCGGCGGCGGCGACACCGTGGCCGCGCTCGCGCACGCCGGAGTGGCCCACGATTTCACCTATGTTTCGACCGCCGGCGGCGCCTTCCTCGAATGGATGGAAGGCAAGCCGCTGCCGGGCGTCGAGGCGCTCAAGGCCTGAACAAGCCGCCGGCAGCAAACCGGCGTTATCGTAAACATTGAAGCAGAAAGGTTTCGAACATGGCCCGCATCACGATGAGACAATTGCTGGATCACGCCGCCGAGCACGGCTACGGCGTGCCGGCCTTCAACATCAACAATATGGAGCAGGCGCTGGCGATCATGGTCGCTGCGAACGAAGTCGATGCGCCCGTCATCATCCAGGCCTCGCGCGGCGCACGGCAATACGCCAACGACGTCATGCTGAAGCACATGATGGACGCGCTCGTCGAAATCTATCCGCATATTCCGATCTGCGTGCATCTCGACCACGGCAATGGCCCGGCCACCTGCATGACCGCGATCCAGGCGGGCTTCACCTCCGTCATGATGGACGGCTCGCTGAAGGAAGACGGCAAGACGCCGGCCGACTGGACCTACAATGTCGGCGTGACGAAGCAGGTCACGACCATGGCCCATCTCGGCGGCATTTCGGTCGAGGGCGAACTCGGCGTGCTCGGCTCGCTCGAGACCGGCGAAGGCGAGAAGGAAGACGGCCACGGCGCCGAAGGCAAGCTTTCGCATGACCAGCTGCTCACGAACCCCGACGAAGCCGTGAAGTTCGTGAAGGAGACCAAGGTCGATGCGCTCGCCATCGCCATGGGCACCTCGCACGGCGCCTACAAATTCACGCGCAAGCCCGACGGCAAGGTGCTGGCGATGAACGTGATCGAGGAAATCCATCGCAAGATGCCGAACATGCATCTCGTGATGCACGGCTCCTCCTCGGTGCCGCAGGATCTGCAGGACATCATCAACAAGTTCGGCGGCAAGATGCCCCAGACCTGGGGCGTGCCGGTCGAGGAGATTCAGCGCGGCATCAAGAACGGCGTGCGCAAGATCAACATCGACACGGACAACCGCATGGCGATCACCGGCCAGATCCGCAAGGTCTTCGCCGAACATCCCGGCGAATTCGACCCGCGCAAATATCTGAAGCCCGCGCAGGAAGCGATGACGAAGATCTGCAAGCAGCGCCTCGAGGAATTCGGCACGGCCGGCAACGCCTCGAAGATCAAGCGCATCGCCACGCTCGCCGAAATGGCGACGAAATACGGCAAGGGCGAACTCGATCCGAAGTTCGCGTAAGCTGTGTCATGCCCGCGAAAGCGGGCATCCCGTTCCCCTATCTTTGTCCGTTGCGGCTCCTGGATTCCCGATCGCCTGCTGTGCAGGCGTCGGGAATGACATTCTCACCCCGCCCGCACGCTCACCTTCGGCTTGTAACTTCCCGCCGGCGTGCGGAACGCGACGTTGAGCCGGTTCCAGCAATTGATCTCGACCACCGCCAGCGTGAGTTTCGCGAGTTCGCTCTCGGAAAATTGCGTCAACGCTTCGGCGTAGACTTCGTCCGAGACCTCGCGGTTCGGCAGCAGCGTCACCGCTTCGGTCCAGGCGAGCGCGGCGCGTTCGCGCGGGCTGTAGAGCTTGCCGGCCTCACGCCATGCGCTCGTCATGTAGACTTTCTGCTCGCTCTCGCCGGCCGCGCGCATGTCCTTGGCGTGCATGTCGACGCAGAAGGCGCAGCCGTTGAGCTGCGAGGCGCGCAGATAGATCAGATGCAGCAATTTCGGCTCGAGGTCGAGATTTTCCACCTTCTGCCAGAAGTCGAGCATGATGGTTCGGACCTCGGGCGCGGCGGTGGCATAGTTCAGGCGTCCGGACATCGGCGGCTCCCCGTTTCGAGCCGCGATTGTTGGGCCAAGCCGGCGCGGAGGCAAGCACGCCGCGCTGCGCCTCGACGACGCGCCGTGCTAGACCGTTTCTGCCGCGTTTTCGTCCCGATTCTCGGGTGAAACAACGCAGGAACGACCGGCGCAAGAACGACCAGCGAGAGCCCATCCATGGCGAGCGACCCCGACATTTTCCCGCCCCGCCTCTATCTCGTCACGCCCAAACTGTCGGCTGCCAGCCCCTTCGACAAGGCGCTGGCGGCCGCGATCGACGCGGGCGACGTCGCCTGCCTGCTCATCCGCTTCGCGACCGACGACCCGGCCGCGCGCAAACAGATCGTGCGCGACCTCGCGCCGCTCGCGCAGAAGGTCGACGCCGCCGTGCTGCTCGAAGGCGACGCGCAGCTCGCCGCGCGCGCCGGCGCCGACGGCGTGCACATAAACGGAAACGGCGAAGCCTTCGAGCGCGCGCTCGACAGCCTCAAGCCCGAGCGCATCGTCGGCGTCGGCGGCCTTGCGACGCGCGACGAATGCATGAGCGTGGGCGAGCGCGACGTCGACTACCTGATGTTCGGGTGGCCGGATTTCGACGTCTCGCCGCAGGACGTGCGCGAACAGGCGCAATGGTGGGCGGAAATCTTCAACGTGCCCTGCGTGGCCTTCGCGCGCACGCTCGGCGAGGTGGAGGCGCTCGCTGAAGCGCGCGTCGAATTCGTCGCGCTCGAGAACGCCGTCTGGGAGGATCCCCGCGGCCCCGCGGTCGCGGTTGCGGACGCGCAAAAGCGCTGCGTCGGAGCGCTGGCATGAAGGCCAAATTGGCGCTCGCCCTTCTGCTCGCTGCGCCCGTCGGCGCGCACGCCGACGATCTTCTGCGGGGCGAGGGGCCGCTCGCCAACGCGCCGAGCATGCTGCGGCCGGAAATACCGGCGCCCGGCACGCCCGCCATGCCCTTGCGTATCGCGCCTGCAAAGCCCGCCACGGCCGACGACGCCTACGCCGCCTATCAACGCGGCTTCTACAAGACCGCATTCGATCTGGCGCAGGCGCGGATCGCCGCCGACAAGAACGACGCGTCCGCCTTGACGCTGCTCGCCTTGCTGCACGCAACGGGCGAGGGAACCGACAAGGACCCGAAGGAATCGCTGCGGCTTTACCGCGAGGCCGCCGATCTCGGCGAGCCGAACGCCGCGTTCGCGGTCGGCATCGCGGCCCTGAAGGGCCAGGGCATGCCGATCGACCGCGCGCTCGCGAAAAGGATGTTCGAACAGGCCGCGGCGAAGGGACATGCCGAAGCCCGCTACAATCTCGGCGTCATGGCGATCGAGGCGGAGGCCGGCCAGCCGGACTTTTCCGCCGCGATCGACAATTTCAGGCGCGCGGCCGCGGACGGCAGCGCGGACGCGGCCTATTCGCTCGGCGTGCTCTACCACCTCGGTCGCGGAACCGATCGCAACGACGCCCGCGCCGTCGAATGGTTCAAGCAGGGCGCCGAAGGCGACAACGTGCCGGCCATGGTCGAATACGCCATCATGCTGTTCAACGGCGAGGGCGCTCCGAAGGACGAGGCGGCCGCCGCCAGATGGTTCTTGAAGGCCGCCCAGCGCAATAATCCCGTCGCGCAGAACCGGGCCGCGCGCCTGCTCGCCGCTGGGCGCGGGGTCGCGCCGGATATCGTCGAAGCCATGAAATGGCACCTGCTCGCGCGTACCGCCGGGATCGAGGACGCATGGCTCGACAGCCGGCTGTCGCAGCTTTCCGCCAGCCAGCGCGCGGCCGTGGAAGAGGCGGTGAAACGTTTCGGCGGGGGTTAGCCAGCCGGCGCCGGGCGCGCGCTGACATTTCAGCGATTGACCTTCCGGCAAATATTTCCGATCAAGCCCGCAAAGCAAGGCTGTGAGGAAACCCCATGCTGCACGTCGTTCCCGCCTTCTCGCGCATAGGCGAGGAAAACGCATTCGCGGTTCTCGCCCGCGCGACCGATTTGCAACGACAGGGGCGCGACATCGTCAATCTCGGCATCGGCCAGCCGGATTTCGCAACGCCGCCGCACATCGTCGAAGCCGCGATCAAGGCGCTGCGCGACGGCCATCACGGCTATACGCCGGCGACAGGCATATTGCCGCTGCGCGAAGCGATCGCCAACGATCTTCACAAGCGCTATGGCGTCGATGTCTCGCCGGAAGCGGTCATGGTCGTGCCGGGCGGCAAGGTCACGATGTACATGGCGATCCTGATGTTCGGCGAGCCCGGCGCGGAAATCATGTATCCCGATCCCGGTTTTCCGATCTACCGCTCGATGATCGAATATACCGGGGCGACCCCGGTCCCGATTCCGATCCGCGAGGAAAACGGCTTCGCCTTTTCGGCCGAAGAGACGCTGTCGCTGATCACGCCGAAAACGCGGCTCATCATCGTCAATTCGCCGGCCAACCCGACCGGCGGCGTCACGCCGAAATCCGAGATCGACGCGCTGGTGAAGGGACTGGAGAGATTCCCCGATGTCGCGATCATGTCGGACGAGATCTACGGGCAGATGACCTATGACGGTCTCGCCCACCAGACGCTGCTCGCCTACCCGCAGATTCGCGACCGGCTGATCCTGCTCGACGGCGCCTCGAAAACCTACGCCATGACCGGCTGGCGGCTCGGCTGGTCGGTCTGGCCGCAGGCGCTGTACGAGAATGCGCGCAAGCTCGCGGTCAATTCCTTCTCCTGCACCAA
>JAGWTW010000030.1 GCA_028868735.1 Hyphomicrobiales bacterium | reverse complement strand
AATCGAACCGACGACCTCTTCAATGCCATTGAAGCGCTCTCCCAACTGAGCTATGGCCCCGTTTTATGTCGCGCGGGCATGGGGCGCCCGCGGCAGGCGGCTGTATAGTGGAAAGGCCTCGCCTCCACAAGCCTCCGATGTCAGCCTTCTTCGTCGTCCTCGATTTCGCCGTCGATGAGGTCGGACACGTCGCTGTCGTCGTCTTCTTCTTCCTCGAGGAACGTGTCGTCGGCGGCCTCGTCGTCCTCGATCTCGATGTCGTCGTCGGTCGCGGCGGCGGCATCCGGCGCGGCTTCCGCGTCGGCTTCCTCCAGGGACACGACTTCGGCGCCGGCGTCCTGCTCGGTCTCTTCTTCCTCGGCGGCGGCGGCGCGCTGCGCGGCGCGCGAGGGCATGGCCGCCTGGAAGACCGTCCCGCATTTCGGGCAGACGATCGGCTCCTTGTTCAGGTCGAAAAACTTCGTGCCGCAACTGAGGCACTGTCTCTTGCTGCCGAGTTCCGGTTTCGCCACGATTCAGGTCCCCTGCGGTCGGCGCGGCCGCGCCCCGTTTGTCTGCGGCGCTTCGGTTAAAAGGGCGCGCCGCGCCTGTCAAATGGGAAAATCGCCGCTAGCGCCCAAAGGCCGGACTTCGCGGCCTCGGCGCGACATGACAGGCCCGGAGCCGGCGTGCTATGGCGCGGCCCGAGTTCGCGAAGGGAAGGTAGAGTTTGTCGCACGCCGCCAATGCGCCGCAGCGTCTGACCGCGCGCAGATCCGGGCCGCTTTCCGGACGTATCCGCGCGCCCGGCGACAAGTCGATCTCCCATCGCGCCTTCATCCTGGGCTTGCTCACGATCGGCGAGACGCGGATCGAGGGGCTGCTGGAAGGCGACGACGTGTTGCGCACGGGCGCAGCGTGCCGGGCGCTCGGCGCTTCGATCGAACGGCTCGGACCGGGAAGCTGGCGCGTGCGCGGCGCAGGTCTCGGCTCGCTTCCGGCGCCGGCCGAAACGCTGGATTTCGGCAATGCGGGCACAGGCTCGCGCCTGATGATGGGCGTCGTCGGCGGCCATGCGGTCACGGCGCGATTCGACGGCGACGCCTCGCTGCGCAAACGCCCGATGCGGCGCATCCTCGATCCGCTCGAGCTCATGGGCGCGCGCGTGCTGGAACAGGGCGAGGGCGGACGCTGCCCGATCCTGCTGGAGGGAACGCCGGAGCCCGCGCCGATCGAATATCGCACGCCGGTCGCCTCGGCGCAGATCAAGTCCGCCGTCCTGCTTGCGGGACTGAACTCGCCGGGCCGCACGGTCGTCATCGAGAGAGAAGCGAGCCGCGACCACACGGAAAAGATGCTCGCGCATTTCGGCGCGCAGGTTCGCAGCGAGACGTTCGGCGAGGACGGCCGCAAGATCACGCTCGAAGGCCGTCCGAAACTGGCGCCGCGCCCGGTGATCGTGCCGGCCGATCCGTCCTCGGCCGCCTTCGCGATCGTCGCCGCGCTCGTGACGCCCGGCTCGGAGATCGTCGTCGAAGGCATGATGATGAATCCGTTGCGCACCGGATTGCTGACGACGCTTCTGGAAATGGGCGCGGACATCGTCGAACTCGATCGCCGCGTCGAGGGCGGCGAGGACGTCGCCGACCTGCGGGTGCGCGCAAGCGCGCTGAAGGGCGTGGATGCGCCCGCCGCGCGCGCGCCATCTATGATCGACGAATATCCGATTCTCGCCGTCGCCGCCGCCTTCGCCGCCGGCGAGACGCGCATGCGCGGCCTGCACGAATTGCGCGTGAAGGAATCCGATCGGCTCGCCGCCGTCGCCGACGGATTGAAGGCGAACGGCGTCGATTGCGCGATCGAAGGCGACGATCTGATCGTGCGCGGCGCGGGCGGCCAGGCCGAGGGCGGCGGGCTCGTCGCCACGCATCTCGACCATCGTATCGCCATGAGCTTTCTGGTGATGGGCCTCGCCTCCCGCCGGGAGGTCGCGGTCGACGACGAGACGATGATCGCGACGAGTTTTCCGACCTTCAAACCGTCGATGGCCGCGCTCGGGGCGCAGTTTTCATGATCATCGCCATTGACGGACCGGCGGCCTCGGGCAAGGGAACGATCGCGCGGCGGCTCGCGGCGCATTTCGATCTGCCGCATCTCGATACCGGCATGCTCTATCGCGCGACCGCGCTCGCGCTGATGGACGAGGGCGGCCCGCTCGACGATGTGGAACGCGCCGTCGCCGCCGCGCGCGGGCTGGCGCTCGTCGATTTCGACGAAACGCGGCTGCGCGGACGCGAAATGGGCGAGGCCGCCTCGGTCGTCGCCGCCATGGGGCCCGTGCGCGCGGCGCTCGTCGACATGCAGCGACGCTTTACGCTGCATCCGCGCGGCGCGGTGCTGGACGGCCGCGACATCGGCACCGTGATCGCGCCCGAGGCGGACGTGAAGATTTTCGTGACCGCGAGCCCCGAGACGCGCGCGCAGCGGCGCGCGCTGGAGCTGAAGGGCCGCGGCGAAGCGGTCGATTACGCAGCCGTTCTCGCCGACATCCGCAAGCGCGACGAACGCGATTCGCACCGCTCCTCGGCGCCCCTGAAAGCGGCGGCCGACGCCAGGATCCTCGATACGACCGACCTCGACATCGACGGCGCGGTGAAAGCCGCGCTCGCGATAGTGGAAAAGGCGGGCGGCTAAGCTGGACCGCGGCGCGCGCGCCTCGCATTATCCGGGACCGTAAGGCGAGCCGGGGGCTCGCGAACCTGTCCGGAGCGTCCATGAGCGTCGCCAGCCTCGCCGCCGACGAGCGGCCCGATTCCTACGCCCACAAGGCGCTGGTCGCCTCCGCGATCGGCTACGCCATGGACGGGTTCGACCTTTTGATCCTCGGCTTCATGCTCGGCGACATCGGCAAGGACCTGCGCCTGACGCCGGCGCAGACCGGTTCGCTCGTCACCATGACGCTGGTCGGCGCCGTGATCGGCGGCATCCTGTTCGGCATGCTGTCGGACCGGTTCGGGCGGGTGCGCGTGCTGACCTGGACGATCCTCATCTTCGCGATCTTCACCGGGCTCTGCGCGCTCGCGCAGGGCTATTGGGACCTGCTCGCCTATCGCACCATCGCCGGCCTCGGCCTCGGCGGGGAATTCGGCATCGGCATGGCGCTGGTGGCGGAGGCCTGGCCCGCCTCGCAACGCGCGCGCGCCTCGTCCTATGTCGGCCTCGGCTGGCAGGCGGGCGTGCTCGTCGCGGGCCTTGCGACCGTTTTCCTCAAACCCTCGATCGGCTGGCGCGGCATGTTCCTGCTCGGCCTCCTGCCGGCGCTGATCTCGTTCCTGATCCGCCGCAGCGTCGGCGAGCCAGAGGGCTATATCGAGAAGATCCGCGCCTCGAAGAGCGCGTTGCCTGTCGGCCTGCTCGTGAAGGACCGCGAAACGTCGCTCGTCTCGCTCGGCATGTTCATCCTCTGCTCGGTCCAGAACTTCGGCTATTACGGCATCATGATCTGGATGCCGAACTACCTCGCCAACCAGTTCAAGTTCGGCGTGACCAAATCGGTGACATGGACGCTCGTCACCGTCGTCGGCATGGGCTTCGGCATCTGGCTGTTCGGCCAGCTCGCCGACCGGTTCGGCCGCAAGCCGATCTTCACCCTCTACATGGTCGGCGCGCTCGTTTCCGTGCTCGTCTATTCCCAGCTTGCGAGCGAGAACGCGCTTTTGATCGGCGGCGCGATCATGGGCGTGTTCGTCAACGGGATGCTCGGCGGATACGGCGCGCTGATGAGCGAACTCTATCCGACCGAGGCGCGCGCGACCGCGCAGAACGTGCTGTTCAATCTCGGCCGCGGCGTCGGCGGCTTCGGGCCGATCGTGATTCTGGCGCTCGCGACGGCCTATTCTTTCTCCGCCGCGATCGCATTGCTCGCGATCATCTACGCCATAGATCTCGTCGCGCTGTGGACCTGCATTCCCGAGCGCCGGGGCGCAGCGCTGACGTGAAGCCTTCGACATGAGCGCGCTCATACGGGCTGCGCGCGAGAACGACGTAGCGGCGATCGCCGACATTCTGAACGATGCGATCGTCAACACGCTCGCGACGTGGATGCATCATCCGTTCTCGCTCGAGAACCGGATCGAATGGTTTCTGGCGCGACAGCATGAAAGTTTTCCGGTGCTCGTCGCCGATATCGACGGCGTGGTCGCCGGCTACGCGAGCTTCGGGCCTTTCCGGGCCTACGACGGCTACGCGCGCACCGTCGAACATTCCGTCTACATCCACAGGGATTTTCGTCGCCGCGGCCTCGGACGCGCGCTGATGAAGCCGCTGATCGAAGCCGGACGGAAGCGCGGCGATCACGTCATGGTCGGCGCGATCGGCCTGCCGAACGACGCGTCGGTGGCGCTGCACAGTCAACTGGGTTTCGCCGAAGTCGGGCGGATGCCCGAGGTCGGCTGGAAGTTCGACGCGTGGCGCGACCTGCTGCTGGTGCAGAAGATCCTGTGAGGCCTCCGCCGCCGCGCCAACCGCGGCCTTCGAGCGGATCGCCGGCTGCGGCTGGCCGACCGTTTGTCGAGGTCGCCCGACGGCATTATGTTTCGCTCGAGTTTGGCTCTAGGGAGGTTCGTATGTCGGAATCAGTCGATCCGCTGCTGCGTGATCTGCTCGCCTGGATTGGCTCGGACGGAAAACCTTATGCGGAGGTCATGGACGCGTGGCGTACATCATGCCCGCGCCTGCCGGTTTGGGAAGACGCAAACGAGCGCGGATTTGTAACCAGAGCGCGTATAGATGGAATGAACATGATTTTGATTACGCCGGACGGACGCTCCTTCCTTGCTCATGAAAGCTGATTGATGCGCGTCTCCATTCTCGACGACTGGAGCGATACGCTCCGCACCTTGCCTTGCTTTTCCTTGCTTGACGCGCACGATGTCACAGTCTTCAACGATCACGTTACGGACGAAGCCGAACTGAGCCGCAGACTCGCGAAAACCGAGGCGTTGGTGCTCATTCGCGAGCGGACGCCTCTACGCGCCTCGCTCATCAATCGGTTGCCCGATCTCAGGCTTGTGAGCCAGCGGAGCGTCTATCCGCATATCGACGTCGACGCCCTGACAGCACGCGGAGTGCTGCTCTGCTCGAATCTCCACCCGGGTTCGCCGTCGTATGCAACGGCCGAACTCACTTGGGGGCTGATCATAGCGGCGATGCGTGGAATTCCGCAGCAAATGAACGCGATGAAGAAAGGGCGGTGGCAGATCGGGTTGGGTTCAACGCTGCGCGGGAAGACACTCGGGATTTTTGGATATGGCAGGATCGGCGGCGAACTCGCAAAATATGCTCGCGTCTTCGGAATGAACGTGGTGGTGTGGGGGCGCGAGCCTTCTCGCGAAAAGGCGCTGGCCGACGGCTATCAGGCCGCACGCGACAAGGCGGAGTTCTTTTCCCGCGCCGACATCCTGACCCTGCACATGCGGCTTGTGCCTGCTACACGAGGAATCGTAGACGGCGATGACCTCGCGCGCATGAAGCCGGACTCGCTCATCGTGAATACGAGTCGCGCAGGCCTCATCGCGCCCGGAGCGCTGGAGGCGGCGCTGAAAGCCGGTCGGCCGGGACGCGCGGCGATCGACGTCTTCGACGTCGAACCGATCGAGCGCGTCGATAATCCGCTGCTCCACATGGACAATGTCGTCTGCACGCCGCACATCGGTTACGTCACGCGCGAGGAATTTCAGCTACAGTTCACGGACATATTCGAACAGATCAACGCTTTTGCCGCAGGCGCGCCGGTCAACGTCGTCAATCCACAAGCTCTTCCCACCGGGTCCTGACGCCCGTCGGACACTGAGCCCTCTTACCGCAGCGTACGCCCTCCTGCGGCGAGAGAGTCGTGCAAACCATGTCGTGCAGCGCCGCGCGGAAAATGCAGCCGAGAGTTCGGCGCGCGCGATGGGCGCGGGATCTACGCGAGCCGCTTGATCGCCGTGATCGCCCCGTATGAATTCGCCGCGATTCTTTCGCGCGCCTGCCGCAAGGGTTCGCTTGCGACGAGCATGTGATGGCCATTGGCGTGCAGCAGCGTGTCCGCGTCCCGCATGATTCCCACATGGCCCTTCCAGAAGACGAGATCGCCGCGCTGGAGCCGCGGCGATTCGTCGACGGGCAGATGAAAGCCGAGCGCGCGCGCCTGCATGTCCGTGTCGCGCGGCGCGTCGGCGCCGGCGGCGTGCAAGGCGACCTGCACGAGGCCGGAGCAATCGACGCCCGCCGGCGTCTTGCCGCCCCAGAGATAGGGCGCGCCCAGCATGGATTCGGCGACCGTGACGAAATCCTCCGTCCTTTGCGCGACGTCTGCGAGATGACGCGCGAATACGAATCCGCCATGCGCCAGTCGCATGAATTCGCCATTCGTCTCGACCGCGGCCACCGCCGCCAGGAAGGGCAGCGTGGCGAGCGGCGGCAGTTTCATGTTGGGACCGGGATAGACGAACGTCGCCCGAACGGCGACGTGATGCGTCGGCGCGACAACATCGGCCGACAGCGCAGCCTCCGGCACATATCCGACGTAGGAATCCCTTTGAAGCTGCGCCCAGGCCCAGCCTTCGTTCCGCTCGTAGACCGTGACGATCTCACCGCAGAGCGCCTGCGTGTCGAGGCTCGCGTCCGGCGACGGCGCCGATTTCACGTCGGCGAGCGGGGCTGCGACCTGCATCCTGCGTCCCTCGACGAAACGCGCCGCCTCGACCTTTCCCCGCAGATGCGCCGCAGCGAGGTCTGGACGGGCAGGCGTCAATCGCTTGTCGAAATCGCTCACGCCAGCTCCTTTGCGCGTTCGACAACGAGATCGCCGAGCTGTTCGACGAACAGCGCGCCCTTCACCGTGCGCTGGACGATGACGTTTCTGCGGTCGGCCTCGTCGCGGCGGCGCGTGACGAGGTCGATTGCGCCGAGCGAATCGAGCGCGCGCGTGATGACCGGCTTTGTGACGCCGAGACGCGCCGCGATCGCGCGCACCGTGTGCGGCGGTCGCTCCAGATAGATCGTCAGCAGGATCGACAATTGGCGAAAGGTGAAGTCCGGGTGCCCTTGCGGGCCCTTTTCGCGAACGACGTCGAGCGCAACGGCGTTGAGAAGGTTGAGCGCCTGTTGCGGCCTGATCGCGAGCATGAACGAACGGACGAGGCCCTGTTGTTTCGGAGGCGTATTATTTCGCTCTTTTGCCGCGCGGCGCAAGTCCGCCGACGCGCCTTTGCAACAGTTCGAACACGAGGCGCGCCGCCTGGATGTCGCCGCCTTCGGGGCGCGCGGGCATTGCGCGCTGGTTCCAGTTGTAAACGTCGAAATGCGCCCAGTTCCCGCGCGATTTGCGGACGAACCGCTGAAGGAAGAGCGCGGCGACGATGGCGCCGGCGAACGGACCGCCGGCGACGTTGTTGAGATCGGCGACCTTGCTTTCGATCTGGCCGTCGTAAGGCGCCCAGAGCGGCAGGCGCCAGACCGGATCGGCCGCGGCCGCGCCGGCCGCCGCGATTTCCGCGGCGAGCGCATCGTCGCCGCAGAACAGGGCCGGCAGGTCCGGCCCGAGCGCGACGCGCGCGGCGCCGGTCAGCGTCGCGAAATCGAACAGAAGGTCGGGCTCGTCCGCATCGGCGAGCGCGAGCGCATCGGCGAGGATGAGCCGCCCTTCCGCGTCGGTATTGCCGATCTCGACCGTCAGCCCGGCGCGGCTCGGATAGACGTCGCCCGGACGGAACGACGCCGCGGAGACCGAATTCTCGACGATCGGCAGGATGATGCGCAGGCGCACCGGCAATTCGGCCTGCATGATCATCGAGGCGGCCGCCAGCGCGGTCGCGGCGCCGCCCATGTCCTTCTTCATGAGCAACATGGCCGCGCTCGGTTTGAGATCGAGGCCGCCGGTGTCGAAACAGACGCCCTTGCCGACCAGCGTCACCTTCGGGCCTTTCGCGCCCCATTTGACGTCGAGAATGCGCGGGGCCTCCGACGCGCCCTTGCCGACCGCATGGACCAGCGGAAAATTCCTTTTCAGGAGATCCGCGCCGCGCACCGCGTTCGTGCGGGCGCCGTGCTTGCGCGCCAGCGCCGTCGCCGCCTTTTCGAGCGCGTCCGGGCCGAGATCGTTTGTCGGCGTGTTGATGAGGTCGCGTCCGAACGTGACGGCCGCCGCGATCGCCTCGATCCGCGCGCGGGCGGGACCGCGCGGCAATTCGAGCGTGACGGCGGCGGCGCGCGGCTTGCGATAGCGGCCGAACCGATAGGCCGAAAGCAGATAGCCGAGAGCGGCCGCGTGCGCGTCGACGCCTTCGCCCTCGAAGCGATAGCGGCCGGGCGGCAGGAGGCCCGCGAGCTTGCCCGGAAGGAAGGGATTGGCGCGGCCGCCATCGGCGGCGTCGACGCCGAACAGAACGGCGGCGAGACCGCCCTTGACGTCGGGCGCGAGCAGATGCGCGCCGGGCGCGCCATCGAAGCCGGTGGCGGCGGCGAAAGCGCGCGCCGCCGGCGCAAGCCGCGCGCGGGTCTGCGGC
Organism: Hyphomicrobiales bacterium; assembly: GCA_028868735.1. Lineage (GTDB taxonomy): Bacteria > Pseudomonadota > Alphaproteobacteria > Rhizobiales > Beijerinckiaceae > JAJXWB01. The sequence goes on along the minus strand of JAGWTW010000030.1, from coordinate 27,407 downwards.
CATCCTGCGCGCGTCGTCAGCAAGATCGGGATCGAGCCGCCGGTCGGGTCGCCGATGGGATGGGACATGCCGTTTCTCCGCGCCGAAAATCGTTAACCTTCGATTAGGGTTAACGCTTTATTGCTTGAACGTCAGTTCCCGCAAGCCCGGATCGATACACGTGACCGCAATCAAGACGCCGAAAACCGCAGGCAGGTTGTTCCCGCTCGCATCGACGGTCGCGCTGGCGGCGCTTCTGGGTTTCGGCGCCGCCGGCTGCAGTCGCGCGCCCTCGATGTCGGACGTCACCGGATCGATCGGCGGGCAGGACGCTATGCCGAAGGGCGACGTTGCGCTGCGCCAGTACGCGGAGGAGATGGGCCGGCGCTACGACGCCAACAAGGCCGACAGGCGCGTTGCGATCGACTACGCGCAGGCGCTTCGCAAATTGTCGCAGCACGCGCAGGCCGTGGCGGTGCTGCAGCAACTCGCCGTCCGCTATCCGAAGGACATGGAAGTGCTCGGCCTCTACGGCAAGGCGCTCGCCGACGACGGGCGCCTGCAGGAAGCCGCCAAAGTGCTCGAGAACGCGCACACGCCGGATCGGCCGAACTGGTCGGTGCTTTCGGCGCAAGGCTCGGTCGCCGACCAGCTCGGAGACCACGCCCAGGCGCAGAGCTATTACGGCGCCGCGCTCAAGATCCGGCCCAACGAGCCGGCCGTGCTGTCGAACCTCGGCCTGTCCTACGCGCTTTCGCGCAATCTGCCGCGCGCGGAAACCACGCTGCGCACGGCGGTCGCGCAGCCCGGCGCCGACATTCGCGTGCGCCAGAACCTGGCGCTGATCCTCGCGCTCGAAGGCAAGTTCGACGAAGCTCAGCAAGTCTCGCAGCGCGATCTCGCGCCAATCGACGCGGCGAGCAACGTCGAAGCGATCCGGCGCATGATCTCGCAGTCGAACACCTGGCGCGACATCCAGAAGGTCGATCGCGCCGCGCGGACGAAGAAGCCGCAGACGAACGGCTGACCGCCTTCGAAAATCTTCACGAGAATTGATACGCGCCGATCCGCCGCGCCGCCGAAACGGCGCGGCCACGCCGCAACGCGGGGTCAGCCCATCTTCTCGGCGATCTGGATGGCGGCGGGCGTGATGATGACGGCGAAGAGGATCGGCAGGAAGAACACGATCATCGGCACGGTGAGCTTGGGCGGCAGAGCTGCGGCCTTTTTTTCGGCCTCGAGCAGGCGCTGGTCGCGGCCTTCCTGCGCGACGACGCGCATGGCCTGACCCAGCGGCGTACCGTATTTTTCGGCCTGGATCAGAACGGTCGACACCTGCTTCAAGCCGTCGATGCCGGTGCGGACGGCGAGGTTCTCGTACGCCGTGCGGCGGTCGGGCAGATAGGCGAGCTCGGCGGTGGTGAGCGCGAATTCCTCGGCCAGTTCGATCGACTGCACGCCGATCTCGCCCGAGACCTTGCGGAACGCAGGCTCGATCGACATGCCGGATTCGACGCAGATCAGAATAAGGTCCATCGCATCCGGAAACGCGCGACGCATCGAGGTCTGACGCTTGTTGATCGTGTTGCGCAGGAAGATTTCCGGCGCCTTGAGGCCGAGATAGGCGCCGGCGATCGAAGCGCCGATGCGCATCGTCGTCGACCAGTCGGAATCCATGATCACGAAAACATAGAGCGCGGTCAGCAAGAACATGGCGACCGGCGCAACGGCGCGGAAGAACAGGAAGGCGACTTCAGCCTGACGACCGCGGTAACCGGCCATCGTCAATTGGGCCTTGGCCTGATCGGTGCCGAGCCATTTCTCGAGGCTGAAGCTGTCGACGAACTGCTTCATGTACGTCTTGGGTTCGATGCGCAATGCGGCGCGCTTGTCCTTTTGCGCAAGGCGCTCACGCTCGCGCGCCCTCAATTTTTCGCGCTCGCTGGCGACGGCCTTCATGCGCTTGGTCAGAAGATCCGTGTTCAGCAGCGGCATCGCGATCGTCAGAACGGTCGCCATGACTGCGAGCGCGACGAGCAACGCGAAGGTCGTGTGTGAATCGGTGAGCTTGGCGTAGAGCAGGTCGAACATGGTCGCGTACCGTAAGCGCTGTATCTCGTCAGAAGTCGAAATTGATCATGCGCTTCATGACGAAGACGCCGACCGCCATCCAGCAGGCCGATGCGCCGAGAACCATGTGGCCGGTCTGGGTGGTGAACAGCAGCATGATGTAGGAAGGCGCGGAAAAATAGACGAGACCGGCGACGAAGAACGGCAGCGCCGCGATGATCGCCGCAGACGCCTTGGATTCGGACGAAAGCGCGGCGACCTTCAGCTTCATCTTCCTGCGATCGCGCAACAGGCGCGCGAGGTTGCCGAGCGCCTCGGCGAGATTGCCGCCGGATTTCTGCTGCAGGTTGATCACGATCGAGAAGAAATTCGCTTCCGCGACCGGCATGCTCTCCGGCAAACGCTCGATCGCCTCGCCGACGGAAAGGCCGATCGAAAGCGATTCGACGATCTTGCGGAACTCGCTGCGGACCGGCTCATTCGCCTCGCCGGCAATAATGTGAAGGCATTGCCCGAGCGGAAGACCCGCCTTGACGCCGCGAATGATGATCTCGACGGCGACCGGGAATTCCGCGAGGAACTTGGTCAGGCGCCGTTTGGCGAGGAACGACAGGATCCATCGCGGCAAACCGAGACCGACGACGACGCCGGCGCCGACGCCGATCAGGGGATTCTGATTGGCGATCCCGATCACTACCGCGACCACAATTCCGAGCAAGCCGGAAAGAATTATGAACTTGCGCACGTCGATCTTCAAACCGGCCTGGAAGATCTTGGACTGAAGCGTATTCTTTTTCTTGCGCGTGTCGGTTTCGATGTCCTTGACGCTTTCGAGAATCTGCTGCCGGCGCTTGTTTTGATCGATCACGCGCTCGTTGGCGCGCTTGGCCGCCTTGCCCTGCTTGAACTGCGCCTGGCGCTTCTCGGCGGCGACCTGACCGGAGAGATAGGGATAGACGAACACGTAGAAGATGCTCGATGCCGCGAGCATCATCAGTCCGACGAAGATGAGGGTATGACTGTTCACTGTCGCGATCTCCCTCGGCTCATTGCTCCAGGGGATCGGAAGCGTCGAGCGCGGCCGCAAGCCGCTCCTCTTCGCCGTAATATTTCGCGCGCTCCCAGAACCGCGGCTTGCCGACGCCCGACGAGCGGTGACGTCCGATCAACTTGCCGTTCGCGTCCTCGCCCACGATATGGTAGACGAGCAGATCCTGGGTGATGATGACATCGCCTTCCAGGCCCATGACTTCCGTAATGTGCGTAATGCGCCGCGACCCGTCGCGCAGGCGCGCGGCCTGCACGATGACGTCGACGGAAGAGACGATCATCTCGCGAATGGTGCGCGCAGGCAGCGAGAAGCCGCCCATCGTGATCATGGATTCGAGACGGCTGAGCGCCTCGCGCGGCGAGTTTGCGTGGAGCGTTCCCATCGAGCCGTCGTGACCCGTGTTCATCGCTTGCAGGAGATCGAACGCCTCCGGTCCGCGAACTTCGCCGACGATAATGCGTTCGGGCCGCATACGCAGGCAGTTCTTGACCAGATCGCGCATCGTGACGGCGCCGGTTCCCTCGAGGTTAGGCGGCCTCGTCTCGAGACGCACCACGTGCGGCTGCTGCAACTGCAATTCGGCCGCGTCCTCGCAGGTGATGACGCGCTCGTCGCTGTCGATGTAATTGGTCAGGCAGTTGAGCAGCGTCGTCTTTCCGGAACCCGTGCCGCCGGATATCAGCGTATTGCAGCGGACGCGGCCGATGATCTTGAGAAGTTCGCCGCCGGGTTCGGAGACCGAATTGTAGTTCACCAGCTGATCGAGCGTCAGCTTGTCCTTGCGAAACTTACGAATCGTCAGAGCGGGCCCGTCGATCGCGAGCGGGGGCGCGATGACGTTGACGCGAGAACCGTCGGCCAGACGCGCGTCGCAGATCGGAGAGGCCTCGTCGACGCGACGGCCGACCTGACTGACGATACGCTGGCAGATATTCATCAGCTGCGCGTTGTCGCGGAAACGGATGCTGGTCAATTGTATCTTGCCGGCGACTTCGATGTAGGTCTTCAGAGCGCCATTGACCATGATATCGGCGATATCGTCGCGCGCGAGCAGCGGCTCGAGCGGACCATAGCCGAGAACGTCGTTGCAGATATCCTCGAGCAGTTCTTCCTGCTCGGAGATCGACATGACGACGTTCTTGATCGAGATGATCTCGTTGACGATATCGCGAATTTCTTCGCGCGCGCTATCCGGCTCGAGCTTCGAGAGCTGCGCGAGGTCGATCGCCTCGATCAGCGCTCCGAAGATCATGCTCTTCGTAATGTAATATTCGTCGGATCTGCGAACTTCCGGCTGGGGCGCGGCGACCGGCGCCATCGCGCCGCCGCCCTTTGCGCCGGAAGCCGGCGCCGATTGCGATCGCTGTTCGACCGGCGCGGCCGCCGCCGCCTTCGGTGCAGCCCCGCCTCCAAAAGTCGGCCGTTTGCCGAACATTCAATTTCTCCCGGGCCGTCGGCCAATACGCTGGGTTGTTACGATGCCTTCCGCTTGATGAAGCGCGACATGATCGGATCGAGCAGCGGAAGCGTTTTCTTGGCCTTTTTCACCTCGGCGCGGCCCATCATCGTCCGTCCGATCTCGGCGAGAATTTCGGCTGTCTTGCTGGCGGCTTCCACCTCGCCGATCATCTGGCCGTTGTTCGTCGCCGTCCCGAAGAGTTTGGCGTCGAATGGAATGACGCCGATCGGGTCGGCTTCGACGGCGGCGGCGAAGTCGCTCAGTTCGATCTCCGGACGCTTCAGCATGCCGACGTTGTTCAGCACGAGTTTCGGCTTGTGATCGTTCGGCCGCGCGGCGCGCAGAACGTCGAGCAGTCCCTTGGTGTTTCGGAGATTGGCGAGATCGGGGGACGCGACGACGACGACGTCGTCGGCGCCGGTCAGAACCCTTTTCGACCAGGCGTTCCAGGTATGCGGCACATCCAGGACGATGCACGGAATCGTCGCGCGCAGGATGTCGAAGATCATATCGAAGGCGTTCTCTTCGAAATCATATGTGCGCTCCAGCGTCGCGGACGCAGCAAGCAGGCTCAGATGATCGGTGCATTTCGACAACAAGCGATCGATCATGTTGGCGTCGAGGCGATCGGGAGCGAGCACGGCGTCGGCGATGCCTTGCGGCGGATCCTGATTGAAGTCCAGACCGGCCGTGCCGTAGGCGATGTCCATATCCGCGATGACGGTCTGGATCTCGAGCTCGCGCGCGATCGACCAGGCGACGTTATGGGCGACAGTCGAAGCGCCGACGCCGCCCTTGGCGCCGACGAATGCGAGCATTCGACCGAGCGGCGCGGCGCCATCGCCGTTATAGAGCTGGGATATGTGGCGGACGAAGTCGAGCACGCTGAACGGCGTGACCATATATTCGCTGATCCCGCGCGACATGAGCTCACGGTAGAGACTAATGTCGTTGGTGCGCCCGATGACGACCACTTTCGTGCCGGCGTCGCAGAACTGCGCGAGCTCGTCGAGATCGGCGTGCAGCTTGGCGCGGTCGCCGCCCGCCTCCAGAACGATGAGGTTGGGCGTCGGGGCCGTCCTGTAGGCCTCGATCGCCGCAGATGCGCCGCCCATGTGAACCTTGACGTGGGCCTTGTCCATGCGTCGATCGCTGGCCGCGTCCGAGATCAGGGAAGCGACGTCCGGCGTTTCGCAAAACGCCTGCATGGATATGCGCGGAACCGGCATGATGAGCGCCGGTTGGTCGGTCGCAGACGTCGACTTCGGCTCGAGATCATCCATTTTCGTCAGTTCCCGACACTGCCAATGTTGCTGTTCTTGGTCGTCCAGGCCGTAGCCGGATCGGCTCCCTTGCGAACCTTGTCGATCGCGCGCATGCGCATCGTCGCATCCGCGGGGGTCTCGCCCTGCGGATCGGCGATATCGCGCGGATCGGCGGCCTGCGCGGCGAGCATGGCCTGGCTGGCGCAGCCGAAATTCCAGTACGTCTTGTTATCCCAGCCCCTGTTGGTCGACCCCGAAGCAAGGTCGCTCGGCCAGTCGCCGCAACGGTGGGTCACGGAAGCGCGCAGGCCGTCGAACGACAGGCGTACGGGCGAGGCGAGCGCGGGGTTCTGGATCGGATAATGCGTGAGGGTCACCGACGTGACGGCGCCGTCGCGCGCCAGTTCCCGCCTGATCTGGTCCAGCGTGCGTCCGTCGACCAGCTGACGCTGGCCGGCGCGCGGCACGAGCATGGAGATCGTTCCCTGGCCGAGACGGCGATACCGCTCGGCGAACGCGGCGATCTGGTTCGCCGAGCGCACGTCGAGTTCGCCGGCCGCCTGGGCCGGGAACAGGTCGAGCGAATAGGGCTGCTGGACCAGCGCAATCGGATGCCGAAGCCGGGCGTCCGACCCGCGATCGTTGTCCGTCAGGACCCGGTTCGTACCGCAACCGGCGAGCGAAACGGCGCCCGCGACGAGCGCGACAGCCAGAAGGCCGCGCGGCCGGGCGGATGCGGCCGGAACGCGACACGGACGGAGTTGAAAGCGACTTGCCATTTCACACTGTTCCTTCTGCGCTCAGTCCTGGATGAAACCGAAACGTCCCTTCCAGTTCTGCACAGCCTGGGGATTGGACCGCGACGAATAGAGCCGGTTCACACGTCCGAGCAGAACGCCCTGCATGTCGGTCGCGTCGGCGAATCCGTCGTCGGGTCGCGAGACGTCGCCAGGGCTTACGGAGTGCGCGATATACGGCGTCACGATGATCATCAGTTCGGTTTCCTGACGCTGGTAGTCGCGCGACCGGAACAATGCGCCGAGGATCGGCAGGTTGAGGAGACCGGGCAGGCCCGTGATCGAATGCTTCGAATTGTTGGTGATGAGGCCGGCCGTTGCGATCGAGCCGCCCGAGGGAAGTTCGACCGTCGTCTCGTGCTTGCGCGTGCGGAAGCCGGGCACGGAGATCGAATTGATCGTCACCGTCTGCGTGGTGTCGACCTCGGTCACCTCGGTCGCTATGCGCAGCAGGATGCGGCCTTCGCCGATGACAACCGGCGTCATGTTGAGCGTGACGCCGTAGGGCTTGAAGGTCACGGTGTTCTGGCAGGTCGTCACGCCGAGGCTGGTCGAGCAGGCGGAGTTGGCGGGAACCGGCAATTCGCCGCCTACCGTGAATTTCGCCGCCTCGCCGGAAACCGCGGTCACGGTCGGCTCGGCGAGCGTTCTGGACACGCCGTAGCGTTCGAAGGCGCTGAGGGTCGCGCTGAGGCTGTTGCCGAGCGGGATGGTGAGCCCGCTGTTGCCGAGCTGGCCGTTGAGGCCGAACGCATTCTGCTGCGTGAGCGTCGCCCAGGTGGTCTTGAGGATCGTATCGCCGGTCGAAGAGGTCGACACGCCGAGCTGCTTGAGGATCGTGCGCTGGACCTCGGCGATGGTCAGCTTGACCATCACCTGCTCCTGACTGCGGATCGTGATCGCGTTGACGACCGCGCCGTCACCGCCCGCGCCGCCGGCAGCCGCGCCCGGCGCGGCGCCGCTCACGCGCGACACGTAGGCTTTCGCAATATCCAGCGCGGTCGCCGCTTCGCCGGAGGAGGAAGCTTCGCCCGTGAGGACGACGGAATCGCTGACCTGCTTGGCGACGATCTTGGTTCGCGGCAGCGCCGCCTTCAGCAGCTTGTCGAGCTGGTCGAGGTCGCGGCCGATATTCATCTCGATATTGGCGATCTGCCGGCCGGCGTGATCGAGCGCCAGGATGGTCGTCTGTCCGGACGCCAATCCCATGATGTAAAGTTTGCGCGTGGAGCGCACGATCGCATTCGCCACCTTGGGATCGCCGACGACGATCTCGCTGGCGTCTGCGGGCAGGTCCAGAATGATGGTGCGTCCGACGCCCAGCGAAATTCGCTTGGCGAACATGGCGGCCGAGGCGGGTTCGACGCCCACGGGCTGCGCGCTGACGCCGCCGGCCGGCGCCGTCAGCGCCAGCGCCGCCAGTACTCCGCCGATCGCAATCCGTTTGGCAAATCTGCGCATGTCGAACAATCCGATTCCGCGCAAGGCGCGTTGGGTGCGGCCAGCAGCGATCATTTCGCCCTCGCGGACGAAGCGATGCCGAAGCGAATGATGGTCAGAGCGCGATCGTCGGGCTTGGCGTCGGGCTGGACGTCGGTGGCGGCGGGATCCTGGATCGCGTCCGTCATGTTGCGCAGGACGAGCGAGAGCTGGCCGCTGCGCTGCGCCTGGATGATGAACTCGGCCTGCCGCGGATCGAGTTCGAGCGTGGCGTTGGACCCCGCCACGACAGACTTTCCATTTTCCGTCTGCACGTTCGGTCCGATGGCGAGAACCTTGACGTTGCGAAGGATCGTCTCGGTGACGAAGGTGTCGCCCTGGCCCGCCTTCACCGCATCCTCGTCGCGGGACGTGCGCAGGATATCGACGTGGTCGTTCGGCAGGATGAAATTGCCCGCGCTCGAGGCGCCGCTCGAATCGATGTTGATCGCGACGGCGCGTTTGCCGGGCGAGACGAGGGTCGACATCAGACCTGCGGACGGCCCCTTGACCAGGCGCTCGCGTCTGATGGGTTCGTCAGCCAGGAACTGACCGCGGACGACCGATCCCTTGAGTTCGGCGATCGCGTTCGGCACAGCGCTCTTGCGTATGACGCCGGCGATCGGGCTCGATTTGGGCCACGTCTGCCAGCGTACGGAATTCTCGCCGAGAGTCGTCCCGTATTCGAGCGCGCTTGCGGCGACGAGAACGTCGTCGTTCTCGATGACGGGGGCTTGCGTCTGCACCGTCTGCACTTGCGGCGGCGGCGCCGAGGGCATGAGCGCGTAGGCGGCGACGCCTGCCGCCAGAGCTACGCCCACTCCTGCCATTTGGGATTTCTTCATGACCACCCGACCCGAAGCTGGAACGCTTATCGATGGGTCGGATTTGATCAGCGAAACGTCAAATTAAGGTTAACCGATTCTGTTCAATTCGATCGAAATACGAATTCGGCTTGTCCTCAAATCGCCTTTGCAGCCAACCATATAGCGCTGTCGGGATAGACGATCAGACCGGCGATCGCGAGCGCGATGCCGTAAGGAATTCCCACCTTGCTGTCATGAAGCCGCAGCATCCAGTTTTTGTTCTGCCAGGATTCGGGCAGATCGAACCGGCGCAATTGCAGCAAGCCGAGCGTGATCACGCCGCCGATGATGGCGGCCAGCACCGCGTAGCGCGGGAGGGTCGGAAAACCGAGCCAGAGCGCGGTCGCCGCGGCGAGCTTGGCGTCGCCGCCGCCCACCCAACCGAAATTGAACAGCATGAAAGTGACGACCAGCACGAGAAGGCCGGCGGCGACGTGCCAGCCGACCGTCGACCAGGACAGGCCCATGAACGGCGCAAGCAGGAAGAATGCGGCGATCAGGACGAGCGACACCCGGTTCGGGATCGTCATCGTCAACATGTCCGAGATGGCGGCGAAGACCATGAGGCCCGGAAAAATGACGAGAACCGCGAGATCGAGCATGTAACGCTTCCCAATGCCGGAATATCGGAGCGCGACATTACGCGCTTGCGATTGATCCTTCGTTAACTAACGGCGTTCGGACAAAAGAAAACGGCCCCGACAGGGTCGGGGCCGCTTTCGGTCGACGAACGAAACTGTACTAGGTCACGTTGCCGGCGATATTGTCGAACTTCTGCGAGAGGTTCGTGCCGAGCTTCGTAACGGCCGTGATGATCACGACGCCGATGAGGGCGGCGATCAGCGAATATTCGATCGAGGTCGCGCCGGCCTCGTCTTTCAAAAAGCGAAAAGCAATCTTCATGACATGCTCCAGCTGGCGCCGGCGAAATTGGCCGCCGGATGCCCAATACTGGGCTGTCTCCCCTTGCGGAACTGTTAAAACGCAATACGGCCGTGGCGGCCAGTTAGTTAACAATTGCTTTAGAAAAATACAGTTTTCACAAATAGAAAGCGCGACGCCGTTTCCGGCGCCGCGCCTCGCAAATCCGATCCGAAGATGGACTAGGTCACGTTGTTCGCGATGTTCTGGAACTTCTGCGAGAGGTTCGTGCCGAGCTTCGTGACGGCCGTGATGATCACGACGCCGATGAGGGCGGCGATCAGCGAGTATTCGATCGACGTGGCGCCAGCCTCGTCAGCGGCAAACCGGGCAAAACAGGATTTCATGACAGGCTCCAGAGAAGGCCGGCGAATGAATGACTCATGCCGGTGCGAATTTTCTACCGCCGCTTGCGTTGCACGATTGTTAATTGCGGGCCTCGCTGAACCCGGCGTCCAGAAATCGTCCGAAACATGGCTTCGCTTTGGTAAATTGCGCCCCGCCGCAATGGCTAACAACCGTTAACCGCCGCCGGCGGGCAGGTCTTCCGACTTCAGGATTCATTCACCTTTCCATGTTGTTTTATTCGGACAGCGCCAAGCGGCGCGTGGAGTCCAGTCTGATGTCGTTTGTCCCGTTCCGCGCAGCGCGTGTCGTCATCGGCGCGCTTTTGCTTGCGAGCTCGGCCGGTCTCGCGCATGCCGAAAGCAAGTCGATTCTGGTGTCGCTCGACCGGGCCAAGATCATGAAGGTGCCCCAGGGCGTCCAGACGATGATCATCGGCAATCCGCTGGTCGCCGACGTTACGATGCTCAAGGGCAATACTTCGATGATCGTGACCGGGCGCAGCTTCGGCTCGACGAACCTGATCGCGCTCGACGCTCAGGGCAACACGATCGAGGAATCTCTGATCAAGGTGACCTCCGGCGATTCGTCGCTCGTCGTCTTGCGCGGCGAGTCGCAGGAATCCTATTCCTGCAATCCGCGCTGCGCGCCGACCGTCGCGCTCGGCGACGACGCGAAATACATGAACGACGGGATCGGCAGCGCCAAGTCCCGCAACGCGGCGGCGGCCTCGGGCGGCAAATAGCTCGGCCTTTAAGATAAATGAGAACGAATTTCGTCAGTGACGAAAACCAGCCCTTAATCAGTTTGTCGCCATCTATGTCGGAGCGTGGGCTTGCCGCGCGAAACAAGGTGGATGCGATGCCGCGGGATAGGCAGTCTGGACCGATAGGCGCCGGCGCGCGCCGGATCTTGGGGCGTTTCAAGGCTTTCGCGAGAGCGAGCGGCGGCGCCACGGCGGTCGAATTCGGCATGATCGCCTTCCCATTCTTCCTGATTTTCTGCGCGATTTTCGAATCCGCCTTCATGGTGTTCAGCCAGGGCAATCTCGAAGCCGCGACCTACGCGGTTTCCCGCCAGCTGCTGACGGGCCAGGCGCAGACGGCTTCCACGCCGTGGACGGCGTCGACCTTCCGCACCAACCTCTGCAATCCGAGCGTCAGCGGCATCCTTGCGTTGTTCGACTGCACCAACCAGAACAAGATGTTCATCGACGTGCGCAACGCGTCCGATTTCACGACCAATCCAGCCGCCGGCAACGCCCTATTCACGTCCACGAGCGACACCTACTCGCCAGGCACGTCCGGGGCGGTGATCGTGGTGCGGGTCGGTTATCTCTATCCGCTGTATTTCACCGGCCTGTTCAATTCATGGGGCGGATCTTCGAGCAGCACGACGCGGCAGATGACTTCGACGGTCGTCTTCAAGTCGGAGAGTTATTGATGCTTCGTCCCGACGCGCGCGCCGCGATTCTCGGCTCCCTCCGCACGGCGGGACGGCGCCTGAAGAGGAAGGACGACGTCTCCGGCGTCGCTGCGGTGGAATTCGCACTCCTCGCGCCCGTGATGATCGGTCTCTATCTGTCCACCGTCGTCACGACCCAGGCCTATATGTCGTCGCGCAAGGTCGCGCTCGTCGCGCGCGCGCTCGCGGACGTCACGTCGCGGCAGCCGACGGGGACATCGGGCTGCACGCCGACGACCTCGGGCGATCCCTGCCTCGCGAATGCCGATATAACCAGCATTTTCGATGCAGGCGCGCTGATCATGGCGCCGTACTCGATCTCGCCGTTGAAGATGACGCTGTCGCGCATCGATGTTCTGAACGACACGAGCGGGACGCCGCAGACCTGGGCGATCGTCAAATGGTCGGTCACCTACAACGGCGCCACCGGCCGCCCCTGCAACGGGGCAAACTCGTCCTTCACCAGCAACACGGCCTATCCCGGCGTGACGACGAGCACGACGAACAAACCGTTGCAGGTCGGCTCCTATCAGCCGACCCAGTCGAGCTTCCAGAACTACCTGCCAAGCCAGTATACGGCGTCCGGCGCGCCGACGGGATATCTGATCGTCGCGGACGTCGCGTACACCTACACGCCGGGCTTTTCGTTCAAGGTCTGGAACTGGTCGAACCTGACCTCCATCAACACCGGCTGGACACAGGCCTTCTGGTCGCGAACCGGTCTGCCGATCGAAGGCGGCGGCCTCACGTCAGGCACCATGACGCCGGTCGGCGCGTCGTCCTCGACGAACGTAACGACGACCGTAACGCAGTGCTCCGCAAACGGCGCGCCGAGCACCTGATCCGGGCTCCTCGCGCAGACGACGCCGGCGGCCTTTCGGCCGCCGGCTTTGTTTTCAGATCGTCTGATTGTACGCGCCGACTTCCGGATTTTCGCGCAGGACGCCGTCGACGGCCTTGAACATGTCGCGCATGCGCTGTTCGGAAACCGGGCTTTCGACGACGACCACGAGCTCCGGCTTGTTCGAGGAGGCGCGCACGAGGCCCCAGGTGCCGTCCTCGGCCGTCACGCGCACGCCGTTGACGGTGACGAGATCGCGAATCTTCTGACCGATGATCGGCTGGCCTTTCGCCTGCATGTCCTTGAAGCGCGCCGTCACCTTGTCGACGATTCCGTACTTCTTCTCGTCGTCGCAATGCGGCGACATGGTGGGCGAACCCCATGTCTTCGGCAGGTCGGCGTAGAGGTCGGCCATCGACTTCGTCGGATTGCGGTCGAGCATGTCGAGCACATGGATCGCGGTGACGAGGCCGTCGTCATAGCCGCGGCCGACCGGCGCGTTGAAGAAGAAATGGCCGGACTTTTCGAAGCCCGCGAGCGCCTTGAGGTCCGTCACGCGGCGCTTGATGTAGGAATGGCCCGTCTTCCAGTAATCGGCCTTGGCGCCGTTCGCCTTCAGCATCGGATCGGTGGCGAACAGGCCCGTCGATTTCACGTCGACCACGAAAGTGGAATTCGGATGCAGCTTCGAGAGATCGCGCGCGAGCATGACGCCGATCTTGTCGGCGAAGATTTCCTCGCCGTGATTGTCGACGACGCCGCAGCGGTCGCCGTCGCCGTCGAAGCCGAGGCCGACGTCGGCGCCCGTCTCCTTAACCTTCGCCGACATGGCGTGCAGCATCTCCAGGTCTTCCGGATTTGGATTGTAGTGCGGGAAGGTCCAGTCGAGGTCCGTATCCATCGGGATGACCTCGACGCCGAGCCGCTCGAGCATTTTCGGCGCGAAGGCGCCGGCCGTGCCGTTGCCGCAGGCGGCCACCACTTTCAGCTTTCGCTTGATCTTCGGCCGGTTTGTCAGGTCGTTGAGATAAACCTCCGGGAAGTTCTCGACGAAGCGGTAGCTCCCGCCGTCCGCATAACGGAACTTGCCCGCAAGCACGATGTCGCGCAGGCGTCCCATTTCGTCCGGACCGAAGGTGACCGGCCGCTGCGCGCCCATCTTCACGCCCGTCCAGCCATTGTCGTTGTGCGAGGCCGTCACCATCGCGACCGCGGGACAGTCCAGCGCGAATTGCGCGAAATAGGCCATGGGCGACAGCGCAAGGCCAATGTCGTGCACCTTGACGCCAGCCGCCATGAGGCCGGTGACGAGCGCATATTTGATCGAAGCCGAGTAGGAACGGAAGTCGTGGCCGGTGGCGAGTTTCGGTTCGACGCCCATCTCGTGCAGCAGCGTGCCGAGCCCGAGGCCCAGCGCCTGCACGCCCATCAGGTTGATTTCCTTCTCGAACAGCCAGCGCGCGTCATATTCGCGGAATCCCGTCGCCTTCACCATCGGCGAGGATTCGTATTCGTAGGTGTTCGTCTTCAGGAAAGGCGCCGGTTTCGGATACATGAGAGGTCCTGTCGCTGGTGGAGGACTTTGAAATCGCGCGATGCGCGGATTGCGCCGTTTATAGCGCGGCGCCGGGCGCGACCATAGCGGCGCCGCCTGAAGGATTCCTGAACCGCTGGCGCGGCAATTGATCACGTTCCCCGCGGCTTGGCCCGCGTCGTCGCCGCCGCATTGGCCGGATCGTCCGGCCAGACGTGACGGGGATAGCGGCCCTTCATATCCTTCTTCACATCCGTCCATGCGCCGGCCCAGAAGCGGGGCAGGTCCGATGTGGTCTGGATCGGCCGATGCGCCGGCGACAACAGATGCAGCACCGGCCTCACGCGCCCGCCGGCGAGCGTCGGATGATCCTTCAGCCCGTAGAATTCCTGCACGCGCGCGGAAATCGCGGGCTCGTCGCCGGACTCGTAGTCGACCGCGATGCGCGAACCTGCCGGCGTCTCGAAATGCGTCGGCGCTTCGGAATCGAGCCGGCGCTTCAATTCCCAGGGGAGCAACGCCTCGAGCGCGGCGGCGAGCGTGTCGTCGGATATGTCGGCGAGGCCGCGTGCGCCCTCGAGAAAGGGCGCGAGCCATTTGCCCGCCGACGCCGCGAGCGCGAAGTCGCCGACGTCGGGCCATTCGTCGCCTTCGGCGCGACGCAGGAACTTCATGCGCGCGCGAAGCTGACGCGTCCGTGCGCTCCAGGGCAGCCGGTCGACGCCGAGGCCGGCCGCGCCTTCGGCGAGGATGCGCGCCGTCGTCGCGTCGGGCTCGATCGACAGATTGCGCGCCTCCAGCGCGACGGCGCCGAGCCGCCGCGTCTCGCGCGCGCGCAAGGCGGCGGACGCCTTGTCGAACAGGACGTCGCGGCGCGTCTCGATGCGGTCGGCGAACAGGCGTTCGATCTCGTCGCGTTCGATCGCGGCGGCCGCGAGAATGCGGCTCTGCGCCGCGCGGCCGCTCGCTTCCGCCACCGCGATGTAAGGCGCCGACGCGAGCGGGTCGTGCGCTTCGACGGCGGCGGCGCGGCCGTTCGCCATGAGGAATTCGCCGGGCTTGCCGCGGCGCTGCGCGACGCGCTCGGGAAAGGCGAGCGCGACCAGCGCGCCGACGGTAGGCTGATCGCCGCCATCGCCGTTTTCCGAGGCGGCCCGCGCCCAGCCACGCGCCATGCCGCGCGCCGCGTCCGCGCGCTGCGAGCGGTCGCGCCGGAAGCGCGCCAGGCGGTCGGCGAGGTCGGCGGCATTGCCGCCAAGGCCGCGCTCGGACAGGAGCGCGGCGATTTCGCCGGCCATGCGCCCCGCGCCGCGGCGCCCGGCGTCGATCACCATGCGCGCAAGCCGCGGCGGCAGCGGCAGGTCGCGGATCGCCCGGCCTTCGTCCGTGACCGCGCCGTCGGCGTCGAGCGCGTCGAGCGATTGCAGCAGCTTGATCGCCTCGCTCCACGCAGGCGCAGGCGGCGGATCGAGGAACGGCAGCGCCGTTCGTTCGCGTACGCCCCAGGCGGCCAGGTCGAGCGCAAGCCCCGAGAGGTCCGCGCTCAGGATTTCCGGCTGCATGAAGGCCGGCAGCGCGCCGGTCGCAGCCTCCTCCCACAGCCGATAGCAGACGCCGGGTTCGGTGCGGCCCGCGCGTCCCCGGCGCTGGTCGACGGAGGCGCGCGCGGCGCGCACGGTCTCCAGCCGCGTGAGGCCCAGGTCCGGCTCGAAGCGCGGCACGCGCGCGAGACCGCTGTCGATGACGACGCGCACGCCCTCGATCGTCAGCGACGTTTCCGCGACCGAGGTCGCGAGCACGATCTTGCGCGTTCCGGGTTTCGTCGGCAGCACGGCGCGGTCCTGATCGCGACGGTCGAGCGCGCCATAGAGCGGCGCGACGACGATGGACGGATCGCGGAGCTTTTCTGTCAGGCTGCGCGCAACGCGTTCGATCTCGCCCTGCCCCGGCAGGAAGGCGAGGATCGACCCTTTCTCGCGATCGAGCGCGCGCAGAACGGCGCGTTCGACCGCGGTTTCGATCCGCTCCTGCGGATCGCGACCGAGATAGATGGTCTCGACCGGAAAAGCGCGGCCCGCGCTTTCGACGATCGGCGCATCGTTCATGAGCTTTGCGACGCGCGCCCCGTCGAGCGTCGCCGACATGGCGACAAGCCGCAGATCCTCGCGCAGGCCCGATTGCGCGTCGAGCGCGAGCGCGAGGCCAAGATCGGCGTCGAGCGAGCGCTCGTGGAATTCGTCGAACAGCACCGCTCCGACGCCCGCGAGTTCGGGATCGTCCAGAATCATGCGCGTGAACACGCCCTCGGTGACGACGAGAATGCGGGTGCGCGCGGACGATCTGGATTCCATTCGAATGCGAAGGCCGACGGTTGCGCCGACCTCTTCGCCCAGCGTTTGCGCCATGCGGGCGGCCGCCGCGCGCGCAGCGAGCCGACGCGGCTCGAGCAGGACGATCCGACGGCCCGCAAGCCACGATTCATCCAGCAGCGCGAGCGGGACGCGGGTCGTCTTGCCGGCGCCGGGCGGGGCGACAAGCGCGACGTTCGGCCCCTGCGCCAGCGCAGCGCCGAGCGCCTCCAGCGCGTCGTCGATCGGCAGGGAGGGCGAAAAGCGTCGCATCGTCCGCCTCTTGGCAGGCTCTGCGCCGCCGGGCAAGGCGGATGCCCGTGAGGCCGCCCACGTAGGGCTTCTCGGAAGCGGAGAAAGAGCGTATACGGCGCCGCCCGGCGACGCGTCCGGCGCAAGGGGCGTCTCCCCCAGGGTGCTCAGAATGGCGGATAACGAACCGGCGGTCGCCCAGGTCCTGGACGCTGCGAAATCCGGCGAACAGGGCGCGGGGGCAGGTCCGGCGCATCCGGCGCAAAACGGGCACGCCCATCCTTTCTGGCCGATGGTGCTCGGTTCGCTCGGCGTGGTCTACGGCGACATCGGAACAAGCCCGCTCTACGCCCTCAAATCCTCGCTCGATCATGCGAAAGTCACCGGCGTCAATCCGGAAGAAGTGATCGGAATCGTTTCGCTGCTGACCTGGGCGCTGATCTTCACCGTCACGGTCAAGTACGTGCTGTTTCTGATGCGCGCCGACAACCGCGGCGAGGGCGGCACGCTCGCGCTGATGGCGCTGGCGCAGAACGCGCTCGGCAAACGGACGAAATTCGTGTTTCTGATGGGCGTCGCCGGCGCGGCGCTCTTTTCCGGCGACGCCATCATCACGCCCGCCATTTCGGTCCTGTCGGCGGTCGAAGGCCTGAAGCTGCCGGCCGTCCAGCAATATTTCGATTTCACGCCCTACGTTCTGGCCATCACGATCGTGATCCTCGTCACGCTGTTCGTGTTCCAGAGCAGCGGCACCGCGAAGGTCGCTTCATTCTTCGGTCCGATCATGGTCTTTTTCTTCGGCGTGATCGGGCTTTTGGGCGCACGGCATATTCTCGACTCGCCGCAGATTCTCTACGCCATAAGCCCCATTCCCGGACTGACCTTCCTTTTCTCGAACGGATGGCAGGGGTTCACTACGCTCGGCCTCGTCTTCCTCGCCGTGACCGGCGCCGAAGCGCTGTACGCCGACATGGGCCATTTCGGACGCCGGCCGATCCAGATCGCCTGGGTGTGCTTCGTGCTGCCGTCGCTGCTGCTCAACTATTACGGACAGGGCGCGTTCATCCTCAGCAATCTCGATGTCGTGAAGTCGGAAGATTTCAGTCCGTTCTTCCAGATCGCGCCGAACTGGGCGGTCATTCCGCTCATCATCCTGTCCACCGTCGCGACGATCATCGCGAGCCAGGCGGTCATCACGGGCGCCTATTCGATTGTGCGGCAGGCGATCCAGCTCGGCCTGTTGCCACGCATGGTCATCAACCATACGTCTGAGGTCGAAGGCCAAATCTACGTGCCGCGCATCAATCGCCTGCTGCTGATCGGCGTGCTGTTGCTCGTGATCGTGTTCAAGACCTCGGACTCGCTCGCCAACGCCTATGGCATCGCCGTGACGGGGACCATGGTGGTGACGACTGCGCTCGCCTTCATCGTCGTCTGGAAGCTCTGGCGCTGGCCGCTGTGGGCCGCGATTCCCTTCGTCGGCTGCTTCCTCGCCGTCGATCTCGCCTTCCTCACCGCGAACCTCGTGAAAGTGCTGGAAGGCGGCTGGGTGCCGCTCACGCTGGGCGCGATCTCCATGATAACGATGTGGACGTGGGTGCGCGGCACGCATCTCCTCAACGCCAAGACCGACCGCGATTCCATTCCCACGCGCGATCTCCTGCGCATGCTGGAGAAATCGAAGCCCACGCGCGTGCCGGGCACCGCGGTGTTCCTCACGGCCAATCCGACGGTCGCGCCGAGCGCCCTTATGCACAATCTCAAGCACAACAAGGTGCTGCACGACCGCATCGTGCTGATGAACATCGTGACGGAGGACACGCCCCGTGTTTCGCCGGAGAAGCGGTTCGAAACGGAGAAGCTTTCCGACGATTTCACGCGGGTGACGCTGCATTTCGGCTTCATGGAGAGCCCGCGCATACCGGCCGCGATGGCGCTTCTGCGAAAGGCCGGCTACAAGTTCGACATCATGACGACGTCGTTCTTCCTCGGCCGCAGATCGCTGAAGGAAAGCCCGTCGTCGGGCATGCCGCGCTGGCAGGACAAGCTTTTCATCGTCCTGTCCAAGCAGTCGGCGAACGCCACGGACTTTTTCTCGATCCCCTCCGACCGCGTGGTGGAACTCGGCGCGCAGGTGACGATCTAGTCTCGACGCATATCCTTGTCGCAAAAGTCTTCGGCTTTTGCGGAATATGCTTTAGAGCGACGCGAGCGCCGCATCGAGCGTCGCGGCGTCGATCTCGTCGAGACGCGGCGCGGCGGTCCACAGGATGAAGGCGCGGACGGCGCGGCCCGGATAGAGCCCGGCGACCGCGGCCCGGTAGAGCGCGAGCTGCGCGACATAGGCCTGCGGCGCTGTCTGCGCAGGCGCGCCGGTCTTGAAATCGGCGATCCAGATTTCGTCGCCGACTTCGGCGAGCCGGTCGATGCGGCCGGCGATATCGAACGAACGCTTTGCGGCGCCGTCGACGTTCGCCGCGATCGCGACCTCGGCGCGCGACCGCGCCGAAAACAGCGGCGCGCATTCCGGCGCCTGCAATACTGCGACGATTTCGTGCGCGAGGCTTTCGGCCTCCGCTGGCGCAAAACCCGGCGCGCGCGCGCGAATGTAACGGTGCGCCGTCGCCAGACGGCGCGCCGCATCGACATCCGGCAGGCTTTGCAGGAGCGCGTGCGCGAGCAGGCCGCGCGCGACCGCCTGCGCGCCGACGCCGGCCGCGCCTGCGTTGCGATCGATCGCATCGGCGCCGGCGAGCGCGCTCGAAGGACGCAACGGCGGCGGCGGCGCGACTTCGCGCGGCGCGGGCGTGCGCAGCCAGAGAGGAATTTCAGGAGACGCGGGCGGCGCGGGCTTCACCGCCGCATCGCCGAGCTGCGCGGCGCCGAGACGCCACAGTTTCGCGTCGGAAATATCGGGATCGTCGCTTTCGACGCACAGTGGGCGCAGCGCGCGCAATATGCGCTCATGCCAGCAGCCGGCGTCCGGCCCTTTCACGCCCGCATAACCCGCAACGTACAGACGCTCCTCGGCCCGCGTCATCGCCACGTAGAGCAGCCGCCGATATTCCTCCTCCGCAGCGGTCCGCAGCGCAGCGCGACGCGCGGCGACCGGCGCCGCGTCGTCGTCTTTGCGCGCAGACCATGCGAGCGTGCGCCCGTACGGCGTATCCAGCGCGAATATCTGCGGATCGTGCCGGCCGCCCGGCGCAGCGCACGTGTCCGGCAGAAAGACGACGGGCGCCTCGAGCCCCTTGGCGGCGTGCGCGGTCATCACGCGGACGAGACCGCCGGCCGCCTCCATGTCGCGCTTCACCGTAAGGTCGATCGTCTCCAGCGCATGCGCGAAGGCGGCCAGCGACGGCGCTTCCTGCCTTTCGTGCTGAAGCGCGAGCGCCAGCAATTCGTCGAGCGCGTCGTTCGCTTCCGGACCGATGCGCGCGAGAAAGGCGCGGCGCCCGCCCTCGGCGCCGAGCAGACGCGTGAAGAAATCGAAGGGACGCGCGCCCTGCGCATGTTCGCGCCAGCCTTCGATGCGCGCTGCGGCGGCGCGATGGCGCGCGTCCGCCGACCGCGCCAGCGCCCGCCACAGACTGTCCTTGCGGCCTTCGGTGATCGCGATCAGGTCGTCGTCGTCGAGCCCGCACAGAGGCGACTTGAGCACGCAGGCGAGCGCGAGGTCGTCATCCGGCAGGAGCGCCGTACGCGCGGCCGCCATCATGTCCATGACTGCGATGTGACGCCCGACATCGAGCCGGTCGGCGCCGGCGACGGGCACGCGCTCTTCCTTCAGCGCGCGCACCATGGCCTCGAAAAAATCGCCGCGCCTGCGCACGAGGATCATCACGTCGCCCGGCGTGATCGGCCGCAGCGCGCCGGGCGCCGCGCCGGCGATGCGTTCGCGCGAGTCCGGCGCGACCAACGACTTGATCTTGCGCGCGATCCTGCGCGCGAGTTCGACCGGCGGATCGCTCTCGCGCAGCAGATCGAGCGGTAGCGTCCAGGCCTCGGATTCCTCCGCCTTGCCGGCGACGATCGGCCGCCAGATCTCGACCATGCCGGCGACGTCGGACTTGATCGGGAAGTGTCGCAGCGCGGCGTCCGGCGACGAGGTGAGGCCACGACGATTGTCCTCGTGCGAAAAGACCGCATCGACCGCTTCCAGCACGTTGACGGCCGAGCGAAAGGAATAGTCGAGCGCGACCGGATGGAATTCCTGGCCGGCCGCACGCGCGCGCTGCTGGAAAAATCTTCGCATCTTGTCGAATTCGTGCGGCGCCGCGCCCTGAAAGGAAAAGATCGACTGCTTCTCGTCGCCGACCGCGAAAAAGGTTCTCATGCGTGGATTGGCGCCGGCGCCGGCGAGAAATTCCGAGGCGAGCTTGCCGAGGATGTCCCATTGGGCTTCGCTCGTGTCCTGCGCTTCGTCGACGAGAATGTGGTCGACCCCGCCATCGAGCTTGTAGTGCACCCACGTCGGCGCGCCGTCCGCGCCGAGCAGGCGGCGCGCGCCCGCGATCAGATCCTCGAAATCGAGCAGCGACCGCGCGCGCTTGATGCGCGCATAGCGGTCGAGAATGTCGGCGACGAGCAGCATCAACGCGCGCGTGCGCGCGAGCGTCTGCGCGCACGCGAGCTTTTCCCCGAGAACGGCGAGACGCTCGCCCTCGGCCTTCAGGCGCGCGGGCAGCCCCGGCGCAATCTTCTCCACGGCGCCGGTCGCGACGGCCTGCCGCAAGTCGCCCTTCTGTGTGAAGAACAACGACAGATACGCGTCGATGCAGGCCGGGTCCGGCGCCGCCTGCGCCGCGCTGCGCAAGGTCGCTGCCGTCTTGACGTCGGTTTTGCCGCCGCACGCCAGCGTATCGGCGAGGGCCGTCCATTCGCGGTAGTGAAATCCGCCTTCAATCATGCGGCTGATGATGGCGTCTTCCGTGTCGCTCTCCTCCAATGCGAGCACGACACGGAGCCGCGCGATCCGAACGTCCGGCTCCTCCAGCATTTCGCGCTTGTCGAGCAGGCCGTCGAGCGCCTTCTGAAAGCCGCCGTCCGAGGTTTCCCTCGAAACCCGCGCCAGCGCATCCGCGAGGTCGGAGCGACGCGGCGCCTCACGCAGGGCTTCGTCCCGTGCGGCCTGCAGCAATTCGAGACGTTCGAGGTCCTCGACCACGCGAAAATCGGCGGGAACGTTAGCCTCGAACGGAAACAGATGCAGCAGGCGCTCGCAGAAGGCGTGAATCGTCTGGATCTTGAGGCCGCCCGGCGTCTCGACCGCGAGCGCGAACAGCCGGCGCGCAATGTCGAGGTCGGGCGGCGGCTTCGCGCCCGTCGCGGCGATCTCCTTCCGCAGATCGTCATCTGAGGCGAGCGTCCATTTCGCCAGCGTGCGAAAGACGCGTTCCGACATGTTGGCCGCCGCCGCCTTCGTGAAGGTGAGGCAGATGAGGCGCGCCGGCGCGACGCCTTCGAGCAGCAGCCGCACGACGCGTTGCGCGAGCACATGGGTCTTGCCGGAGCCTGCGTGCGCCGACACCCAGGCCGAAGCGGCGGGATCGGATGCGCGCCGCTGCTGCTCGAGCGTGCGGGCGGGAATGGGCCGGGTCATTCCTCGCCTCCCGACGCCGACCATTCGGCCACGCGCGCGAGATGGTCGTAATCGCTCCTGCTCGACGCGAATTGCACATAGGGGCGCGAGGCGTAGCCATGGCTCTCGATGCGCCAGTAATCGAGCATCGCCTGGAGTTCGGACCAGTGTTGTGCGACTCGATCCGTCAAATCATCGACGTAGGTCCGCTTGCCGCCATTCTTGCCGCCGAGCTTGAGATAGAGCGCGGAACCCGCTTCGTGCGCGCCGACGGACCCGAACGCGCCATGCGCCGCCATAGCGGCTTCCAGCGTCAATTGCGACGCAAAGCCGGCCCTGATCTGCCGCGCGGACGGCGCCACGCCCGTCTTGTAGTCGACGATGCGCAATCGGCCGTCGTGGCCGCGCTCGATGCGGTCGGCTTCGGCGCTGAGCCTGAAGGCGCCGCCGTCGGCGAGCGACAGCACGCAAACCCCCGCGACCTCGCCGTAGACCTGCGCAAGTTCCGGTCGACGTTGGCGCTCGTAGGCAAGAACGAAGTCGAGGCCTTCGACCAGGCGCGGCCAGCGGAACGCCGCCCAGGTCGGATCGGCGAAGAAGGCCACGAGATTTTCGCGCGCGGCGCGCAGGAGAATGTCGCGCGCGTCGGCGGGCAGCTCGCCGGTCGGCCAGCGGGTCGCAAGTTCGCGGAGCGCCGCGTGCAGGGCGACGCCCTGATCGGCTGCGTCCGCGACGCCGTCGAGCGTCCCCAGCGGCGACACCTCGAGGACGCGCTCGGCGTAAACCGCATAGGGATCGCGGCGCAGCAGCTCGATGCGCGTAACGCTGAGCGAGTCCGGCCTGCGGTCGAGCGGCGGCCGCGGCGCCGGCCGCGCAAGCGGCTTTGCGGGCGGCGCGTCGTCGAGGGCGGCGGCGAGCGCGAGCAGATGCTTTCCGCGATCCTGCGCGGCGACGAATCCGTCGCCGGCGAGCGCCGCCATACGCTGCAGGAATCGCGAGGCGACCGTCGGCGCGCCGCCGCGCTTGCGCGCGCGCGTGATCACGACGGACGGCGCGCCCATGCCCATCCAGAAATCATGCGCGCTCTGGCCGATGCGCCGTTCCGGCGGCGACAGGCCGATCTGCTGTCGCATCGGCCGGTTGAGGAAAGGATCCGATTTCGGTTGCGGCGGCCAGACCGTCTCGTCGAGGCCCGCGAGTATCGCGACATCGACGTCGATGAGACGGGCTTCGAGCGGCCCGAGGATCTTGATGCGCGCATGCGAACGCTGCGGCCCGCGCACGACTTCGCCGGCGGCGAGCAGATCGAACAGGCCGGCGTAATCCTCGAGAGAGAGCGTAAAGCCCGTATCCGCATCGCCTTGCGCCGCGAGATCGCCGAGCAGCACCGCGAGGGCCGCGAAATCGTCGCTCGCGGGCTCGAAGCCGCCGGCGAGCGCGCGCAGACATTCTTCATGGGCGCGCGCCCAGGCCGAAACGGCGCGAACGCGCTCGTCGCTGCGCAAGGGCGCCAGCGCGCTCGCGATGCGCGCGGCGAATTCCTCCAGTTCGTCCCAGTCTTCGAGGCGAATGCGGCGCACGGCGGGATGGGCATGCCGGTCCGATTCCGCGGCGCGCCGTGCGAAGCGGATGCGCGCGGCAAGGTCGGGATCGCGCGGCGAGGCGCGCAGGACGCCGGTTTCCAGGAGACGCGCCAGCCTCGTCGTCCGGGCGCGATCGGCGGCGAGGACAACCGAAGACCTCGCGAGCAGCGCGACGAGCGCGACGTCCGTCATCTGCGCAACGGCCGTCAATGCGCCGCGCGCGAATGCGCCGGCCTCCGTTTGCGCAAGCGGCTCGCCGCCGGAATCGTCGATCTCGATATCCCAGCGCCGCAATTCCGCCTGCACGCGCCGCGCGACGGCGCGGTCCGGCGTGATCAGCGCCGCGGTCGCGCCGGGCGTCTCGAGAATTTCGCGAAGGCGCACCGCGATCGCGAGCGCCTCGCTCGTCTCGTCCGGCGCGTCGACGAAAACGACGCGCGCCAGCGCGTCGGCGAT
The DNA here is from genome assembly GCA_028868735.1 of Hyphomicrobiales bacterium. Lineage (GTDB taxonomy): Bacteria > Pseudomonadota > Alphaproteobacteria > Rhizobiales > Beijerinckiaceae > JAJXWB01. The sequence continues at coordinate 3,116 of JAGWTW010000030.1, read as the reverse complement.
TTCCGCATCGCGGCCCTCGCGATAGGGCCGCCAGTTCGCTGTCGATTCCTCCGGCGCGAGCGCATGGGACATGAAGCGCATGCGCGCCCCGACCGCAGGCGCGCGCGCGCCGAGCGCGACGACGTCTTCGCGCGGCGCGTCCAGAACGCGCAAGAGCCGCGCAAGCGCGGCCTGCGGATGACCCCAGGCCGGCGGCGCCTGGTCTGCGCCCGCAACGATCTTCCAGTCGATGTCGCGCATATCCTGATCGAGACCCGGCAGGACGACCGCGCCCCGCGCGGCGCGCGCGATCGCAGCCATGAGGCGCGCGGTGGCCGCGTTGGTGCCGGTCGAACCCAGAACGATCGTCGGTTCGCTGCGCCCCTCGACGCGCGCGATCTCGCGCTCGATCAAGCGCGCGCGGCGCGTCACGCCGTCGACGAGACCGCGATCGGCGAGAATGTCGGGCCAGCGTTCGATCGCGATCTTCAGGAATTGCGTCGTTATCCCCCAATAGCGATCGTAATCCTCCGCGACGAGGTTGCGGACGGACGTCCAGTCCCTGCCCTCGATCACGAATTCGTCGATCAGCGCGCCGAGGCGACCGGCGAGCGCGACGGCGTCCGCCGGCGTCGCGCCTACGGCGATGGGCGCGGCCTCGTCGGTTTCGAGCGTTCCGTCCGCGCGCACGCGCACGATCGCGCCGCCGAGCGCGCGCGCCCAGCCGAGCACGAGTTCGGCGAGAATGAACCTGCGCCGCAGATCGCCGATGGCTTCGGGAACATCGGGATCGAGCCCGAACGAATCGTCCGCGGGCGCGGCGAAAATGTCGGCGTCCTCGTCGACGGCGCCGAGCGGCCTGATTTTTGGCAGGACCACCGCGCCTTTGCCGGCGCGCGCCGAAAATTCCGAGAGCAGCGCGCGAGCGGCGCGTCGGGTCGGCACATAGATTGTCGTATCGGCATAGGCGAGCGGACCGGCGCGCGACGACAGGCCCGGCACGATCTCTCCGGCGTCGAGCGCATCGACGAAACTCGACAGGAACCGCGCGCCCGCAGGGATGGAAAAGATGCGCGGACGCGGCGCGCTCATGCTGTCGAACGCGCGTAGGCGCGCTCGGCTTCCTCGATCGCAGCCGGCGTGCCGACATGCAGCCACGTTCCGCCGAGCCGTACACCGAAGAGGCGGCCCTGGCGCGCGGCGTCGAAGAAATAGGGCGCCAGACGAAAGACATCCTCGCGCACGTTTTCGAACAGCGAGGATTTGATGATTCCGACTCCCGCGTAGACGAAAGCGGCGACCTCCTGCTCGCCGCGCTTGGTGAGACGGCCGTCGGCGTCCATGTGGAAATCGCCGGGCCAGTCGACGCCGATGCTGGCGGCTGTCGAGGCGACCAGCAGCAACACGTCCATCTTCGCCGGGTCCCAGGCGTCCTGCATGGCGGCGAGCGCGGATTGCGGTCCCTCCGTCCACACGGCGTCGGTATTGCAGATGAAGAAGTCGCATCCCTGCAACAGGGGCAGAACCTTCTTGATGCCGCCGCCCTGATCGAGCAATCGATCGCGTTCGTCCGAAACGACGACGCGCGGAACTTTGCGGTCCTTCAGATGCGCCTCGATCTGGTCGGCGAGGTGGTGCACGTTGACGATGGCGCGCGCGACGCCGGCTTCCGCAAGCCGGTCGAGCATGTGATCGAGCATGGCGCGGCCGCCGATCGCCACGAGCGGCTTCGGCAAGCTATTCGTCACCGGACGCATGCGCGTGCCGAGCCCGGCCGCAAAAACCATGGCGGTATCGATCGTCATCGACAGCTTTCCGACCCTGCCGTCCGGCAATCAGTCACCCTCGAGGAGGCGCGGCAGATTGGCGGCGTACCAATCGCGCAGCGGCGCCAACGCCGGGTGTGCGAGATTCTTGCGCAGATATCGCGCCACGCGCGGCAGATGATCGAGATATTGGGGTTTGCCGTCGCGTTTGTCGAGCCGCGCGAATATGCCGAGAATCTTCGTCGCGCGTTGGGCGCCGAGCAGCGCATAGGCGCGCGCGAACGCCGCCATGTCGAAATCGGCGGAGGCCGCCCGGCGCGCCTGCGCATAATGGCCGAGCAGCCGGATCTCAAGATCGTCCGGCACCGTCACGCGCGCATCCTGCAGAAGCGAGGCGACGTCGTAGGCCGGATGGCCCATCACGCAATCCTGGAAATCGATGATCCCGACGCGCGCGAGACCCTCACGCGCTTCGAGCCAGATGAGATTGGGCGAATGATAGTCGCGCAGGGTCCATGTCGGCGCCGCCGCGACGATATCGGCGAGCGCCTGACGCCAGAGATTGACGAAACTCGCACGCGCGCCGGACGAAGGGTGCGTGCGCGCGATGTGCGGGGCGTACCATTCGGTCAGAAGTTCGACCTCGATCAGAAGCGCATCGAGATCGTAGGGCGGAATGCGATAGGCGCGCGTTTCCGAGAGCGGCACGCTGTCTGGCAGCGTCATGCCGTGCAGATGCGCCAGCACATCGAGCGCGGCCGCGTACCGATCGCGGATCGGGCCTTGTTCGTCGACGACGCCCTCGGCGCCGAGGTCTTCGAGAACCGCGAACCCGCCGTCGAGATCGGCCGCGTAGATTTCCGGCGCCGACAGGCTCTTGGCGCGCAGCGCGTGGTCCATGGCGACGAACGGCCGGATGTTCTCGGCAAGGTGCGCGATCGCGCTGTAGGGCTTGCCGTAGCGAACAGGCGGTCCGTCGGGCCGTGGCGGCGAGATCATGAGAATCGCGCGCGCGCCGTCCGGCTTCGTCAGCCGTTCGTAGGCGCGCGTCGAAGCGTCGCCCAGCATGAACGTGCGTTCGGCTTCGAGCCAGCCGGACCGCCGCAGAACTTCGCTCGCGCCCTTGGCGCGCGCGAGACGCGCGACGAAGGTTCCGGCGCCGGTGATGTCGATCATGCGGGATTCGTCTGCGCCGGCGGCAATCGTCAGCCGCACGTCGAGCCGGTCGGCCGGCAATGCGCCGCCGGCGCGCTCGGCCCATTCGACGAGCACCAGCGCGCTGTCGGTCGCTTCATCCCAACCGAGATCGGCGAGCTCCTGCGGGCCGGCGATGCGATAGAGATCTGCGTGGACGATCGGAAAATCGTCGCC
>JAGWTW010000150.1 GCA_028868735.1 Hyphomicrobiales bacterium | reverse complement strand
GCGACGACTTACGACATAGGCACGTTGCGCGAGATGGGCCCGGGCTTCTTTCCGCTGGCGCTCAGCATCCTGATCGCCGGTCTCGGCGTAGCGATCGTCGCAGGGGCTGGCCGCGCGCAGCCGCAGGACGCCTACGGGCCGATGGCGCACGCCCATCGCACGGGCGCCGATCTGCGCGGGTGGACGGCCATCATCGCGGGCGTTGTCGCGTTCATCGGGCTCGGGGCGTTCGCCGGCATGGCGCCGGCGACGTTCGCCTGTGTCTTCATCGCCGCGCTCGGCGACCGTCAGAACACATGGAAGAGCGCCGCCGTTCTTGCGTTCGGGCTTACGATCTTCGCCGTTGTCGCGCTTGCGTGGGGTCTGCGTGTGCAGATGCCCGTGTTCAGGGGAATTTGAGCAATGGTCTGGACGAGTTTCGTCGATCTCGCCCACGGCTTCGAAATCGCGCTGCAGCCGCACAATCTGCTCTATTGCTTTATCGGCGTGCTCATCGGCAATCTCGTCGGCGTATTGCCCGGCATGGGCGTCCTGTCGGCGGTGTCGATTCTGTTGCCGCTGACGTTCGGCATGCAGCCGGTCGCGGCAATTCTCATGATTTCCGGCATTTTCTATGGCGCGCAATACGGCGGCGCCATCTGCTCGATCCTCCTCAACCTGCCTTCGCATCCGCCGCACGCGGTCACCTGTCTTGATGGTTATCCGTTGACGCGGCAGGGCCGCGGCGGCGTAGCGCTCGGCATCACGATGATGGGCGCCGTGTTCGGGGCGGCGTTCGGCATCATCCAGATGATGTTTCTTGCGCCCTATATCGCAAAGATCGCCTTTTCGTTCGGGGCCGCCGAAATCTGCGCGCTGATGCTGCTCGGCCTGCTCGCCGGATCCACATTGTCGAAGGGGTCGCCCATCAAGGGCGTCGCAATGACCGCGCTCGGCATGCTGCTCGGCCTGGTCGGCACGGACACGGCGACGAGCGTGGAGCGCTACACGTTCGGGCGTTACGAACTCGCCGATGGCGTCGAGCTCGTTGCGCTGGCGCTCGGCCTGTTCGGCATCGCTGAATTCCTGCGCAGCGTGAATAACGTCGCGCCCGTCGATACGACCTATGCGAAGTTGCGGCTGCGCGACATGCGTCCGACGAAAGCCGAGGTTCGCGAGGCCGCGATGCCTGTGCTGCGCGGTACGATCGTCGGTTCGCTGTGCTCGCTCATTCCCGGCACCGGTCCGGTGATCGCTTCCTTCATCGCTTACGCGACCGAAAAAAAGATATCCAGGACGCCGGAGAAATTCGGGCATGGCGCGCTCGCCGGCGTCGCCGCGCCCGAAGCTTCGACCCATTCCTCGATCCAGGGCGATTTCATCCCGACCATGTCGCTCGGCATCCCCGGCGACGCGGCCATGGCGCTGCTGCTCGGCGCGCTCGTCATTCACAACGTCACGCCGGGACCGCGCCTCATCGTCGAACATCCCGACGTTTTCTGGGGCCTGATCGCGAGCTTCTGGATCGGCAATATAATCCTCGTCTTTCTCAATCTGCCGCTGATCGGCATGTGGGTGCGTCTCCTCACGGTGCCTTATCGGCTGCTCTACCCATCCGCGTTGTTTTTCATCTGCATCGGCGTGTTCGCAACCCGAAATTCGCTGTTCGATGTCGGCATAACGCTGGCGCTCGGAATTTTCGGCTACCTGCTGCTTCTGCTGCGGTTCGAGCCCGCGCCCATGCTGCTCGGCTTCGTGCTGGGGCCACGATTTGAAGATAATTTCCGCCGTGCGCTCGATATCGCGCACGGCGATCTCGCCGTATTCGTCGAGCACCCCATCAGCGCATTCTTTCTCGGCGTCTGCTGCCTCCTCATCGGCGCGCAGATCTTCGCGCGCATCCGAAAGGCGCGCGCGCCGATCCGGCTTGCTTCTACAGCATTCGAATGATCGGCCGATTGCCGCGCTTCGACCGGTTTCGCGCGGGCTTGCCGATGGTCAGGTCTTGTTCGCAGATCCTGCGGCGCCGTGCGCGTCGAGCGACAATTCGCGCGCGATCCAGGCGGCGAAGGTGCGCACGGATCGCCGATGCCGGGCTTGCGGCGGATAGACGAGATAATGGCCGACATAGGCGACATCCTGCGCGCGCCCGCCGAGCGGCGCGACGAGCTGGCCGCTGACGATCTCGCGTTCGGCGAGGCGCGTTGATTCCAGCGTTACGCCGAGCCCGTCGACCGCGGCGGCGATCGCCATGAAGGAGCGGTCGAATCGATAGCCGCCGGGGCTCGGCGCATTGAGGCCGTTGGCGCCGAACCAGGCGTTCCAGCGCACGCGTTTCTGTTCGCTTTCGATCAGCGGCAGTTTCAGAAGATCGGCGGGCTCGCGAATGACGCCGGCGAGCGCCGGCGCGCAGAGCGGGCGCACGGTCTCCTCGCCCAGCGGCAGGACGATCATGCCTTCCTGTCGCGGCGGCCCGTAGCAGATGTCCACGTCGAACTCGTCGCTGCGAAAGCGCGGGTAGTCGGTGCCGGCGGCGAGCCGGACTTCGAGTTCCGGATGTCGTTCCAGCAGCCCGCGCAACCGCGGCATCAGCCATTGCGCCGCCATGCTCGGCGCACAATGGATGCGCAGCAGGTTGGAGGACCTCGCGCCGGCGACCTCCAGCCCGTTCCGCAATTCGTCGAATCCGCGCGCGACGCGTCGCAACAATTCGTCGCCGGCCTGGTTGAGCCGCACGTTGCGTCCGTCCCGCTCGAACAGGGTCGTGCCGATCTGTTCCTCGAACCCGCGGATCGAATGGCTGACCGCGCTCGGCGTCAGCCCGAGTTCGGTCGCCGCCGCGCGAAACGAACCCGTGCGGGCCGCCGCCTCGAAGGCGCGCAGGGCGTTGAGCGGCAGAGAGGTCATCGCAACAGGTGAGCACAATTCACCAATAGGTGCAAATTTCTCGTTTTGGCGCCCCCGTCCCGGCGAGCATAGTCCGCGCCCAATTCAGGCGCATTTTGCGGAGGAAACATGCTTCTCGCTGGCAAGACGGCGATCATCACGGGCGCAGCCGGCCTGCGCGGCATCGGGTTCGCCACGGCCAGGACGTTCGCCGCGCAGGGCGCGCGCGTCGCCATCGTCGACATCGACGGCAAGGCGGCCGTCGAGGCGGCCGCAAGCCTCGGAAAGGACCATATCGGCGTCGCCGGCGACGTGACGAACCGCGCCGATTGCGCACGCGCGGTCGAGGAGATCGCCAAGGCTTTCGGCAAGATCGACATCCTCATAAACAACGCCGGCGTCACGCAGGCGATCAAGGTCTGGGACATCGACGAAGCCTCGTGGGACCGCATTCAGGATGTGAACCTGAAGGGCGTCCTGTTCATGTCGCAGGCCGTCATGCCGCACATGCGCGCAGCAAAATCCGGCGCCGTCGCCTGCATGTCCTCGGTCTCGGCCCAGCGCGGCGGCGGAATTCTCGGCGGCGCGCATTATTCGGCGGCCAAGGCCGGCGTGCTCGGCCTCGCCAAGGCGATGGCGCGTGAACTCGGGCCCGACGGCATCCGCGTCAATTGCGTGACGCCCGGACTCATTCAGACCGACATCAACGCCGGCAAGATTTCCGACGAGAAACGCAAGGAGATTCTCGAAGGCATTCCGCTCGGCCGCCTCGGCGTGCCGCAGGACGTCGCCAACATTTTCCTGTTCCTCGCCTCCGATCTCTCCGCCTACACGACCGGCGCCGTGATCGACGTGAATGGCGGCATGCTCATTCATTGACGCGCAGGAACGTCGCAGAGAGAAACGCCATGAACGCGCCGTTGATCGGACACAACAAGCCGCTCCTCGAGAAAGCCTATCGTATCCGCCGCACGGCGCTGCAGATGGGCAAGGTGCAGGGACAGGGCTATATCGCCCAGGCGCTCGACGTCGCCGACATACTCGCCGTCGCTTATTTTCACGCGATGAATCACAAGCCGGACGATCCGGCCTGGGAAGGGCGCGACCGCTTCTATCTCTCGATTGGCCATTATGCGATCGCGCTCTATGCGGCGCTGATTGAAGCCGGCGTGATCGCGCGCGAGGAAATAGAGAATTACGGCGGCGACGATTCGATGCTGCCGATGTCCGGCATGGCGCATTACACGCCGGGCATGGAAATCACCGGCGGGTCGCTCGGACAGGGGCTGACCGTCGCAGTCGGCGCGTGTCTCGCGCTGAAGCGCAAGAAATCGAAGAGCTTCATCTACAATTTACTGTCCGATGGCGAACTCGGCGAGGGCTCGACCTGGGAGGCCGCCATGTCGGCAGCCCATTGGAAGCTCGACAATCTCATCGCCATCGTCGACATCAACAACCAGCAGGCCGACGGTCCCTCGTCGAACGTGCTGTCGAGCGAGCCGGTCGACGCCAAATTCCGCGCCTTCGGCTGGCACACGCAGCGCGTCAACGGCAACGACATGGACGCACTGGTCGCGGCCTTCGACGCCGCCAGAAACTACGACGGCGCCGCCCCGCGCGTGCTCGTCTGCGACACCTTGATGGGCAAGGGCGTGCCCTTCCTCGAAGCGCGCGAGAAAAATCATTTCATTCGCGTCGAAACCGACGAATGGGACAAGGCCATCGCAATGCTCGATGCGGAGTTCGGCAAATGAGCCTGCACAAGAAAATCTTCGCAAAGGCCGATCCGACCCAACCGAAGCTGAAGACCTCGGCGATGATCGCTTCGATCGCGGGCGCCGACCAGCGCACGAAGGCCGCGCCGTTCGGCCATGCGCTCGTGGAGCTCGCAAAGTCGCGCCCCGACATCGTCGGCCTTACGGCCGATCTCGCGAAATACACGGACCTGCACATTTTCGCGCAGGCCTATCCGGACCGCTTCTACCAGATGGGCATGGCCGAACAATTGCTCATGGGCGCCGCGGCGGGTTTCGCGCGGGAAGGATTCGTCCCCTTCGCGACGACCTACGCCGTCTTCGCCTCGCGGCGCGCCTACGATTTCATCTGCATGGCGATCGCGGAGGAGAGCCTGCCCGTCAAGATCGTGTGCGCGTTGCCAGGCCTGACGACAGGCTATGGCCCGAGCCATCAGGCGACCGAAGATCTTGCGATCTTCCGCGGTTTGCCGAACATGACGATCGTCGACCCCTGCGACGCGCTCGATATCGAGCAAGCGACGCCCGCCATCGTCGCGCACGAGGGGCCCGTCTACATGCGTCTCCTGCGCGGAAACGTGCCGCTGGTGCTCGACGAATACGATTATAAATTCGAGCTCGGCAAGGCGAAGATGCTTCGCGAGGGAAGCGACGTCCTCTTCATTTCCTCCGGCTTGATGACCATGCGCGCGCTGGAGGCGGCGAAGAAGATCGAAGCCGACCGGATCGACGCGGCGGTGCTGCATTGCCCGACGATCAAGCCGCTCGACGTAGCGACGATCGTCAAGGCCTGCTCGAAGCCCGGGCGCGTGGTCTGCGTCGCCGAAAATCATACGACCAACGGCGGCCTCGGGGAGGCGATCGCGGGCGCATTGATGCGCGCCGGCGTCCATCCATCGTTCCGTCAGATCGCGCTGCCCGACGAATTCCTCGACGCCGGCGCGCTGCCGACGCTGCACGACCGCTACGGCCTTTCGACCGAAGCAATCTGCGCCGCCGTCAAAAGCTGGCGCTGAAGAAAAGCAAAAAATCAAACTTCAAAGGGAGAACATAATGTCTGGACATGTCCTCGTTCCTTCGCGCCGCGCCGTGCTCGCGGCCGGCGCATCCATACCCCTCGTATCGATCCTGTCGCGCCGTGGCGACGCGGCGGAGTTCACCCTGAAGTTCGCGACTGGCCAGGATCCTTCCCATCCCGTCAACAAGCGGGCGAAAGAAGCCATCGACCGCATCAAGGAAAAGACCGGCGGCCGCGTGGAAATGAATCTGTTTCCCGCCAACCAGCTCGGCGCCGACACCGATCTGCTCGGCCAGATCCGCAACGGCGCCATCGACTATCTCAATATCGGCTCCTCGATTCTCGCCACGCTCGTGCCGCGCGCCGGCGTCTTCAACACCGGATTCGCCTTCCCGACATATGCGGATGTGTGGAAGGCCGTCGACGGCGATCTCGGGGCTTTCGTGAAAAGCGAGATCGAATCCGTCGGCCTGCTCCAGGTGTGCAAGGCCTGGGACAACGGTTTCCGTCAGATCACGTCCTCGACCCGCGAGATCAAGACGCCGGACGATCTCAAGGGCTTCAAGATCCGCGTCCCGCCCGCGCCGATCCTGACCGGTCTGTTTCAGGCGCTCGGCGCCGGGCCGACGCCGATCAATTTCAACGAAGTCTATTCCTCATTGCAGACCAAGGTCGTCGAAGGCCAGGAAAACCCGCTGCCGATCATCGCGACCGCGAAACTCTACGAGGTGCAGAAATATTGCAGCCTCACGAGCCACGTGTGGGACGCCTACATCATTCTCGGCAACCGGCGTTCGTTCCAGCGCCTGCCGTCGGACGTTCAGGCGATCGTCACGCAGGAGTTGAACAAGGCCGCCGATGACGAGCGCGCGGACATTGCGGCCTTGTCCAAATCGCTCCAGGAAGATTTGACTGCCAAGGGCCTGAAATTCGTCGACGCCGACAAGGCGGCTTTCCGCACAGCGCTCGGCAAGACCAGCTTCTACAAGGACTGGCATGAGAAATTCGGCGACAAGGCGTGGTCGTTGCTCGAGCAATCCGTAGGCAAACTCGGATGAGCGCGGCCGCCGTCGCTGGCGCGCCGGAGATCGAGGCGGCCGGGCTGGCCGGCCGCCTCGATCGCGCGCTCGCCTTCGTCATCGAGCCCTTGGCGGCTTTCGCGGTTCTCGCGGAAATCGTCATCCTGCTGACCGGCGTGACGGCGCGCTTCGCTTTCAATCATCCGCTTACCTGGTCCGACGAACTCGCCTCGATCACTTTCCTCTGGCTGGCGATGCTGGGCTCGGCGATCGCGCTCCGGCGCGGTCAGCATATGCGCATGACGGCGATCGTCGAAATGACCTCCGGCCGCGTTCGCGCGCTGCTCGAAGCGATCGGCGTCGCCGCGCCCGTCCTGTTTCTCGCGCTCGTTCTGCAGCCCGCGATCAATTTCACGGAGGACCAGACCTTCGTGCAGACGCCAGCGCTCGGTCTCAATGACGCGTTTCGCGCCGCGGCGCTGCCGACCGGCGTCGCGCTGATGCTGGCGGCGAGCCTCGTGCGATGCCTCGCCATGGGCTGGCGGGATTTGTTCGCGGCCTGTCTGATCCTGGCAGGTCTCGTCGGCGGTTTTTATCTGCTGGCGCCCGCGCTGACGGCGATGGGCAACTGGAATCTCGTCGTCTTCTTCGCGCTGCTGCTCGGCGTCGGCGTGCTGTCCGGTGTGCCGATCGCTTTCTGCTTCGGTCTCAGCACGGTCGCCTACCTTCTCACGACGACGACCACGCCGCTCGAAGTCATTCCCGGCCGCATCGATGAAGGCGTGAGCTCGCTGATCCTGCTCGCGGTCCCGCTGTTCGTTCTGCTCGGCTATCTCATCGTGATGACGCGCATGGCGACAGCGATGGTGAATTTCCTCGCAGCGCTGGTCGGCCACGTCGAGGGCGGGCTCGCCTACGTGCTTCTCGGCGCGATGCTGCTGGTGTCGGGCATTTCCGGCGCGAAGACCGCCGATATGGCGGCGGTGGCGCCCGTGCTTTTTCCCGACATGAAGAAGCGTGGCATCCACGAAGGCGAACTCGTCTCGTTGCTCGCCGCGTCCGGCGCCATGGCCGAAACGATCCCGCCTTCGATCGTTCTGATCATCATCGGCTCGGTGACGGGCGTTTCGATCGCGGCGCTCTTCACCGGCGGGATCCTGCCGGGCGTCGTTCTGGCGCTGGCGCTCGCTGTCATCGCCCGGCGCCGGATGGCCGAGGGCGCCGACGTCGCGCGGAAACGGGCTTCGGGCGCGGAAATCCGTCGGACCTTCATGGTCGCGCTGCCTGCGCTGATTCTGCCGATCATCATCCGCACGGCCGTTCTGGAAGGCGTCGCGACGGCGACGGAAGTCGCGACCATCGGCATCGCTTATGCGCTGCTCGTCGGCGTGCTGGTCTATCGCGCCTTCAACTGGAAAGAATTCTACACGTCGCTCATCGGCACGGCTTCGCTGTCGGGAACGATCCTGTTCATCATCGGCGCGGCGACCTGCATGTCCTGGGCGCTCACGCAATCCAACTTCTCGCACGCGCTGGCGGCGGCGCTCTCGCATGCCCCCGGCGGCAAATACGGGTTCCTGATCGGTTCGATCCTGCTCTTCGTCGTTCTCGGCAGCGTGCTCGAGGGCATTCCGGCCATGGTCTTGTTCGGGCCCCTCCTGTTTCCGGTCGCCAAGCAACTCGGCGTGCACGAAGTCCATTATGCGATGGTGGTCATCCTCGCTATGGGCATCGGCCTGTTCGCGCCGCCGTTCGGGCTCGGTTATTACGCGGCCTGCTCG
>JAGWTW010000149.1 GCA_028868735.1 Hyphomicrobiales bacterium | reverse complement strand
GACGAGCGAGCCCGTCGGGCTCGCGGTCCCTTTACTCGACGATCGAGGCGACGACGCCCGAACCAACCGTGCGGCCGCCTTCGCGGATCGCGAAGCGAAGCTTCTCTTCCATCGCGATCGGCACAATGAGCGTCACGTCGATCGACACGTTGTCGCCCGGCATCACCATCTCAACGCCCTCGGGCAGCGTCACGATGCCCGTCACGTCCGTCGTGCGGAAGTAGAACTGCGGACGATAGTTCGTGAAGAACGGCGTGTGGCGACCGCCCTCGTCCTTCGTCAGGATGTAGGCCTCCGCCTTGAACTTCGTGTGCGGCTTAACCGAACCCGGCTTGCACAGCACCTGGCCGCGCTCCACGTCCTCGCGCTTCGTGCCGCGCAAAAGGCAGCCCACGTTGTCGCCCGCCTGGCCCTGATCCAGCAGCTTGCGGAACATCTCAACGCCCGTCACCGTCGACTTCTGCGTCTCCTTCAGGCCGACGATCTCCACTTCCTCGCCAACCTTGATGATCCCGCGCTCCACGCGGCCCGTCACCACCGTGCCGCGGCCGGAAATCGAGAACACGTCTTCCACCGGCATCAGGAACGGCTGGTCGATCGGACGCTCGGGCTGCGGAATGTATTCGTCGACCGTCTGCATCAGCTTCAGGATCGCGTCATGGCCGATCTCGGGGCTCTTGCCCTCGAGCGCCATCAATGCCGAACCCTTCGTGATCGGAATGTCGTCGCCCGGGAATTCGTACTTCGAAAGAAGCTCGCGCACTTCCATCTCGACGAGCTCCAGAAGCTCCGGATCGTCGACCATGTCCACCTTGTTCATGAACACCACGAGCGCCGGAACGCCGACCTGGCGGGCCAGAAGAATGTGCTCGCGCGTCTGCGGCATCGGGCCGTCGGCGGCAGACACAACCAGGATCGCCCCGTCCATCTGCGCCGCGCCCGTGATCATGTTCTTCACATAGTCCGCGTGCCCGGGGCAGTCGACGTGCGCGTAATGACGGTTCTTCGTCTCGTACTCCACATGCGCCGTCGAGATCGTGATCCCGCGCGCCTTCTCTTCCGGAGCCTTGTCGATCTGGTCATACGCCGTGAACGTCGCCCCGCCCGTCTCGGCAAGAACCTTCGTGATCGCCGCCGTCAGCGACGTCTTGCCATGGTCCACGTGACCAATCGTGCCGATGTTGCAATGCGGCTTGTTGCGTTCGAACTTTTCCTTGGCCATGGACCCGTTCCGATTGAGGACTCTTCAAGGTGCGGGCGAGCGTTTACGGCTCTTTTGGCGAAGATTCAAGCCGGCCCCTCTCGGGGCGGACCGTCCAGCTCGGGATAATGACGGAACAGGTCCTGCTCGCTCCACGGCGCCCGTCGCGGGCTGCCGAGATAGGCGGCGATGCGCGGGCGTCGGCGCACGGCCTCGGCCAGCGCCGCGACCTTCGGACGTTTCGGCAGCTGACCGGCCATAGCCCGCGGAAATGCGTAGCAAAGCCCGTCGACAAGACAATAAAGCGACAGGTCGGCATAGGTCAGCTTCCGTCCGACGAGATGCGCGGGGCCGGACGGATTGCGGTCGAGAATCGCTTCGAACCAGTCGAGAAATTTCGGTATCCGCTCCTCGCGAAACGATTTCGCCCGGCGCTTCGCTTCCGGTTTCTGGTCCTCGTAATAGAGCTCGACGGCGATCGGATGATGCGTGTCGTGCGCCTCGGCGGCGCAATCGGCGATGGTGAGCTGGATCTGGTGCGTCCAGAGCTTTCCCGCCTCGTCGCGCGGCGCGAGTTTCAGACGGCCGCCGAGATAGAGCAGGATGTTGGCGGTCTGTCCGATCACAACTTCGCCGTCGCGCAGAAAGGGCGCGGCGAACGGCGGCCGGGCGACGTCCTTTCCGTACATCGCCGTCATCATCGCCCTGGTTCCGCGTCCCTTCACGCGGCACACGTCGACATAGTCCGCGCCCGCCTCCTCCAGCGCGAGGCGCACGAATTCGCCGCGTCCGGGAATCTGCGGCCAGTAGAAGAGTTCGTAGGCCATGCAGCCTCCGCTCAGGGCAGCTTCGTCACCGCGAAGATCAGGATCGGCACGAAGGTCAGCAGCGAGAATTCGTTGTACACGCGAAAGAAGATCGAGGAATGCCGATATTCGCCCCGCATCATCTGCGCGAGCCAAATGTAGGTCATCGCCCAATAGACGACGAGCGCGACGACGAACACGAGCTTCCAGTGCAGCCACGCGCCATCGACGGCGTAGCCGAGCCAGATGTCGAGCCCGGCGGCGAGGCCGATCACGGCGAGGCCGCTGCAGAATCTGAAAAGCCTCTTGGCCATTCCCAGCAGGCGCGCGGTCGGTTCGCCGGCTTGGTGCGCTTCCGCGATATTGACCAGCAGGCGCGGCATGTAGAATACGCCGGCCATCCAGCCGATCACGCCGAAGAGATGGAGAACCTTCACCCATTCCATGCGCCGGCTCTCCACATGAGGATCACGCCTCCACCAGTTCCGGGAAAGGCACGATCGTCGATTTGACCGTCTTCATCGCCATCGCATCCGCGACAGCGCGCGTCACGCCGTCTTCCGAAAAAGGATAGATCGTCTGCATCTCGAGCCACGGATATTTGTTGCGGGCGCGATAGAGCATTTCGACGCCGAGCGCCAGATCGTTCGCCGTGAACGCCCATGAGCCGAGCAAAGTGATGTCCTTCACGCAGATGCGATGCCAGGACGTGTCGATCGAGCCGGCGTCGGTGAACTGGCCCATCTCGACGTAGGTTCCGCCGTCGCGCAGAAACTCGATGCCCTCGGGACCGGCCGTCGGATGGCCCGAACAATCCATCACGAGGTCCGCGCCGAACCCGCCGACGATCTCCCGCACGCGGTCGATGCGTTGTTTCGGCGTCTTGTAGACTTCGATGTCGACCGTCGCCTCCGCGCCGAATTTTCGCGCGAGCGCCAGCCGTGGATTTTCCGGCGCGCCGACGCAGATGACGCGGCCGGCCCCCATTTCCTGCGCGGCGGCGATCGCCAGAATGCCGATCGGCCCCGAGCCCTGGATCACGACGGTATCGTTCCATTTGAAGCCGCCCGCCTTCGCGGCGCGATTGAAGGCGCGGATGCAGGAGGTCAGCGGCTCCGACAGCGAGCCGAGGCGCAACCCCATGTCGTCGGGCAGCTTGTAGATCTTCGTGCCCGGCAGCATGTCGAGATCGACATAGACGTATTCGGCCCATCCGCCCCACATGTGCGGCGGCTTGTCGAAGCCGAGATAGCGGCCGTAATAGACCGGCGTCAGACATTTGTTCGCCTGCTCGGGATAGTGCAGGCAATAGTAGCAGGACCCGCAGGGCATGAAGGGCGGGATCATGATCTTCGAGCCGACCTCGATCGGCTTGTTCATGAAGTCTTCCGTCAGCTCCGGCCCTTTCTCGACGATGACGCCGCCGAGTTCGTGACCGAGCGTGAACGGCCAGGGCAGCGGCTTCGGCCAATGTCCGCGCAAAATGTGCTGATCCGTCCCGCACACGCCGCAGGCGCCGATCTTGATGAGCGCGGCCTTTTTCGGAACGTTCGGCCACGGCACGCTCTGAATGACCGGCTTCGCGCCGGGACCGGCGTGCGTGGCCACGCGAATGGTCGATTGCCGTCCTGCGCTCATCCTCTCCTCCTCGTCGCCGGGCGCCTCGTTTGCGGACGCCCTTTCATCTGCCCTTGAACTGCGGTTTCCGCTTCTCGGCGAAGGCCGTCAGTCCTTCGAGAAAGTCCTCGCTGCGAATATATTCGCCCATGGCCGTGATCTCGTCGTGCAACGCGCGTTCGAGCGGTTTGTCGCGGCCTTCGTGCGCGACTTTCTTGACGCTCGCGACGGCGAGCGGGCTCAGCGCCGCGATGTGGCGCGCAAGCTTGTCGGCTTCGGCGAGCAGTTCGCCATCGGGATAGACTTCGTCCACCAGCCCCCATTCGCGCCAGCGCGCGGCGGGATAGAGCTTGCCGGTGAGAAGAAGCATACGCGCGACGTTTTCCGGAACCTTGCGCGGCAGCCGCGCCGACGAGCCGCCGCCGGGCGTCACGCCGTATTTGAGATGCCCGTCGCCGATCTGCGCGCTCGCCGCCGCCAGAACGACGTCGCAGCACAGAACGAGTTCGAGTCCGCCGGCGACGGCGAAACCGTTGACTGCCGCAATGAACGGCAGCCGCGATGTCTCGATGCGCCGGAATACGCTCATGAAGCGGCGAAGGTTGGCGACGAAGGCGTCGTGCGCGCCAGCCTCCACCGTCGCCCGGAAGCCCTTGAGGTCGCCGCCGGCGCTGAACGCCCGGCCCTCTCCGGTAATGACGACGACGCGCACGTCCTCACGCGCCTCATGGCGCGAAATCGCGTCGTCGACGGCGACCGTCAGCTCGGGCGAAAGCGCGTTCATCGCTTCCGGGCGATTCAGCCT
Organism: Hyphomicrobiales bacterium; assembly: GCA_028868735.1. GTDB lineage: Bacteria > Pseudomonadota > Alphaproteobacteria > Rhizobiales > Beijerinckiaceae > JAJXWB01. Next base: position 4,115 of record JAGWTW010000149.1, on the reverse strand, counting down.
GATCCAGCCGACCCCGCCGTCGACATCCGTCCTGACGATATCCCCCGGCATAGTCGCCCCGATTTCGCGCCTGCAACGACAGACTTGAAAAAACGGTGGCCCGGCGCGGATCGCGCGTCAAGCGGGCGCGTCGCATGGCGGATCCGCCTGCATTTCATGCGTTTTTTGCTTTGTTCGACGGGCATGGCGCCGGCCCGAACATTGCACAAGTTAATCGATTCCGCGCTCGCGCGCGGCTCATTTTGTCCTCGATCAAGTTTGCATCGCCGCATTCCGGGCAATGAGGAGGCCATGCCGCCGCTCGATTTCCTCCTGAACCCGGACCCGCGTTTCGATGCGGTCGATCCGCGCCACATCTGCTGCCACGTGATGAACGGTTCGCGATGCGAGATCCGCGACTTCTCCATGTGCAACGTTCTGCGCGGCAAGGCTGTCGACGAACTCGAACAGATGGCGCGGCCGACGAATTTTCCGCCGCGCACGCCATTGCACGAGCAGGGCGCGGCCGCGCATTCCGTGTTCAACATCACGGCCGGCGTGGTGCGATTGTCGAAACTCCTGTCGGACGGACGCAGGCAGGTGTTCGGTTTCGCCCTGCCCGGCGACTTTCTCGGTCTCGGCTTGCCCGAGCGTCACGCCTACAGCGCCGATACGCTCACGCACGTGACCGCCTGTCATTTCGATCGCGGTCACTTCAAACGCTTCATGAGTCGCGAACCGACGCTTCTGCGCCGCCTCTATGATCTGACCAGCCGCGACCTCGCGATGGCGCAGGAGCACATCGCCATTCTCGGCGGCCGGAATGCGGAGGAGAAACTCGCCTGCTTCATCCTCGGCCTGCGGACGCGGCTCGTGCGCACGGTCGGCGTCCTGACCACAATACCCTTGCCGATGTCGCGGCAGGACATAGCCGACTATCTTGGCCTGACGATCGAAACCGTGAGCCGCACGTTTACGCGGCTCGACCGCGAAGGCGTGCTCGAGGTCGCGCGCGACCGCGTCCGCATCGTCGATCTCCCGCGGCTGGAGACGCTGGCTGCGACCTGAAAACTAGATCACCTCGTCCGACCGGTCGTCGGTTTCGCCGAACCTGCGCAAGGTCGGAGGTTTCGTACCTTCGTAAAGCGCGGCGATGCGCGGCTCGATCTTCGCGTTCTCGCGCTCGAACAGGGAATTGCCGTCGAGGTCGCTCTCGACGAGAAACGGACCGAAATTCTCGACGTCCATCACCCACACGCCCTGCGCGAGGCCGAGCTCCTCGATCCAGTGCGCGGCGACGACGTTCTTGATGCCGCGTCCGAGCAATGCGCCCGTGCCATAGCCGACCGTGGTCAGATAGATCGCCGCGTGCGGGACGAACATGCTGCGATAATCCGCACTCGTCATGCCGCCCTTGCCGATGATGATGTTGCATTTCGAAAGCGCGAACCAGCCGTCGAGCCATTTGGCGAAACGGAACGAGGCGGTCGCCGTGACCGCGCCGATCGTCCTCGTTCCGTCGTCGTCGATGCGCGCAGCCGGCGAGCAATGAAAATTCGCGCTGCCGAGCTCCGCTGGCGACGCCGGCAACGCAACGCCCTCCTCCACCGCCCGCTTGTACACGCCCTCGCGCGCGGTGAAGACGCGGCCGGTGAGATAGACCACGTCGCCGAGTTGCAACCTGCGGAGATCTTCCGTCGAGGCGGGCAGCGAGAGATGGACCTTGCGCAAACCGCTCATGGCTATTCCGCCGCCCGTGCGCGCGGCGCGCCGTCCCATTCGACCGTCGCACGCCGCGAATAGGAGGTGAACCATTCCGGATCGGTGCGATAGTCCACGCGTCCGTCGGCATGGATGCGCGCGCTCGCGCGGCGCGACGACAGACAGAACATGTGCACGCTCATCGGCATGCCGCCGGTATGGCAATAGCCGACCTCGATGTTGCAATCGACGACCATGGAGGAGCCCATGAACCCCATGGCGCCCATGCCGATGGAATTGCCGAGCGCTTTCAATTCGAGCTCCAGCGCCGCGATTTTCGGATCGGGATTGCGCGAACCGACAATTCGCAGACACGAGGCCTGCTTGCCGAGAACCATGCAGGCGTCCTTCGAGCCGCCGAGCCCGACGCCGACAATGGCCGGCTGGCAGGCGAGCCCGCGCTTGCCGAAGGCGACGAGCGCATCGAGATAGAAGCGCTTGATCCCGGCGATCCCGTCGCCGGGAAACAGCATCCGGTAATCCGTACCGAACAGTCCGCCCTTGTGCACCGTCGTCAGGTCGATCCATTCGCCGTCCGGGTGAAAGGCGTAATCGATCTCCGGCGCGTTGATGCCCACATTGTTGTCGTGGTCCGTGCGCCAGAGCGGGTGGACGCGGTTCGGCCGTAACGGCACATCGTGCGTCGCCGTCGCCGTCGCGCGGCGCAAAGCCGCCTCGAGCGCGACCGGGCCGCCCTCGACGCGCGCCTCGTTGCCGTATTTCACGTACCAGCGCGGGACGCCGGTATCGCCGCACATCGCGCGGCGGTCCTCCTTCGCCGCGTCATAATTCTCGAGCATCGCCTGAATCACGAAGGCGGACAATTCTCCCTTTTCGGTCTCCGCGCAGGCGCGAAGGCCGGTGAGGTAGTCTTCCGGAATCTCGATGGCGGCCTTCGCCATCAATGCTTCCGCCGTCCGCTCGATCGTCGCCGCGCTGATCATGACGTCACTCCGCAGCGTCCTTCAAAAGCGTCTCGCCGGGACGCACGATGGTGAAGGCGACCGGCGCGTCGCCGACGACCATTTCATCGTCCTTCAAGGCGACCAGCGTATAGCGCGAGGTCGGCAGATCGCCGGGCTCGGGATGATCGTCGCGGAAATGCGCGCCGCGCGAATTCTCGCGCCGAAGCGCGGCCTCCACGATCGCCCGCGACACGAGGATCTGGTTTTCGAGATTGAGCCAGTCCGACCATGTCAGGTTGAAGGCGCGGTCGCCGTCGGGCGCGCCGGTCTTCTGCAATTGCTGGGAGAGCGCGGCGAGATCGCTGCGCGCTTTCAGCAGTTTTTCGCGGGTTCGGATAATTCCGGCATTGTCCCAATTGCCGTCGAGCAACGCGTCGCGAATGACGTTGATATTGCCCGCCGGCGATCTGAAGGGTTTCTCGGCGCGATCGATTTCGCGCGCGACGAGGTCGATATCCGGCTCCGCATACGTCACATCCCGCGTAAGCGCGCGCGCCATGGACTCGCCGGCAATGCCGCCGAACACGGTGGAATTCGCGACGCCGTTGCCGCCGAGACGGTTCGCGCCGTGCACGCCGCCCGCATCTTCGCCCGCGACGTAGAGGCCGGGAAATCGTGTCGACGTATCGACGCCGCACACAACGCCCCCCATGAGATAATGCGCGGTCGGCACCACTTCGACCAGGCCGCCGGCGAGATCGAATCCGCAATCGGCGCAACGCTCCACCATGCCCTTGAACTGCCTGCGCACCTTGTCGGGTCCCAGATGACCCATCGAAATATGGATGCCGCCGTTGGGCGTGACATTGCCCTTCTGCATCTCCCGGAACATGGATTGCGAAACGAGGTCGCGCGTCGCCCGTTCGCCGCGCTCGTGGTAATCGAACATGAAGCGTTCGCCGGCGCCGTTGAGCAGAAAGCCGCCTGCGCCGCGCAATCCTTCCTCGATGATCGTGCCGGTCATGCGGGTGCCGGGCCCCGCGAGCACGCCGGTCGGATGAAACTGCACCATTTCCATGTCGCGCAGCGACAGGCCGGCGCGCAGCGCCATGGCGAGCCCATCCATGCTCTTGTCGCCCGAAGGCGTGTGATATTTGTACATGGTCGGGCCGCCGCCCGTCGCCAGCAGCACGCATTTCGCGCGCACGAGAACGAACTTTCCGGTGCGCACGTCCAAAAGCAGCGCCCCCGCGATGCGTTCGCCGCGCTTGTCCGGAACGAGCGCAAGCGCGCGAAACTCCTCGAGCCTGCGGATCGCGGGCCGCGCCCATACCTGCTCCATCAGGCGGTTGATGATCTCGATGCCCGTGAGATCGCCCTTGTGCACGGTACGGTCGAAAGTCTGGCCTGCGAACGCCTTGCCGTGCAGCGAACCATCGGGGTTGCGATCGAAGAAGCAGCCGATTTCGT
>JAGWTW010000148.1 GCA_028868735.1 Hyphomicrobiales bacterium | reverse complement strand
TCGCGCGAAAGACCGCGCTCCACCATCAGGTCGAGCGCCTTCTCCGCCTTGCCGATCGTGCGCATGCAATGATGGATGCGGCCGGGGCCGAGGCGCAGCTGCGAAATCTCGAAGCCGCGGCCTTCGCCGAGCAGAATGTTCTCCTTCGGCACGCGCACGTTGTTGAAGCGCATGTGCATGTGGCCGCGCGGCGCATGGTCGTGGCCGAACACGTGCATCGGCCCGATCACCTCGACGCCGGGCGTGCCGACGGGCACCAGAATCTGCGACTGCTGCTTGGAGGCCGGCGCGTCGGGATTGGTCTTCACCATCACGATCATGATCTTGCAGCGGGGATCGCCGAGGCCGGAAATGTAGTATTTCTCACCGTTGATGACCCATTCGTCTCCATCGAGCCGCGCGCTGGTCGAAACGTTCTTGGCGTCGGACGAGGCGACGTTCGGCTCCGTCATCACATAGGCCGAGCGGATTTCGCCGTTCAGCAGCGGCTTCAGCCATTTCTCCTTTTGCTCTTTGGTGCCTACGCGCTCGAGCACCTCCATATTGCCGGTGTCCGGCGCCGAGCAGTTCATCGATTCCGACCCGAGCGGAAATTTGCCGAGTTCCGCTGCGATGTAGGCGTAGTCGAGATTGGAGAGGCCTTCGCCGGTTTCCGCATCCGGCAGAAAGAAGTTCCACAAGCCTTCCGCTTTCGCCTTGTCCTTGGCCTTCTGCAGGACTTCGAGCTGGCCGGGCGCGAACTGCCAGGCGTCCTTCTTGCCTTCCCCGAGCCGCTCGAACTCGACCTGCATCGGCGCGACCGTCTCTTTCAGGAATTTCTTGACGTGGTCGAACAGCGGCTTCGCCTTTTCGGACATGCGCAGGTCGTTGAGCGGATCGCTCGGGTCGAGCCCATAGGCCGAACTCGCCGGCGCGTTGGTGATCATGTGGTTCATGTCCTCGGGTCCTTTCCTCGCGGTCGATTATCGATATCGGGAAGCCGGGCCGCGCCGGCGGCATAATGTCGGACATTTTCGCCCGACGAGCTTCCGGGCGCAATGGCTTTTCCTCGGAAGGTCGACCGCCGGAATTTCAATCCGCCGTCGGCCAGGCGCGCTGTTTCGGCCTCATCTTCTCCCAGGCGCGCGACATCTGCAGCACGCCCAGATCGTCGAACCTGCGGCCGGCGATCTGCAACCCGATCGGCAGGCCGTCGGCGGTGTAGCCGCAATTGACCGATGAGGCCGGCTGCTCCGACATGTTGTAGGGCAACGTGAAGGCGATGTGTTCGAACGGCCGTTCCGGATCGTTGGTCGGGCTCGGCAGCTCGGCGGGAAAGGCCGGGATCGGGGCGGTCGGCGACAACACGTAGTCGAACCGGCGCGTGGCCTGCTCGGTCGCCTTGCGCAGCGCCATCGATTCGGCAAATCCGGAATAGATGTCCTGCCCGGAGAACCGCGTCGCCGATTCCGCCCAGGCGCGGATGAACGGCAGGATTTTCGCCTTTTTCGCCTCCGGCAGCGAACCGACGTCGGCAAAGGCGCGTGCGCGCCAGAATCGATCCTGCCCGTCGAGCATTTCGCGCGTCAGGAAGGGTTTCAACGGCTCGACGATGCAACCGGCTTGCTCGAACGCCCGCGCCGCGGCTTCGACGGCGGCGCGAACCTCGGGCAGCGCCGCAAGACCGGCCCCCGCGTCGAGATGCAGGCCGACGCGCAACCCCTTCAGGTCCCGGTCGAGCGCGCCCCAGTCGATGTCGGCCGGCGGCAGATTCATGTGGTCGCGCGCATCGGGCCGCGACAAGACGCGCATGAAGAGGGCCGCGTCGGCGACCGTACGGGTCATCGGGCCGGCGACGCGCCCCTGAAACGGCGGGTCGATCGGGATGCGGCCGAGACTCGGCTTGAGCGTGAATATGCCGCACCAGCCCGCAGGCAGCCGCACGGAGCCGCCGATGTCGGTGCCGATATGCAGCGGCCCGTAGCCGGCCGCCGCCGCCGCGCCGGCCCCGCTCGAGGAGCCGCCGGGCGTCTTGCTGCGGTCCCAGGGATTGCGCGTCAGCTTGTGGAAGCTCGATTTGGACGAGGACAGCATTCCATAGTCGGGCATGGTCGTGCGTGCGAAGATCGCGCCGCCCGATTCCCTGATCCGCGCGGTCGGCGGCGCGTCCGTCTCGGAGGGAACGAGATCGATTGCTGCGGTCCCGAGCGGCATCGCGCAGCCCTTCGACGCAATATTCTCCTTGATGGTGACGGGTACGCCGTCGATCGGACCGAGCGGCTCGCCCTTCAGCCACCGGGCTTCGGACGCGCGCGCCGTCGCGCGGGCGCCGTCGAAATCCTCGGCCCACAACGCCATGATCGCAGGCTCCATCGCCTCGACCCGCGACAATGTCGCCTCGAGCGCCTCGACGGGCGACAGCGTCCGCCGGCGGAAGGCTTCAATCATGTCGCAGGCGGAAAGGTCGGCGGGATTCATCGGCGGCTCCATTCGGGGTCGAACCCTATCCTACTGAAACCGTGGGGCAATACGAGATTTTCCATCGCGCCCGCAGCAATTGATTAAGGATATTCGTGCAACGTTTCGGCGCGAAGGCCGGCAAACCATGCAGGGCCTGTCCAGAGAATTTTGCTTATGGCGCTGGTTGCTATCGTCGACGACAGGGTGACGAACCGGAATATATTTTCCAAACTCGCCGCCTCCATCGCCGCAGACATCGAGGTCCGGGCGTTCGGCGCGCCGCGCGATGCGCTCGCCTGGCTGCAGCAGAACCAGGCCGATCTCGTGATCACCGATTACAAGATGCCGGAAATGGACGGCGCGGATTTCGTTGGCGCCTTGCGCGCGATACCCGGCGCCGCCGACATTCCCGTCGTGGTGATCACGGTCTACGAGGAGCGCAGCTATCGCCTTCGCGCGCTCGAGGCCGGCGCGACCGACTTTCTCAATTCGCCGGTCGATCACCATGAATTCGTGACCCGCACGCGCAATCTTCTCGCGCTGCGCCGCCATCAGAAACTGCTCGCCGAGCGCGCCGAAACGCTGGCCGAAGAGCTCGCCAACAGCGAACGTTCGCGCGAACGCGCCATCCGGGACTCGATCGAGCGCCTCGCGCAGGTCATCGACACGCTTCCGGTCCTCATCAACGCGGTCGATCGCGAAGGCCGGACCTTGTTCGTCAACGAATTCGAGACAGATTTCTTTGGCGTCGACCCCGCCGCCGTCGTCGGCAAACCCCTCGCCGAACTCACCGGTCCGACCAATGCCGACCGCAATCGCGCGCTCGACCAGCTCGTGTTCACCACCGGCAAGGCGTTGCCCGCGTTCGAGGAAGATCTCGTGAGCGCCGCCGGGCGCCGCCGCAGTTTCCTCACCACCAAGACGCCGCTGCGCGATCACGCGGGCGCAGTGTCCGGCGTCCTGACCAGTTCCCTCGACATCACGGCGCACAAGCGCACGGAAGAACACCTGCGCTATCTCGCCCATCACGATCCCCTGACGTCGTTGCCGAACCGCACGCTGCTGTCCGAAAAATTGCGAGCGGCTATCGCGCGCGCGCGGCGCGGCGACAAGGTATTCGCGTTGCACCTGATCGACCTGGACGGATTCAAGTCCGTCAACGACGTCCATGGCCATTCCATCGGCGATCGCTTCCTCAAGTCCGTCGGCGGCCGGCTCGCCCAGGTCATTCGCGAAGCCGATACGCTCGCACGACTCGGCGGAGATGAGTTCGCAATTCTCCAGTCGGAGGTCGCTTCGAATTACGATGTCGCGGAATTCGCTGCGCGAATCGCCGATTGCGTCGCATCCTTTGTCGATCCGGCGCTCCAGCATCTGAAGGCGACTGCGAGCATAGGCGTGGCGATCCATCCGAACGATGGCGCAGACGCCGAAGAGCTGCTCCGCAACGCCGATCTCGCAATGTACAAGGCCAAAGGCGAGGGCGGCAACGCCTACTGCATGTTCGCAGCCGACATGCAGGCGCGCGCGCGCAGCACGCTCGATCTGGAATCCAGTCTGCGCGAAGCGCTCGCAAACGAGCAGTTCGTGCTGCATTACCAGCCGCAGTTCTCCGCCGTGACCAAAGAGATTGTCGGCGTCGAGGCGCTGCTGCGGTGGAACCGGCCGGACGCAGGACTTGTCGGTCCCGGCGTATTCCTGCCGCACGCGGAAGAAAGCGGCCTGATTATTCCGATCAACGAATGGGTATTGAACCGCGCCTGCGCGGACGCCTACGCCTGGCAGCGCCTCGGCCTTCCGGCTTTTCGCGTCGCGATCAACATGTCGCCGATTCAGTTCCGCAAGAAGAATGTGCCGCTTCAGGTCGCTCGCGTGCTCTCCGAAACCGGGCTCGAATCGCGCAGGCTCGAACTCGAGCTCACCGAAAACATCGTCATGCAGGACGTCGAGGCGGTCGCCAAGGACCTGCGCGAACTCAATCGTCTCGGCGTTTCGGTCGCCATCGACGATTTCGGCACAGGTTATTCGTCGCTCAGCTACATCAAGCGGCTGCCTGTCCAGCGGATCAAGATCGACCAGAGCTTCGTCCGAAATATGACGCAGGATCCGAACGACGCCGCCATCGTGCGCGCGATCGTTACGCTAGGCCGAAGTCTTGCCCTCGACGTGGTGGCGGAAGGCGTCGAAACGCAACAGCAATTGCAGTGCCTGCGCGAAGCCGGCTGCGACTATGCGCAGGGGTTCCTCCTCGGACGTCCCATGCCGGCGGACGATATCGTCGCCCTGTTCGGAAAGCAGCCGTCGCTCGCAATGAGCGCCTGAGGGTTACGGCATGTGGTTTCGCATGCAGTCTGAACCGTCGCTCGGCTCGGGCCCGAACAACGAATACGACATGGCTATCAGCCGGATCGTCATCACGACGACCCTGGTCGCCGGCGCAGCTTTGCTCGGGAGCGCCGAGCAGCGGCCGAGCGTCGACATCGTATCGCAGGTCTATTTCATCTACCTATGCTGCGCTTTCGGCCTGTTCTGGCATATCTATACCCGCCCCCGGCCCAATATCGCGCGTCGCGCATTCGCGCTCACGATCGATATCTCCGCGCTCACTTACGCGAGCGCCAACGTAGGACCTGCATTTCTCGCGTTGGAATATCCGGCCTATCTCCTGATCATCTACGGATACGGCTTTCGATTCGGCGTACGCTGGCTCATCGCCGCTGCGGCGATGTCTGTTGCCGGCGCGTTGCTCATCGTCGCTTTTTCTCCGACTTATCAGGCGAACAGCCTTATGTCGGGCGGCCTTATTCTAGGCCTGATCATGACGCCGACATATGCCTACAGGCTGGTGCGCAATCTCTGGCAGGCCAAGGCGAGGGCGGAAGAATCGGACCGCGCAAAAAGCATGTTCGTAGCGGCGGTCAGTCACGATCTGCGTACGCCGCTGAATGCGATCATTGGCCTGGGCGACATTCTTGCCGCATCCAAAACGACGGACGAAGAGGCGGATATGGCGCGCATGATCGGCGACGCCGGGCGCGCTCTGCTGGGTCAGATCAATTCGATCCTCGACTTGTCGCGCCTGCAAATGGGACAAACCCGGGCCGATCCCGAGCCTACCGATCTTTACGCGCTTCTCAGCGAGGTTCGCGACCTGCTCGATGTGTCCGCTCAGGCAAAGCGTATCCGCCTGACGCTTACCGTCGAGCCGAACGTGCCGCGCGCTGTCGTGACCAGAGCGCGCAACATTCGCGATAGCCTCACCAATCTCGTCGGCAATGCGATCAAATTTACGACGAATGGATCCGTCGACATCGGGGTCCGGCGGCTCGGCTCCAACGATGGATCCGTCCGGTTGAGGTTCGAAGTGCGAGACACTGGAATCGGCGTGGATGCGGCCGCTCAAAGGCGGATTTTCGAACGCTTCCGACAAGCCGACGACAGCATTCGCGACCGATTCGGCGGGTCGGGACTGGGACTTGCAATCGCCCGCGAGCTCGTGCGTTCGCTCAATGGCGAAATCGGCGTCATCAGCGCCGAGGGCGCGGGCAGCACATTCTGGTTCGAGATCGATACGCAGGCGACCGTAATCCCGTCTGCGGCACAGGCTCATTCATTCAGCGCTGTACTCTGCAGCGACGACGAGGAGCTCGGCCGTACGGCGCGCGCGATATGTCCGAATCTTCAGACGGCGGCGGGGCCGCAGGAATTGATCGAGATGCTGCGAAACGCGAGCATTGACCGCGCGCCGGCGATTATCGTCGATCTCGACTCGCATCGGGCATTGCTCGAACTCATCGCCGAGGACCGCGTTTTGGGCCGGGCTGGCGTTGTGGTTGTCGCCAGAGAAGGCGAACGGATCGGCGGCGCCGCGATCGCGCGGCGCGCGATCGTGTTGCGGCCTGCGACGCATTCGACTCTCGGCGACGCATTGACGCTCGCTTGCGGTCTTCGACGCGAACGCATGGGCGCCGCGAAGTCAAAGCGGCCTGCTTTGTCGGTTCTCGTCGTCGAGGACAACCGCACAAATCAGAAAGTCGTCGCCAAAATGCTCGAACTTGCCGGCAGTCGCGCCGAGCTTGCCGACGACGGCGCCTCCGCGCTCGCGATATTGGCGTTGAAGCGCTTTGACGTCGTTCTGATGGACATCAACATGCCGGTTCTTGACGGCGTCGAGGCGACGCGCCGTCTTCGTGCGCGAGAGCATGGACTCGAAAGAACGCCGGTCGTCGGATTGACTGCGGACGTCACGCCGGAAACCCGCGCGCGGTGCTTGCTGGCAGGGATGGACGAGTGCGTCACCAAGCCGATCGATCTGCCGGCGCTGTTGCAGCTTCTCGATCGGCTGACCCCGGGCGACCGGGAAACTGCCGCGCTCGATGACGAAAGTGCGAATATCGTCGCGTCGGCGTCGGTAGAGCCGGAAAGAAGAACCCGCGTCAATCGGCAGGCGCTTGCCGATCTCGAACAACTCGGCGGCCGGGATTTCGTGCGCGATGTGGCGTCGCAATTTGTCGCAGACGCGGCGCACCTTTTGGCCGGTCTCGCCGCCGCCGCAAGAGAGTCCGACATCTCCAGGTTCCGCGACGAGGCCCACGCGCTCAGATCATGCTCTGCGAACGTCGGCGCACACGCGCTCTACCAATTGTGCCTCTCCTGGCGCACGTTGTCCGCCGAGGACCTCGGCCGTGACGGTTCGGCGCTCGTCGAGACGCTCGATCAGGAATTTGCCGCAGCCTGTGTCGAACTCGGTCCGTGGATCGATCAAGCGGCATGAAAAGCACTTTCAGCCCTGTGAAGCCTTGACTCGCTCCGGCGATATGAAAGAATCGAACATTGATATTGTCAAACGTGCAGATCGTGGGCAGGGCGTGTTCGGAATCAACATCGGCGGGCTGCGACTGCGCGATAGCGACCTCGTCGGTATCGCCTTGCGCAAGTCCGAGTTGGTGAAGGCGCTCGACGCAGGGGCGCGGAACGATCTGTTTCGTGTTCTCGACAGGTTCGAAGCGTCGCTCGTTCGATCTTACCAAAAAATGTCCGGAGCGGTGTCGACGACAGGCGCACAACGCGCCTGCGGCTGACTTCGGAAGCTGTCCAACCGGCCGCAAGAGCCGTGGACGAGAGGAGGGATGGAAATGGACCGACGCGAATTCATGGCGGGCGGCTTTGCCGCCGCCGGTATGCTTGCCAGCGGCGTCGCCAGCGCCGGCGCTCTTCTCAAGTTCATCTATCCCTATGCGCCCGGCAGTGGAGGCGATCTCCTGGTTCGCGTGCTCGCGGACGACCTCCAGAAGAAGCTCGGCGTCTCTGCGATCGTCGACAACAAGCCCGGCGCCGACGGACGCATCGGCGTGCGCGAGGTCATGCACGCCGACGCGGACGGCAATACGCTTCTCTACACGCCTTTCGGCCCGATGGTGCTGTTCCCGACGGTCTTCAAAAACCTGCCTTACGACGCGTTCAAGGATTTCGCGCCGGTCACGCAGGCGATAAGTTATGACTTCGGTGTCGCCGCGGGTCCGATGTCCGGCGTCAAGACGCTGGCCGAGCTCGTCGACTGGCTGAAGAAAAATCCGGACAAGGGCAATATCGGCATGCCGGGTCTCGGCGCGCTGCCGCATCTCCTCCCTGTCAAGTTCGCCGCCGAAGCCGGCGTCAAGATCAATCCGATCGCCTTCAAGGGCACGGCGCCAGCCCTGACGGCGGCCATGTCGGGAGAGATTGCGCTCGTCAGCGGCGTGCTCGGCGACCTGATCGCGCAACACAAGGCAGGGACGCTTCGGCTGCTCGCTGTGTCCGGCAAGGCGCGATCCCCCTTCGCGCCAGATGTGCCGACCTTCAAGGAGCAAGGTTACGATGTGGAGGGCTCGGCGTGGTACGGAATCTTCGCGCCGGCGAAAACGCCGCCCGACGCGATCGCCAGACTCAACGGGGCGCTGGTCGAGGCCATTCATTCGGACGCGTTCAAACAGCGCGCGGCCTCCGTCTATCTGACGGCGACCGGCACCAGTCCGCAGGAGCTCGGCGCGATCCAGAAGGCGGATTACGAACGGTGGAAGCCGGTGATCGAGGCGGCGGGCCTCGCCGGCAAGACATAGCCGCATACGGGGCGGCCATGCTCAA
>JAGWTW010000147.1 GCA_028868735.1 Hyphomicrobiales bacterium | reverse complement strand
CAATTTCGCGCGGGACATGCTGACCTTCGCCGACAATCTCGCGCGCGCCGTCGAAAACGCGCCCAAGGACGCCGACGGGCCGCTCAAGACGATTCTCGAGGGCGTTTCGGTCATCGCCGCCGACTTCCAGTCGCGCCTCGCCCGCCATGGCGTCAAGAAAATGGAGCCGCAGGGCCAGAAATTCGACCCGAACCTGCACGAGGCGCTGTTCGAGATTCCCGACGAGAGCGTGCCGGCCGGCACGGTGCTGCAGGTGGTGGAAGCCGGCTACACGATCGGCGACCGCGTCCTGCGTCCCGCCAAGGTCGGCGTGTCTCGGGGCGGCCCGAAGGCCTGATCAGGCCGGGTTCACGCGTCGCAATGTGAGGTTTAGACGCGAATCGTTCGGCAGCAAGGTCGACGTGCCGGGATAGAGACGGTCGACGCCGTGAAAGCAGAGGCGCGAAGCGCCGCCGATCACGACCAGGTCGCCAGATTCGAGCCGCGTCGATTTCGTCGGATCGTTGCGTTTCGTTCCGCCGAAGCGGAACAGACACGATGCGCCGAGCGAGACCGAGACGACGGGCGCGCGTGGTTCCTTTTCGTCGCCGTCGACATGCAGGCCCATGCGCGCGCCGGCCGCATAGAAATTCACGAGACAGGCTTCGGGCGGCGCGTCGATTCCCGCGACGTCGCGCCAAAGCGCAAGCAAGGCCTCGGGTATCGCAGGCCAACGTTCGCCCGTCTCCGGATGCAATTCCTGATAGCGATAGCCGCCATCCCGGTCGGACATCCAGCCGAGCGGGCCGCAATTGGTCATGCGAACGGAAAATTCCTTGCCCGTTCGCGGCATTGCAGGCGTAAAGAGCGGCGCGGCGCGCACGACGCCGCGGATCGCGGCGACAAGGTCTTCCTGTTCTGCGCGCGAAAAATGCGCGGGGCGATAGATCAGCCCCGACGCAAGTTCGATCACGCGGTCAGGACCTTCTTCGACTCGACGGTCGAATCCGCTTTCAGGCGATAGACGAGCGGCACGCCGGTTTCCAGCTCCATCGACGGGATGGTCTGCGGCGTCAGGCGATCGAGCACCATGACGAGCGCGCGCAAGGAATTGCCGTGGGCGGCGACGATGACGCGTTCGCCGTTCAACACGCGCGGCAGGATGTGCTGGCAATAATAGGGAAGCACGCGCGCCACAGTGTCCTTGAGGCTTTCGCCGGCGGGCGGCGCGACGTCATAGGAGCGGCGCCACACGTGCACCTGCTCCTCGCCCCATTTCTTGCGCGCATCATCCTTGTTGAGCCCGGAAAGATCGCCGTAGTCGCGCTCGTTCAGCGCCTGGTCGCGCGTCGTCTCCAGGCCGGACTGGCCGAGTTCGTCGAGCACGAGTTTCAGCGTGTGCTGCGCGCGCGTGAGCGCGGACGTGTAGGCGGTGTCGAATTTCAGGCCCATCGCCTTCAGGCGCTGGCCGGCGGCCTTCGCCTCCTCGATTCCTTTCGGCGTGAGGTCTGGATCCTTCCAGCCCGTGAAGAGATTCTTCAGGTTCCAGTCGCTCTGGCCGTGGCGTACGAGCACGAGAAGGCGGTCCATTTTCTCTCCTGTCATCTCAATCGTTGAGCCCGAGCACGTCGAGCATGGAATAGACGCCGGGCTTGGCGCGCCGCGCCCAGAGCGCCGCCTTGATCGCGCCGTTGGCGAACAGGCTGCGGTCCTCGGCGTGATGGCTGAGCGCGACGCGTTCGCCGGCGCCGGCGAAGATCACGGAATGATCGCCGATGACGGTGCCCCCGCGCAGCGCCGCAAAGCCGATGTCGCCGATCCTGCGCGCGCCGGTATGCCCGTCGCGCGAGCGGACGGAATGTTGCGCGAGTTCGACGCCGCGGCCGCGCGCGGCGGCTTCGCCGAGCAGGAGCGCCGTGCCCGAAGGCGCGTCGACTTTCATGCGGTGATGCATTTCGACGATTTCGATATCCCAGTCCGCGCCGAGCGCCTTCGCCGCGCGCTGGACCAGCACGGCGAGCACATTGACGCCGAGCGACATGTTGCCGGACCGCACGATCGGCGCATGGCGCGCAGCGGCTGAAATTTTCGCGAGGTCTTCGTCCGAAAGCCCTGTCGTGCCGACGATGTGGGCAATGCGCGCCTGCGCGGCGAGAGCGGCCATTTCGATCGTCGCCGCCGGCGCGGTGAAATCGATGATCCCGTCGGCGTCGACGACCGCTTTCAGGGCGTCGTCCGTCACAGGCACGCCGAGCGTCCCGACGCCCGCCAGATCGCCGGCGTCCTTGCCGAGCGCGGCCGAACCGACGCGTTCGAGCGCCGCCGAAACCGTGACGCCCTCAGCCTCGGTTATCGCCTTGACGAGCGTGCGGCCCATGCGGCCGGCCGCGCCCATGACAACCAATCGCATATCGCCCATGTCGGCTCCTCGAAACGGCCGCCTCTATAGCCCATGCGCCGGGTCGACGCATCCCTGTCGAATCAAGACGCCTCACAGGTCTCGAAACATGACGAAAGCATCGACGAATCCGAGACGCGGATGCCTGAACGCGCCGGGCAGGCGCCCGACGATCGCAAAGTCCATCGCCTGCCAGAGCCGGACCGCGCGCTCGTTCGCGCTGACGACGAAATTGAACTGCATGGCGCGAAATCCACGTTCGCGCGCATGGTCGAGCGAGTGCAGGCACATCGCGCGCGCGACGCCTTTTCCGGTCTCGCCGGTCGCGGTCATGTAGCCGCAATTGCAGACATGATCGCCGCCGCCGGCCTGATTGGCCCGCACGTAGTATGTGCCGACGATGCGTCCGTCCTCGACCGCGACAAAGGTCTCGCGATCCGCGCCGAGCCAGTAGGCGAGCGCGCCCGCCTCGCTCATGTCGTGAGGCAGCGCGTAGGTTTCGCCGGCGCGAATGGTTGGGCCGATAATGGACCAGATCGCCGCGCGATCTTCATCGTTTGCGAGGCGAACAATCATCCGCGCAGCGTCGCGCCGACCTTCTTCGTCGCCTCCGCCACGATCTTCGCGCCGACCGCGTCGATCTCCGCGTCCGTCAGCGTTTTCTCACGCGGTTCGATGCGAACCGAGACCGCGATCGACTTCTTGCCCTCCGGTACGCCCGCGCCTTCGTAGACGTCGAACACGTTCGCGTCGGAAATGAGCGCGCGATCGGCTGCGAGCACAGCCTTGAGCAGGTCAGCGGCGCGCGTCGAGCGATCGACGACGAAAGCGAAATCGCGTTCGAGCGGCATGAGATCGGACAGATCGAGCTTCGGCTTCATTTTCGTCGGCCTCGCCTTCGGCGCAGGCACCGCGTCGAGCGTGATCTCGAACGCGGCGACCGGCCCCTGCACGTCGAGCGCTTCGAGCGCGGCCGGGTGGATTTCGCCGAACCAGCCGACGACGTTTTTCGGACCGAACTGCAGCGTCGCCGAACGGCCGGGATGCAGAAAGGACGGTCCGCCGGGCACGATCTGGATCGCATTTGCAGACACGCCGAGCGCGGCGAGCAGCGCGAGGGCGTCGGCCTTGGCGTCGAACGCATCGACGTTCGCGGCGCGCGATCCCCAGATACGACCGGAGCCGCCGACCTTCGCGGCCCCGCGACGAAGCCCGGCGGCGTTATAGACCTGATCCTTGTCGCCATCGCCGCGGAACGCCTGTCCAACCTCGAACAGGGCGACGTCGGGATAGCCGCGATCCGCGTTGCGCTGGGCAGCGGCGAGCAGGCCCGGCATATGGCTCGGCCGCATGTCCGAAAGGTCCGACGCGATGGGATTGGCGAGTTCGAGCGCAGGCGCGCCGCCGCCGAACAATTGCGCCTGGCGCTTCGAGACGAACGACCATGTCACCGCCTCGACGAGGCCGCGGGCGGCGAGCGCGCGGCGCGCGGCCGCCACGCGCCGCTGCAGCAGCGTCAGCACGGGCTCGGCGACGCCATGCGTTTCGCGCGACATCGGCGTCGATTGCACGCGGTCGAGACCGGCGATGCGCACGATCTCCTCGACGAGATCGGCCTTGCCCTCGACGTCCGGGCGCCAGGAGGGAATGTGGACGATGGCGCGGTCCGCGTTGCCGGCCGTGCGCTCGACGGCGAAACCCAGCTTTTCGAGAATCGCCGCCATTTCGGAAATCTCGAGGTCGAGGCCCGTGAGACGCTTCACCTCGCTCCATGGAAACAGGATTGCGGGCCGCGGCGCCGGCTGATGGCCGGCGACCACCATCTGCGAAGGTTCGCCGCCGCAGAAACGCATGACGAGATCGGTCGCCAGTTCGCAGCCGGGCACGTTGAAATCAGGATCGACGCCGCGTTCGAAACGATAACGCGCGTCGGTCGAGATCCCGAGCCGGCGCCCGGTGTTGGCGATGTTGTAGGGGTCCCACAGCGCCGATTCGATCAGAACGTCGGTGGTGTTTTCGTCGCAGCCCGAATGTTCGCCGCCCATGACGCCCGCGGTCGACTCGACGCCGTTGTCATCGGCAATGACCACGTTCGATGAATCGAGCTTGTACGTGCGGCCGTCGAGCGCGAGCACTTCGTCGCCGTCGCGGCCGCGCCGCACGACGAGGCTCCCTTTCACCTTTTTCGCATCGAACACATGCAGCGGACGCGCGCGGTCGAAGGTGACGTAGTTGGTGATGTCGACGAGGGCGTTGATCGGACGCAGCCCGATCGCTTTCAGGCGCTTCTGCATCCATTCCGGCGAGGCGCCGTTCTTCACGCCGCGCACCATGCGCAGGGCGAATTGCGGGCAGAGATGCTTGTCGTCGGCGGAAAAATCGAGCGTGACGTTCACAGGGCACGGGTACGTTCCCGCATGCGTCGCAACGGCCGGCGTCTTCAACTTGCCGAGGCCGGCGGCGGCGAGATCGCGCGCGATGCCGACAACGCCCGCGCCGTCCGGCCGGTTCGGCGTCAGGTTGATTTCGATGACGGGATCGTCGAGGCCGATCCATTCGGCGTAGCGCGCGCCGACCGGCGCGTCGGCCGGCAGATCGATGATGCCGTCATGATCCTCGGAGATTTCGAGCTCCGCCGCCGAACACAACATGCCGAGCGATTCGACGCCGCGAATGACGCCCTTGCCGAGCGTGATCTTCTTGCCGGGGATGTAAGTTCCCGGCGCGGAAAAGACGCTCTTCATGCCGGCGCGCGCGTTCGGCGCGCCGCAGACGACCTGCACCGGCGCGCCCGAACCCGTGTCGACCATGCACACGCGCAGGCGGTCGGCGTTGGGATGGGGCTTCGCCTCGACGACATGGGCGATGGTGAAATCCTTCAACGCCGCAGCCGGATCGTGCACGTCCTCGACCTCGAGGCCGATGCGCGTCAGCGTCTCGCAGATGTCCTTCAGCGAAGCGTCCGTGTCGATGTGGTCTTTCAACCAGGAGAGGGTGAATTTCATTTTTTCACCCTGTGAACTCGGAAGAAGATGTTTTCCATTTCGGGCAGCGCTTCCAAACTTAGCTCTCGCCGCAAACTCCGGCGCAGCTCGTTTAACAATGGAACAATTGCATCAGATTGTCCGGCACTCAATTTCAGTGCGAACTTGTCGGCCAGTTCGACCTCTTGAGCGGTTCCCAGTAACTTGATTCGAGCCACCGCATCGTCGATGCCATCGTATGCATCGCTTCTCGCCTGGTCATCGATCTCTTTCCCCAAGAGTGCTGCGCGTTCGATCTTTCTCCAGCATTCGATCAGATGTGCAATGCGCAACTCTGCCAACCGCTTCTCGGACTCACGTTGCCGGGACATCCAATGACTGAAGAGCGCAACGACTACGCCCCCGACAACTGACGCCGCAAGCGAGAGCAGTGTCGTGCTCATTTCACGCGCTCAGGCCGCCGGCCAGCGTCGGGAAATCGAGCGGACGGAATCCGTAGTGCGACAGCCAGCGCACGTCCGCCTCGAAGAAGGGCCGCAGGTCCGGCATGCCGTATTTCAGCATGGCGATGCGATCGATCCCCATGCCCCAGGCGAAGCCCTGGAATTCTTCCGGATCGAGCCCGCAATTCCGAAGCACGTTCGGATGCACCATGCCGCAGCCGAGAATCTCCAGCCAGTCCTCGCCCTCGCCGAAGCGGATTTCGCCGCCCTGGCGCCGGCACTGGATGTCGACTTCCATCGAAGGTTCGGTGAAGGGGAAGAAGGACGGGCGAAAGCGCATCTTCACATTCTTCACCTCGAAGAACGCCTTGCAGAATTCCTCCAGCACCCATTTGAGATTGCCCATGTTGGCCGTGCGGTCGATGACGAGGCCCTCGACCTGATGGAATTGCGGCGTATGGGTGGCGTCGGAATCGATGCGATAGGTGCGGCCCGGACAGATCACGCGGATCGGCGGTTTTTGCGCGAGCATCGTGCGGACCTGAACCGGACTGGTGTGCGTGCGTAGAAGCTTGCGCTTGCCGTCGGCGCCGGGGTTGAAGAAGAACGTGTCGTGCATTTCGCGGGCGGGATGGCCCTCCGGGAAATTCAGCTTGGTGAAATTGTAGTCGTCGCTCTCGATGTCCGGACCTTCGGCGACGGAAAAGCCCATGTCGGCGAAGATTTCGGTCAGCTCCTCCATCACCTTGCTGACGGGATGGATGCGGCCGGCATCCGGACCGCCTGAACGCACCGGCAGCGTCACGTCGAGCGTCTCCGCGGCGAGCCGCGCCTCGAGCGCTGCGCCTTTCAGCACGGTCTTGCGGTCGGCGAGCGCCTCCGCGACGCGGTCCTTCAGCGCGTTGATGGCGGCGCCGGCCGTCTTGCGTTCGTCCGGCGCCATCTTGCCGAGCGTCGCCAGCAGGGCGGAGACGGAGCCTTTCTTGCCGAGCGCGGCGACGCGCACGCTTTCGAGCGCGGGCTCGTCGCCAGCGGCGGAAATCTGGCCGAGAATCTCTGTTTCGAGGGTTTGCAGGTCGGACATGTCTCTACCGGAAAGTTCGCGCGGCTTGTGCCATGCGCAAAACGGGCTGTCGAGAAGCGCTCAAACGCAAAAGGCCCGCCGGAGGGCGGGCCTTTCGTGGGGGTCGATCTCCCGAGGGATCAAGCCGCCTTGGGCAGCGCCGCCTTGGCCTTTTCGACGATGGCCGCAAAAGCGGCCGGCTCGGCGATGGCGAGTTCGGACAGAACCTTGCGGTCGATCTCGACGCCGGCCTTGTTGAGGCCGTCGATGAAGCGGCTGTAGGTCAGGCCCGCCTCGCGGACCGCGGCGTTCAGACGCTGGATCCAGAGGGCGCGGAACACGCGCTTCTTCGCCTTGCGGTCGCGCGTGGCGTATTGCATCGACCGATCGACGGCGGCCTTCGCCGTGCGGATCGTGTTCTTGCGACGGCCGTAGAAACCCTTGGCGGCCTTGAAAACCTTCTTGTGCTTGGCGTGCGAAGTGACGCCTCTCTTGACGCGAGCCATTGTCAGAACTCCTTGAAAGGATTGGAACTTCTACTTCAGCCGTTGGGCAGGAAGTACTTCTTCACGTTGTCGCCGTCCGTCTTGAACATGACGGTCGTGCCGCGAAGGTTCCGGATCTGCTTCTTGGTCCGCTTGATCATGCCGTGGCGCTTGCCGCGCTGGGCGTAGACCACCTTGCCGGTGCCGGTGATCTTGAAGCGCTTTTTAGCGCCCGACTTGGTCTTCAGCTTGGGCATTTGGCTCTCCTATGGGCCACGTAAAAACGCGCCCGAGGGGCGCTTTTGCGGCCTGAAATGCTCGTTAGAGCGTTGAAAGTGCTCAGGTTTTTCTCAAATCGAGACAACCCGCACGGACATCGACACGGCAGCCCTTGATCAGCCGGGCGATGAAGGTCGGGCTTATGGCAGAGGATCGGCCGATTGGCAATGATGAACCGGAGAATGCCGTGTCGCTACCTACGGGCGATATCCTTAACCTCCCAGAGCGGAGCAAGAGCAAATGACCCATTTTTCAAGCTCGATTACTCATATTGCCGCTTCCCCCGTCCGGCGCGCCTTCCGCCGGCTTCCCGTGTTCGCGGTGCTGGCTGCCGTCGCCGCGCCCGGCGGGGCCGATGCAGCGGCCAGAAGGGCGGGCGGCTATGACGGCATCTGGAACGTGGTTTTCGCCACCACGCGGGGCAATTGCAGTTCCGGCTACAGCGTCCCCTTCATGGTTGTGGGCAGCCGCGTCTCGTCGGCCGGCGGCGGCCGGGTATCTGGGACGGTCAATCGCGCCGGCGCGGTGGCGGTCAATGTTTCGGTCGGCGCATCGACGGCGAGTGGTGGTGGCCGGCTCGCTGGCGCTTATGGCGCAGGTTCATGGCGCGGCATCATTACCGGCGACCGCTGCAGTGGCACCTGGCAGGCCTCGCGGAGCTGAGCTTCCAAAAAGAAGCGGCCCGCCGGATCATCCAACGGGCCGCCCAAAATTCCGCTAACTCACATCAACGCGGCGCCAGTACCATCACGACCTGGCGGCCTTCGAATCGTGCGTCCTGTTCGACCTTGGCGAACTCGGCGACATCGGCCTTCACCTTGTCCAGAAGCTTGGTGCCGATCTCCTGGTGCGCCATTTCGCGGCCGCGGTAGCGCAAGGTGATCTTGACCTTGTCGCCTTCCTCGAAGAACCGCTGCATCGCCCGCATCTTCACGTCGTAGTCGTGATCGTCGATCATCGGCCGCAGCTTGATCTCCTTGATCTCGACGATCTTCTGCTTCTTGCGGGC
>JAGWTW010000146.1 GCA_028868735.1 Hyphomicrobiales bacterium | reverse complement strand
GCTGATGATGGCCTCGATCCTCGTCGAGGCCTGGGATCTCTACTCGATCGCTTTCGTGCTGATCTTCATTCGCGAGCAATACAATCCCGATCCGCTGCTGCTCGGCCTCGCCGCCGCCGGCACGCAGGGCGGCGCCCTTGTCGGGGCGCTGCTCGGCGGCTGGCTGTCCGACAAGATCGGCCGCCGTGTCATGTTCCTGGTCACGATGGTCATGTTCATCGTGCTGGCGCTGGCGCAGGCTTTCGTCACGGGCATGTGGCCTCTCGTCGTCATCCGCTTCCTGCTCGGCGTGCCGCTCGGCAGCGATATCTCGACGGGGTACACCTACATCATGGAGTCCATGGCCAAGGGCGAGCGCGAGGTCATGGGCAACCGCTGGCAGTTCATGTTCGCTGTCGGCGAAGTGTTGACGCTCGCGGTGATCGCGGTCTTCCTCATTCTCGATCTCAACCATGAAACGGTCTGGCGCGTCACGCTCGGCCTCGGCGCGTTGCCCGCGCTCATCATCCTCGTCATGCGTCATGACGTGCCGGAAACCGCGGTATGGCTGGTGCAGCAGGGCCGCTTCAAGGAGGCCAAGCAGGTCGCGCGCGAAATGTACCACGACGATCTCGCCATGCTGCCTGACCAGGACGTCGTCATGCCGAAGGTCCGTTCATCGGACTTCCTCGCCGATCTGCGCAAGGACCCGATCCGCTGGCGCGCGACGCTCTACGGCTGGATCGCCTGCTTCTGCCAGGCGAGCGAGTTCTCGACCTTCGCCTTCTATCTGCCGGTGTTGTTCGCGATGGTCGGCGTGTCGTCGATCCTCGGCAACAATCTGGTGACGATGGCTCTGTTTTCGTTCGCCGCCGTCTCGGGCTGGGTCGGCCCAATGCTGACGCCGAAGATCGGGCATCGCGGCATTTCGATCGCGGGCTTCGGCATCGTCCTCGTTGCGCTGATCGTTGCGGCGGCCGCGCTTTATACCGACCAGAAGTACGTGTTGCCGTTTGCGGCGGCTGCGATGCTGTGGGGCCATTACTGGGACGCATCGAACTGCATGACGATCCCGACCATGGTCGCGCGTCCGCAATACCGCGGCACCGCCAGCGGCTTTGCTTACATGTTCGTGAAGCTGCCATCGTTTCTGGCGATCTTCCTGTTTCCGTCGCTGTTCGCCGCGATCGGACAGGCGAATGCGACGTTGTTCGTCGCCATCTTCCCGCTGATCGGCCTCCTGTCGGCCTATTTCATCTTGCCGGAGGTCTATGGCTACGAGCACAATTGACGCGAACGCCCGATCGCTGCGGTCCGCGAACGCGCGTTTTCCTTTGCGCAATGAGCTGGCTGCCTGACGCGGTCCGCGTGTTCGAGATCGGCATCGGGTTCTCCCCGCCGCCGATCTCGATGATCCGGATGTCCGGGTCCATCTTCGGCTCTCGATCGCATCGGCGCGCGGATGCGCGCCGGTCGCCTTGTCTAGCGTGGCGTCTTCAGGTTGCGATTAGTTCGCGCCGCGAAGGTCGCGGCGCAGAATCTTGCCGACGTTCGACTTCGGAAGCGCCTCGACGAAGGCGACGTGTTTCGGGACCTTGTAGGCGGCGAGTTCCTTTGCGCAGAAGGCGGCTATCTCGTCTTCCGTCAGCGTGGCGTCGGGCTTTCTAACCACGAACAACTTTACCGCCTCGCCGCTCTTGGCGTCGGGAATGCCGACGCAGGCGCATTCCGCAACGCCCGGGCAGGCGGTCGCAACCGCTTCGATCTCGTTGGGATACACGTTGAAGCCGGAGACGAGGATCATGTCCTTCTTGCGATCGACGATCTTGAGGAAACCGCCATCGTCGAACACGCCGATGTCGCCGGTGCGGAAATAGCCGTCTTTCGTGAACGCTTGCCTGTTGGCGTCGGGCTTGTTCCAGTAGCCGCTCATCACCTGCGGCCCTTTCACGCAGACTTCGCCGGCTTCGCCGACGCCGACTTCCGTGTCCGCGTCGTTCAGCAGGATCACGTCGGTCGAGGGTAGCGGCAGACCGGTCGTGCCTCCGAACTTTTCGATGTAGGCGGGATTGAAACTGACGATCGGCGAGGTTTCCGACAGGCCGTAGCCTTCGCGGATGAACGTCCCGGTGATCTCCTTCCAGCGGTCGGACACCGCGCCGACGATCGCCGCGCCGCCGCCGCCGGCGAGCTTGAGACGCGACCAGTCGATCTCGCGCAGGCGCGGGTGCATGGTCAGGCCCGCATAGAGCGTGTTGACGCCCATGAAAATGGTCGGCCGCGCGGCCTTCAGGACGTCGAGAAACTGGTCGATCGCGCGTGGATCCGCGACGAGCCAGTTGTCGGCGCCGACCGAAAAATAGGTGAGGAAATTCACCATGAGCGCGAAGATGTGATAGAGCGGGATCGCCGTGACGACGACTTCCTCGCCCGGCGCGAGCGCATGTGGCATGAACGCCTTGAACTGCTCGATGTTGGCGACGAGATTGCGATGGGTCAGCGTCGCGCCCTTCGACAGGCCGGTCGTGCCGCCCGTATATTGCAGAAACAGGACGTCGTCGCCGCGCAGTTCCGGCGCAACGAATTTCATCGCAGCGCCCTGATCCAGAGCCTCCGATAGAGGAATGACGTTCTGAAGGCGCGGATCGACGGGCGGGCTCGGCTGTTTCCCGCCGGAACCGTCGCCGACGCCAGCGACGATCACATTCTTCACCTTGGTTGCGCCGATGATCTCGGCGAGCGTTCCGGTCGAGCCGGAGAAGATGACGATGGTCTCGACGCCGGCATCGTTGAGCTGGTGTTCGAGTTCGCGCGGCGTGTAGAGCGGATTGACGTTGACCTGGATTGCGCCGACGCGGGCGTTGGCGATCATGGCGAGCGGGAAGGCGAAGATGTTCGGCGTCATGACGGCGATGCGATCGCCCTTCGTCACGCCGAGCTTCGTCTGCATGAATGCGGCGAGCGCCCGCGATTTCGCGTCGATGTCGGCATAACTCAGCGTCTGGCCGAACGACCGCAGCGCCGGCTTTTCGGCGAAGCGGGTCATCGCCTGATCGAGCAAGTCGCGGACGGATCGGTAGGCGTCGGGGTCGATCGTTGCCGGAATGGCGCCGTACGACTTGAGCCAGGGACGGTCGATCATGATGAGTTCCACTTCGCCAGAGGTTCGAAGCCGCACGCGGTGCGGCTTCGAGGGGGACGAGAGATTAGCGGCTCGCCGTTGATCCTGTCACGCCTTCGCGTCGACGGGCGGCGCGTCGAACCAGGCCCAGATGCGTTCGGCCGCAGCGCGGTCGTCGGCCTTGATCGCCCCGGAGTCCAGACCGCCGGCGAGCGTGGCGGCGCCCGTGTAGAGCTCGGCCCAGGCGCGATGCGACAGGCGCAGCTCGGCGTCCGCCTTCAGACGCTTGGCCGCGTCGTCGGCCATGAATTCGGCCACGCCGTGCCGGATCACGAGCGCGAAGGTCCGAGCCTTGTCGTCGATGACGACGCGTAGCGTCGCGACGGTCTCGCCGACCTTGACGGGATCGAGACGTACGCGCTGGAAGTTCACGTAGCGACCGGGATCGGCCGACAGGATCGCATTGACGGTCGGCTGCACGGCGACAGGCTGGTTGATCTTGCCTTCGAGCGCCAGCGCCTGCGTCAGCGCGAATTGGCGTGCGATCGTGCCGGGCGCACGATAGGCGAATTCGCGCAGCGCATTGGCCTTGAGCTTGTCGCTCGCCGCGCCGGGCGCGCCCTGAACCAGCCAGTCGGCGAGTTGCAGCGCCCAAACGACTTCGCCCGAAGCAAGCGCCTCCTCGCATTGCTCGCTCACGCGCTCGACGCCGCCGAAACCCGCGATGATGCGGCGGGCCTGCTCGGCCGACGGCAGCTTGTGGATGCGCGCGGCGTCGCCGTCGAACCAGCCGAAGATGTGGTTGTAGATGTGCGGCGGGAAATAGCTGAACTCGCCGTAGACCTCGGCGTTGTAGGGACAAGCGGCGAGGCTTTTGGGCAAGCGCACGAATTCGCGCAATTCGTCGGGGCCGAGCCCCTTGTTGATGCCGCGCATGGTCTGGTCGATCATGAAGCCGATCGCGCCCATATAGCCGTCGAGCGCTTCGGCGACCTTGTCCTTGCCGACGACCGGCAGGGCGTGCGTATTGACGAGATAGGTCGGTTCGAGATCGCGCAGGACGCGAAGACCGGCCCGCCATGACTGTGGCGCGCGAAAGACGTCGCCGCGCAGCGTGTAGAAATTCGGAAGGGACGACCAGAGGAAGTTATTGAGCGCCAATTCGAGCGACGGAATCCAGACGGTCAGCGTGTCCTCGGAATCCGAGAAATGCTCGGTGAAGAACTGCATCTTCAAGCCGGCGACGTCGAGCCATTGTCCGTCCTGCACGAAAGTGTTGGCCAGCACCGTACCCTTGGGTTTCCCGACAGGAATCGTCGCCGCGAAGCCGGAATCGGGACCGGTCTCCGGAAGCAGCGAGCCGAACTGCCCCAGGAAGCGCGCCGTCAGAACGGGCATGGCCTCTGGAAAATCGCCGCCGGTCGCAAATCCGGACGCCAGTTCCTCGATATGCTGGTTGACCAGCGGATGACCGATGATCTGGACGCCTTCGCGGCCTTCCAGAAACGGCTTCGTTCCGTGCGCATAGTGGTTGTGGCTGTAGATGATGGCGACGATCGGCTTGTCGCTGATCTTGCGGAATTCGGCGAGCGCGCGCTCGCCATCCTCGGCGTCGTCGCCGGTGTCGAAAATGACGAGACCCTCAGGCGCCTCGATCATCGTACGGTTCACGATGCTGCCGCCGGCGAAACAATAAACGCCTTCCTTGACCTTGATCATGGTCGGCGACGTGGCGAAGGTCGTGGCGATCGATGTCAGGATGTCGGCCGCCAGCACCCCGCCGCGCGGCGTCGTCGCGCGTACAGGCGCAGGCCCCATGAAGCGGGCGATGGAAGTGTTCGAAAAGTCCATGGTCGTCTTCCTCGATCTGTTGTCTCGACCGATCGGGACAAGCTGAAACCTGTCCCGTCGTACGACCTGTCAATAGCGACCCGAGCCCAAGGGAATCTGTCGTGACCACGACAAATTTCTCACTTTGGCGGCCTCGCGCTTTCATGCTCGTTCTCGAACCGGGATTTGCG
Source organism: Hyphomicrobiales bacterium (assembly GCA_028868735.1). GTDB lineage: Bacteria > Pseudomonadota > Alphaproteobacteria > Rhizobiales > Beijerinckiaceae > JAJXWB01. The sequence goes on along the minus strand of JAGWTW010000146.1, from coordinate 3,540 downwards.
GCCTGCCGACAGCCGCCTAGAATGGGGGCTCAGGTTCGACGAGCGAGCTAATCGATGACCGAGCTGTCAAAATCCTCCCAGCGGGAGCTGGCGCGCGCAGCCCTGGCGCGGGCGCCGGCGTTCTCGCAATGCGCGCCCGGCACGCTCGACCGATTCGTGGCGGAAGGGACTTTGCGCATCTACAAACGCGGCGAAACCGTCAGCCACAGGGGCGGGCCGGTTTCTTACCTTTGCGTGCTGGCGACGGGCAGCGTGGAGGCGAGCGCGACATCCGCCACGGGCAAGCGGCATGTGCTCCACTATCTGGAATCCGGCCAGCTCTTCAACGTCATCGGCGCCTTCGACGGCGGTCCGGGCATACACGACGCCATCGCGCACGAGGAAACATTGGCCCTGCTGATTCCGCGCGCGACCCTGCTGGCCGCGGTCGAGACCGAGCCGCATCTGGCGATGGCGATGATCCGATTCCTGTGCCTGCGATCGCGCGCGCTCTACGATTACATCGCTGAACACACGCTGCTGCCGTTGCGCGCCCGTTGCGCACGGCTGCTGTTGTCCCTGGTCGAGCTCTATGGCGCGTCGCGACCGCATGGCTATCTCATTACCCTCAAGCTGTCCCAGGAGGAATTCGCCGACATGCTCGGCCGTTCGCGTCAGAGCGTGAACAAGGAATTGCGCACGCTGGAGAGCGAGGGTCTGATCAAGACCAATTATTCGCAATTCATCATTCTCGACTTGCCGACGTTGCAGGCCGTCGCCGGAGGGCGCTGAACGAAAAAGGGAGAGCCGCGAACGGCTCTCCCTTCGAATGCGAGCGCTCGTGGTCTCAGCGCACGTAGGCCATGGTGGCGCCGCGCACGCGCAGCGCGGAATTTGCGGGTTTCAGCAGAGCCCAGCCGACCAGACCGGCTATGGCGAGGAATCCGCCGGTGACCGCAAAGCCGACTTCGTAGCCGGCTGCGACGCCGCCGCTGACCGACTGCACCAGATATCCCGTCAGGATCGGGGCGATGATGCCGGCGATCGAAGCCACGGAATTGTCGATCGCCAGGATGGACGCGCGCTGCGGCTTGGGCGTGATCTCGCCGATAATCGCCGGACCCGTGTAGTAGATGGCCTGCGAAAGTCCGGCGCCGATTCCGAGAATGATCACGCGGGCGATCGGCGAAAGACCGGGGATCAGCATGCTCGCGTAGCAGGCTGCGGCGATCAGCGTCGCGATCGCCGTCAGAACGCCGCGCGCGGTGCGGCTCGGGGTCTTCTGCTGCATCAGGCGTTGCGACAACCAGGCCGTGCCGAGGCCGAATATCAGGTTGATCGCGATGAACAGCGAAAACATGCGGCCCGCCGCGAGCGCGTCGTAGCCGAGACCCTTCTGCAAATAGACCGCCATCCAGGTCAGCGTAATCGCAAGCGACCAGTAGGACGCGAAATGCGCAAAGATGCACGCGAGCAGAGTTGGGTCGGAGAGCAGCGTCTTATAGCTGGCCTTGCCAACCGTTTCATCCGCATGCGCCTCCTCGAGACTCCCTTCGCGGCCGAGAGGAAGCCACAGGACGAGCCAGACGATGCCCACGATTCCGAGACCGACGAAATTCATGCGCCAGCCCCAGTTCTTGGTGACGGCGGGGATGATCAGGCCGGCGAGAATGAGTCCGACGCCGGCCGCTTGTCCGAGAATGGAGACCGGCAGCGAACGCTTCTCGTCCGGAAACCATTTGTAGAGCGAGTGAACTGCGACCGGCCAGGCCGGCCCTTCCGCGACGCCGAGCAGGAAACGGCAGGCGATGATCGCGGCGACCGAGGACGTATAGACGATCGGGAACTGCACCAGCGCCCAGACCAGCGCCATGCCGGCAATGAACCATTTCGCTGCGACGCGATCGGCTATGAAACCGCCGACGACGCCGGCGATCGCGAACAGCCAGAAGAAGCTGCCGCCGACGACGCCGAACTCCGTCGGCGTCAGCTTCAGCTCCTCCATCATCGGAACCGCGACGAGGCCGACCACGATCTTGTCGACGAAGTTCAGAAGCATGAACAACGCCAGCAGGATCGTCATGCGCCACGCTATTTTCGGCTGGAACAGGTTCTCGTTCATCTCACTCCCCTTTGTATTTCTCGTTCGGGCCTCGAAGCCGGCGCCTACCTTGGCGCGAGGATCAGATCGGCGCCCTTTTCGCCGATCATGATCGAGGCGACATTCGTGTTGGACGACGGCATGGTCGGCATGATCGAGGAATCGACGACACGCAGCGCATCGATACCGCGAACCTTTAGGTCGGGCGTCACGACGGCCTTGTCGTCCGCGCCCATCTTGCAGGCGCCGATCGGATGCCAGGATGTCTGGCCCGACGTTTTGATGTACTCGAGCAGGCCCGCATCGTCGGTCACGTTCGGCCCCGGCCGCGTCTCGCGCTCGACATAGGGTTTGATAGCGTCCTGCGACATGACCTTGCGCACCAGCCGCAGCCCGGCGAGCATGTGCGCGCGATCGACTTCTTCAGCCAGATAATTCGGATTGATGACCGGATCGGCCGACGGATCGTTGGTCGAGATATGGATCGATCCGCGCGAGGTCGGACGGAGCTGGAAGAAGCCGATCGCGAATCCGGGGAATGGATCGAGGCCGAAACCCTTCGTGGTCGCGTAACGGTCGGCGCCGCTGAGATGATGCACCTGGATCTTCACGCCTGGGCGGCCGGACTCCAGCGGCGTCTGCGCATTGGCGTGCGCCGTGGCCGCCGGCGTCGCCATAAAGCCCTTGTGGGTCAGCATGTAGCGCATGCCCATCGCCAGCGTGCGCATTTTGCTCGACAGGATGTCGTTGAGCGTGATCGCCTTGGTGCAGGCGTAGGTGATGCGCGATTGCAGATGGTCCAGAAAATTCTCGCCGACTCCCGGAAGATCGTGAAGGACCGATATGCCGAGCTTTTGCAGCGCGCTCGCATTGCCGACGCCCGAAAGCTCGAGCAATTGCGGCGACCGGATCGGTCCGGCCGACAGGATCACTTCCCTGTCCGCCAGCGCGCGATGCGTCTCGCCGCCCTTCGTGTATTCGACGCCGATGGCGCGTTTGCCATCGAACAGGATGCGCGTGGTGCGCGCTTCCGTCAGCATTTCGAGATTGGGACGACGCAGCGGGCCGTCGAGATAGCCGAGGGCGGTCGAGCAGCGCCGCCCGTTGCGCGTCGACAATTGCAGATGGCCGACGCCTTCGTATTGCGCGCCGTTGTAGTCGGTATTGCGGGGAATGCCGGCTTGCGTGCAAGCGGCGATGAAGGCTTCGGTCAACTCGTCGGAATTGTCGGCAAGCGACTGAACCGAGATCGGCCCGCTGCGTCCGCGCAACTTCTCTTCACCGAAAGCCGCGCTTTCAAGACGGCGGAAGTAGGGCAGGACGTCGTCATAGCCCCAGCCCGTGCAGCCCATCGTGCGCCAATTGTCGTATTCAGCCGGCTCGCCGCGCACGTAGATCATGCCGTTGACGGAGGACGAGCCGCCCGGCAGCTTGCCCATCGGCAAATAGATGTTCTGGCC
>JAGWTW010000145.1 GCA_028868735.1 Hyphomicrobiales bacterium | reverse complement strand
ATTGTCCGACCGAGATGCAGCGCGGCGGCGGCCGCAGAGCCGCCCGGAAGCACGAACGACTTCAGCGGCGACAATCTTTCGTTGAGCCGGTCGATCTCCGCCTCGAGCCGATCGACCTGCGGCTGCACGATCCGCAGAGCGCCTTCGCTGCGCGCGGCGTCGGCCGGCGTCGCCAGATCGGCGCCGAGGTCGAACAGATCATTCTGGATACGCGCGAGGATCGCGTCGAGTTCGCCCTGCGCCGGCGCGAGGGCGGCGCGCGCGATGCCGATGGCTGCGTTGGTCTCGTCGATGACGCCATAGGCCTCGATGCGTAGATCGTCCTTGCGGCGACGTTCGCCGCTCGTCAGCACGGTCGTGCCGTCGTCGCCCGTGCGCGTGTAGATGCGATTCAACCGGACCATGGTTATCGACCCCGCAGCCAGAGCGCGCCCATGATCAGCACGATCGCCACGAACTGAAGCGCGACGCGCCAGCGCATCAGCATCTGCGAGCGGTTGGAATCGCCGCCCCGCAGCATATTCGCGAGGCCGAGCAGCAACACGAGCAGCACTGCGCCGAGGGCGAGCGAGATTGCGATATTCATCACTGCAACATCCGTCCGTTGCCGGAAGCGCGCACTTAGCGCGCCGCGCCGCCGATCACAAGCGCAGCGTCAGTAGCGCTTGATGAGGCGCTCGAGATAATCGAGCTCTTCCTGCGGGCGGGACACGTCGCCGAGCCGCCGGCGCAGCTCCTCGAGCACGCGCTGGGCGCGGAGCGCGGGGCTTGCCCCCAGCGGGTCGTATTTCGCGCGCGGGTTGTAACGCGGATCGCGACCGCGCGGCCGGCCGAGCGGATCGGCTTCCTCAGGGGTCTGGCCATCCGGTTCGTCGCCCGCCGGGCCTTCGTTCTCGCCCATCTGGTCGGAAGGCGCTCCATTGTTCTGCATTTGCCGTGCGAGCCGGTCCGCGCCCTTTTTCATCGCCTCGAGCGCGCGGCCCTGCGCGTCGACAGCCTTGTCGCGGTCGCCGCCTTCGCCGAGTTCGCCGTCGGCCTGGCGCATGGCCTCCTCCGCGGATTTCAGGTCGGACTGGCCTTCGCCGCCCTGCGGACCAAGCTTGCGTTCGATCTCGGCCAGACGGTCGCGCAATTGCGATTGCCGGTCGCGAAGCGAGCCGGGCTGGCCCTCGCGTTTCTGTCCCTTTCCGGTCGCGCCGTCCCGCTCGGACTGACGGTCCTGCTTGCCGCGCCCGTCGCGATAGGTGTCGTCCCGCAATTGCTGTTGATCGCGCATCAGCTTGTCCATGTCGCCGAGCGCTTCGTTCATGCGTCGCTGCGCCTCGTTCGGCCGTCCGCCGCGACGCGCCGTCCGCAGATTTTCGAGCATGTCCTGCATCTGGTCGAGCAGACGCTGGGCTTGCGCCATGTCGCCGGATCGCGCCGAGCGATCGAGGTCGTCCAGCATATTGCGGAGATCTTCCGGCGTGATCGTTCGCGAATTCGGGCTGGGCGCCGATTGCGCCTGATCGCGCTTGCCGTCTTTCTGCTGCTGCATCATTTCTGCGAGGAATTTGTCCATCGCCTGACGCAGGGCTTCTGTCAGCTTGCGGATTTCCTCTTCCGGCGCATTTCGCCGCAATGCGTCGCGCAATTGCTTCTCGGCCGCGCGCAGATCGCGTTCCGCGTTTGACAGTCCGCCGTCCTCGATCTGCAGGGCCATCGACCACAGCAAATCGGCGACGTCCGTCAGATCGTTGTCCGTTTTCGCACTGGCGAGCTCGGAACTCGCTGCGCTGAGACCCAGAAATATCCCGGCGCCCGTCCCGAACTTTTCCGGTTCCTGCATCAAGGCTTCCAGCGCCGCTCCGACGCGCGCGCGGTTATCGGGCTCGAGAACGAGATTGCGCCTCTGTTCGACGAGCGCGCGCGCGAGCGGTTTGGTGAAATTGCGCTGAGGCAGATAGATCGAGATCGGCGGGGTCGAGGATTCGTTGCCGCCTTCGTCCCGCGCGTTAAGCGTCAGCGAGACGCGCGCGCCGGCCCAGGGGCTCTCGGAGACATCGAGAGTCGAGCGGCCTTCGCCGAGCCCGTTCGGCGCCGGCGGCAGCGTCAAGGTCAGGTTCGGCGGCGGGGTCAGCGGACGTCCGCGCGCCGGACGTCCCTCGATTTCCGGCGAGGTCACGCGCGCCTCGGCGGCGATCACGCCGTAGTCATCGTCGAGCTTGTAGGACAGCGTCATCGAGCCGCGCAGATTGTTGCGCGGCTGCTCGAGAAGTTCGATCGTCGGCGGCGAGTCCGGGATGGCGGTGATTTCGAAAGTGTCCGCGCCGACGGTCAGGCGGCTGGCGCCCTTCAGGGCGAATCGCTTTTCGGCGCCGGACGTTTGCGGCTTGTCCTGTTTTTCCGCGGCCGCGACGAGCGCGCCTTCGGTCGAGACGTTCAGGCTCGCTGCGTCGGCTGCGCGTACGATCACGATGGATCCCATCGGCGCCGACACACGGAGGGCGTCCCTGTCGGCGCGGCCGGTCAGCACGATGGGGGCCCTGCCGGTATAGGCCGGTGGATCGATCCAGGCGTCGAGACGGGCGGCCGCGGCCGTCGCCGCCGCGTTGCGCCAGTCGAACGCCGCAGCCAGCCTGGCGCTGCGGTCGGGCCCGGCGGCGATGGCGGCGACGACGGCGAGCAAGACGGCGCCCGCGCGCAGGGCCCAGCGGTCTTCGGCTGTCGCCTGCGGCGACGGCGCGCCGACAGACAGGCCGCGCAGCCGCGCCTCGAGCCGCGCAAGATGCACCCGCCACAGCGCCGCGGTCGCAGGATCTGTCGCGGCGTTGGCCGGCGTGTCGCGCAGGGTCGCGAGGATTTGCCCGGGATCGCCGGAACGCCGGTCGATGCGCCGCGCCGCCGCCTCCCGCGAGACGTCGGCGCGGCGGATTTCGCGCACGAGAATCGCCGCCGCCGCCAGCAGGAACAGGGCGGCGCCGAGGATGCGCGCGATCGGAGGAACGAAGGTCCAGAGGCCGAACCACGAAACCGCCAGGAACAGCGCCGCGACGGCGGCGACGCCCGAGCCCGCGCGCCAGACGCTTTCCCACGCCAGCGTCGCCCGCGAAAGGGCGATCAACCGGTCGATGTACGAAACGGGTCTCAATACGATTGGTCCGACTCGGGTTTGCGGCGCGCCCGATCCTCGCGGCCCCGAGACTATCTCAGTCGGACGGCCAGAGAAATCGCAGATGCGCGGCAGCCTTTACGCCAACCAGGCCGGAATTGTGTCCAGTCCGATCAGGTCGTCATAGGTCAGCCGGGGGCGAACGACGGCCCAGTCTGCGCCCTTCACCATCGTCTCGGGCACGAGAAGGCGCGTGTTGTAGGTGCCCGCCTGCACCGCGCCGTAGGCGCCCGCCGACATGATCGCCAGAAGCTCGCCGGCCCTGGGCTCGGGCATGTCGCGGTCGAGCGCGAGATAGTCGCCTGTCTCGCAGACCGGCCCGACGACATCGGCCGCGACGATCTTCGCGTCCGAGGCGCGAACCGGCGCAATCTCGTGAAACGCCTCGTAGAGGGTCGGCCGAATGAGGTCGTTCATCGCCGCGTCGACGACGACGAAGGTCTTCTTCTCGGCGCGCTTCACATAGACCACGCGCGTGACGAGAATGCCCGCGTTGCCGACGATCAGGCGGCCGGGCTCGAAGAACAAGGCGCAGCCGAGATCGCCCATGTGCTTGCGCACGATCGCTGCATAGCGATCGGGGTGATAGGAGTCCGGATCGTCGCCGCGGCGATAGGGAATGCCGAGCCCGCCGCCGAGATCGGCGTGAGCGATCTCGTGACCGTCGGCGCGCAGGTCGCGCACGAGTTGCGCGAGAAGCGCGAAGGCGTTGTCGAACGGCGCGAGGTCGGTGATCTGCGAGCCGATATGCATGTCGACGCCGGAGATCGCGATCCCCGGCATGTTTCGCGCGCGCGCATAGATTTCTCGCGCACGGGAGATCGGAACGCCGAACTTGTTTTCCGCCTTGCCGGTCGAAATTTTAGCATGCGTCTTCGCGTCGACGTCCGGATTGACGCGCAGCGCGATGTGCGCCGTCCGCCCAGCCGCCGACGCGATGCGGGACAGCGCTTCGAGCTCCGGTTCGGACTCGACGTTGAAGCAGAAAATTCCGCAATCCAGCGCGAAGGAAATCTCGCGATCGGTCTTGCCGACGCCGGAGAACGTAATGTTTTTTGCTGGCACGCCGGCTGCGAGCGCGCGGCGAAGCTCGCCTTCCGAGACGATGTCCATGTCCGCGCCCTTGCGCGCGAGCGTCCGGATCACCGCCTGATTCGAATTCGCCTTCATCGCGTAGCAGATGCGGGCGTCGAGCCCTGCAAAGGCGTTGCGAATGACGTCGTAATGCCGCTCGATCGTCGCGGTCGAATAGCAATAGAAGGGCGTTCCGACCTCGGCCGCCAACGTTTCGAGATCGACGTCTTCGGCATGAAGCACGCCGCCGCGGTAATCGAAATGTCGCATGGCTATTGCAGGAGCGGATCGAGAACGAAGGAACCGGAGGCGCGCGCCTTGCGCTCCGGCGCGGTCACAGAGGCGGGATCCTTGTCCTGGTTCGACGTGTTGCGGAACAGACCGTCGGGCGCCGTCGAACCGGATGCGCGCGGCGCCTCCTGCTTCTGCACGGGCTTCTGGTCGGGAACGCCGGGCGGCGGCTCGAGCGGCCCGCGACGGCCGCAACCGGCGAGCGCCAGCGCGGATGCGAGCGGGACGATGATTGCGATGCGCGCCAGCACGTTTTGTTTCCTGTCGAAGGCGGTTTGGCCTAGCATAAGTCACACGCAGCGCCAATCACGGATCAGGCGCCGCGCTCGTCCGCAAGCGATTTGCGCCAGCGTTCGGCCTGGGCGGCGACATTCGCAGGCGCCGTCCCGCCGTAGCTCGTCCTGCTGGCGACGGACTTGTCGACGCCGAGCACATCCAGCGCATCGCGTTCGAAACGCGGTTCGACGCCGCGCAGATCGTCGAGCGTCAGCGCCTCGAGTCCGACGCCGCGCGACGACGCCAGCGCGACGACGCGACCGGTGACGTGATGGGCTTCGCGGAACGGCATGCCGAGCCGGCGCACGAGCCAGTCGGCGATGTCGGTCGCGGTCGAATAGCCGGCGCCGGCGGAGGCGCGCATGCGCGCGACGTCCGGCGTCATGTCGCGCGCCATGCCCGTCATGGCGGCGAGGCAGAGCGAAAGCGTCTGGACGGCGTCGAACACGCCCTCCTTGTCTTCCTGCATGTCCTTCGAGTAGGCGAGCGGCAGGCCTTTCATCACGACGAGCAGGCCGGACAAAGCGCCGATGACGCGGCCGGTCTTGCCGCGCACGAGTTCGGCCGCGTCGGGATTGCGCTTCTGCGGCATGATCGAGGAGCCGGTCGAGAATTTGTCGCTCAACTTGAGGAAACCGAAGAACGGCCCCGTCCAGAGCACGATCTCCTCGGCGAAACGCGAGAGATGCGTCGCGCAGATCGCACAGGCGGCGAGCGTCTCGAGCGCGAAGTCGCGATCCGACACGCTGTCGAGCGAATTGGCGGTCGGACGGTCGAAGCCGAGCGCGCGCGCCGTGCGTTCGCGGTCGATCGGGAAGGATGTGCCTGCCAGCGCAGCCGCGCCGAGCGGAGATTCGTTCATGCGCGCCCGCGCGTCGCGAAACCGGCCGCGGTCGCGCGCCAGCATTTCGACGAGCGCCAGCAAATGATGGCCGAACGTCACCGGCTGCGCGGGCTGAAGATGCGTGAAGCCCGGCATGACAGCGCCGGCGTGCTCGGCGGCGGTTTCGACCAGCGCGGCCTGGAGGTCGCGAATCTGGGCGTCGAGCGCGTCGACGGCGTCGCGCACCCAGAGACGAAAATCGACGGCGACCTGGTCGTTGCGGGAACGCGCGGTGTGCAGGCGACCCGCTGCAGGCCCGACGATTTCGGAAAGGCGCGATTCCACGTTCATGTGAATGTCTTCGAGCGCGCGCGAGAATTTGAATGCGCCGCTCTCGATTTCGCCCAGAACCTGATCTAGACCGGCCGAAATGGCCTTGGCGTCGCCATCAGAGACGATGCCCGTCGCCGCCAGCATGGCGACGTGCGCCTTGGAGGCCGTTATGTCCTGCCGGAAGAGGTCCTTGTCGAACTCGATCGAAGCGTTGATCTCCTCCATGATCGCGTCCGGCGCGGACTCGAACCGCCCGCCCCACATCTTGTTGCTCATGCCTGCGTCCCGGAATTGCGATCTATGACGACATCGACCCTTCGCCGCGCCGCCGTGGCGGCCGCTGTCATTGGCGTTATCGCGGCGACGGCGGTCCTATACGGGAAGAAGCCTGGCGGCAAGGAAACCGCGGGCGCCTGCCCGACCGCCGCTGCGACGGTCGCGCGGCTGGGGCCGTTCGAAAAAGGCGAGGTCGCCGCGGCGGTGTCGCAGAAGCAGCCCGCCCCGGTCGTCTCGCTCGATTTTCTCGGACCCGACGGCAAGCCGGTTTCGACGGCCGATTTCCGCGGCAAGGTCGTTCTCGTAAATCTCTGGGCGACGTGGTGCGTCCCCTGTCGCGAGGAAATGCCCTCGCTCGACAAGCTGCAGCAGAAACTGGGCTCGAAGGATTTTCAGGTGGTGGCGATCAATATCGACACCACTCGTCCCCAACACGTTCGGGATTTTCTGCGCGACACGAAAATCGTGGCGCTGCCGTTCTATTCCGATCCCAAGGCGGACACTTTCTACCGGCTGAAGACGGCGGGTAAGGTCGTCGGGCTGCCGACGTCCTTTCTTGTCGACCGGGACGGCTGCGAACTTGCGCTCATGGCGGGGCCGGCCAACTGGGCCTCGGACGACGCGATGGCTCTGATCAAGACAGCTCTTTAACTTTCATTTACTAACACGTTCACGATTAATTTGAGTAAAAATTGTGTAAAAAGCACGCATGTGAGATCAATCCCGGACGTGGAGAGGTTTTGTTAACCATCTCTACTGGTGCGGGAGCTTCAGATGCGGAAATTCGTCCTTGCCGTTGGTTTCGCCTTCGCCGCCCTGGCGGCCGCACCGGCCCAGGCGGCGGGGGGACTGCTTCAGGATCTGTTCCACCGTTACGCGCAACAGCCTGCACCGCAGCCGCAGCCGCAGCCGCAAGTCGTCACCTATTACGCGCCGCCTCAACAGCAGATGCGCTTCGTCGCCGAACCGGCCTATCGCGCGCGTCGCGCCCCGGTGACGCTGACGCAGGCGCGCCACCGGATCGTCGTGCAGACGCGGCGCGTCGAAACCGTCGCGCAGCGGAAGCCGGTCGTTCACAAGCGCTATGCATCGCTCGGAAGGGTGCAGAGCGACACAACGCTCGCGCCGCGTCTCAAAGGCGAAACCATCGGGATCGAAGCCGATGCGACCTTGCGTCCGGGCGACGCCTACATGACGCGAACCGGACTGAAGATCTACGCAGGGCGGGCGGAAGCGGACGGATCCGAGAGTTTCGTCGACTATCGCGTGTCGAGGATCGGTCGGGGGATCAGGTCGCGTCTGGCCGCCTATGACGGCAGGCCGCACAGGGCGCCGGGCGTTCCGTCCGCCGCAAGGCTGGCCGTGACCGCCTACATCACCGGCGCGAGCGCTGTGCGTCGCACGTCCGTCGACGCCCGTGGACACACGATCCGCGTCGTCGGGCCCTGAGGGCGACGGCGACGCGAAGCGTTCATTCGGATCAGCCGCGCGCGGGCTGCGCCGCAGGCACGCCGGCCTTGCTGAGATGATCGCTCAATTCGCCGGACTGGAACATTTCGCGGATGATGTCGCAGCCGCCGACGAATTCGCCCTTCACGTAAAGCTGCGGGATGGTCGGCCAGTTGGTGAAAGCCTTGATGCCCTCGCGCAATTCGCCGTCGGCGAGCACGTTCACGCCCTTGTAGGGCACCCCGAGATAATCGAGGATCTGAACGACCTGGCCGGAGAAGCCGCACTGCGGCATCTGGGGCGTGCCCTTCATGAAGAGCACGACGTCGTTCTTGGCGATGACATCCTGAATCTGGTCGTGAATGTTCGACATGACGTTCCTTTCATCGCGGAGTTCAAGGTTCCGCGCTCTCCCTGATTATATCGCACAACGCGTCCGGCTCCCAGAGGCCGGGCCGCGTCATTCCGGCGGCAGGGTCGTCAGCGCCAGGGCATGCAGCACCCCGCCCATCTGGCCCTTCAGCGCGCCGTAGACGAGCTGATGTTGCTGCACGCGGGATTTTCCGCGGAAGGCTTCCGAGACGACGGTGGCGGCGTAGTGATCGCCGTCGCCGGCAAGGTCCTGGATCTGCACCTTCGCGTCCGGGAGGGCGGACTTGATCAGACGTTCGATTTCTGCGGCTTCCATCGCCATCGCGGACCTCAGCAGTTGACGAAACCGTCGGGCATGCCGCCGGCCATGTAAGCGGGGAGAGCGGATTCGGACGCGTTCCGCAGATTTTGCAGCAATATGGGTTCTACGCCGGGCAGCCGCAACGCGTCGCCGCCGGCCGCGCCGATGACGAGCGCCGGGACGCTTCTGGCCGTGGCGTCCGCAACGATCCCGGCGCCGGTCCCGGCCGCGCAAGCGACCAGATAGCGGCCCTGATCTTCGCCGAAGAGGATTGCGTGCGCAGGGCCGACGGGAAGGCGCGCGATCGACGCGCCGA
>JAGWTW010000029.1 GCA_028868735.1 Hyphomicrobiales bacterium | reverse complement strand
AAGGACAAGTTCCCCGGCCAGCTCTCGGGCGGCCAGCAGCAGCGCGTGGCGATCGCGCGGGCGCTGGCGATGGACCCGGTCGCGATGTTGTTCGACGAGCCGACCTCCGCGCTCGATCCGGAAATGGTCAAGGAAGTGCTCGACACCATGGTGTCGCTGGCGGACGAGGGCATGACCATGCTCTGCGTCACGCACGAAATGGGGTTTGCGCGCCAGGTCGCCGACCGCGTGATCTTCATGGACCGCGGCGAGATCGTGGAGATGAACACGCCCGACGCGTTCTTCTCCAATCCGCAGCACGAACGCACCAAGCTCTTCCTCAGCCAGATCCTGCACTGACGCGCAATGGGCCGGACCGGCGTTCTGCGCCCGCGCGCCGCCGTCTTCGACATGGACGGCCTTCTCCTGAATACGGAATCCCTGCGCATGGCGGCGCTGGCGGATTCCGCGCGCGAAACCGGCGCGCCTGTGAAGACGGAATTGTTCGCCGCGCTGATCGGCGGCGCGACGCCGGAGGCGCGCAAAGCGCTCGACGCGCATGTGCGGGACGATTTGCCGGCTGACTTCTGGACGGTCTACCGTCGTTGGGCCGACCGACGCATGGCGGACGTGAGGCCGATGCCGGGCGCGGTCGAATTGCTCGACTATCTGAAGAGCCGGGACATTCCCTGCGCCATTGCGACATCGGCGACGCACGGCTCGGTCGAGAAGTTTTGCGGCCCTCACGGCTTGGCGGATCGCTTCAAAACGATCGTGGCGCGCGGCGACTATGCGCAGTCGAAACCCGCGCCTGACGCGTATCTCGTTGCGGCCGAGCGGCTCGGGTTCGCGCCCGCGGACTGCCTTGCGCTCGAAGATTCCTACAACGGCGTGCGCGCAGCGGTCGCCGCCGGCATGGCGACCGTCATGGCGCCCGACGTCTTGCCCGCGACCGACGAGATGCGCGCACTCTGTGTGGCGGTGGTCGGCGATCTGCGGGCCGTGATAGACATCGTGTGATAGCGATAATCCGGAGGAACGTCATGACCGGCCACGTCGGCGCCCAGCACGAATTTCACGACGCAGCCTTCGTGCAGGGCTGGGCGGACCGCTTCGTGCCGACCGCGCCGCGGCTCGCCTTGTTCGACATGATCCTCGACCAGATCCGCGGCCTCGGCGTCGCCGAGGCGAACGTGCTCGAACTCGGCATCGGACCGGGCTACATGGCCCGCCACATCCTCGAGCGCGACGCCGCTCTGAACTACGAGGGGCTCGATTTCTCCGACGTCTTCTTCGATGTCGCCAGAAAGACGCTCGGCGGTCTCGGCGCGCGGGTGACGCTGACCAAGGCCGACCTCATGGACCAGGCGTGGCCCGCGCGGCTCGCGCGCAGGCCGGATGCGATCGTCTCGACCTGGGCCTTGCACGATCTCGGCGGCCAGCAGGCGGTCGCGGACGTCTATCGCCGCTGCTTCGAAACGTTGCCGCGGGGCGGGCTGCTCGTGAACGGCGATTTCATCAAGCCCGCCGGAACGGATTGGGACTACGAACCGGGTCGGTTCGAGGTCGAACGCCATCTGGAATTGCTCGGGGATGCGGGCTTCGCGAACCCGAAATCCCTGCATCATTTCGAGGTCGAAACCGTCCGGCCGACGGCGGCGCAGAATTACGCCTGTCTCGTCGCGCGGAAATAGCGCGGCCGGCCTTCAGTCCGGCTGCGTCTTCAGCATCGAGGGGCGCTTCGAAAAATCGGCGTACCACGCGGCGAGGCCGGGCGCGCGCTTGCGCCAGTCGAGCTTGCCCTTCATCCGGAAATCGAGATAGCCGAGCATGCAGCCCGTCGTGATCGAGCCGAGGTCGATTTCGGAAATATCCCCGAGCCGCGCCTCGATCGCATCGAGCGCGCGTTCGATCTTGGCGGTCTGGCGGTCGAGATAGGGCTGGTAGACGAATTCGGCCGGTCGCCGCAGCGATTCGATCACATAGACGAGCGTCGCCTCCATCGCACCGTCCGCGAGGCCGTGCATCTGCATGGCCCGCCAGCGCAGCTTCGGCTCGTCGGGGATCAGACGCTTGCCGTTGCGCCGGTCGAGGTAATCGCAACAGGCGAAGGAGCCGACGAAAGTCCCGTCGCTCGTGATCAAGGCCGGAACCTTGCCGAGCGGATTGTCCTTCGCAATATCCGCCTCGTTTCCCCAGGGATCGGCGGGCTGCAATTCGATTCGGTCGGCAATACCTGCTTCGTCCGCGAATACGATCACTTTGCGGACGAACGGCGACGCTTTGGCGTATCGCAGTTTCATCATCGGCTCGGAGCTCCTTGCAGCCATGATGCATGGGGAACTGCTCTGATCAACATTCACCCGCCGATATAGTGAAGCGCGATCTCGCGCCGGTGCGGGGCGCGCCTGTGTTCGAACAGATAGACCCCCTGCCAGGTTCCGAGCAGCATCGAGCCCGCGGCGACCGGAATCGACAGCGACGTCTGGGTCAGCGCGGCGCGGACATGCGCGGGCATATCGTCCGGGCCCTCGGTATCGTGCTCGTAGCGCGCCGCTTCGGGCGCCAGTCGCGCGAAGGCGGCGTTGAGGTCGCGCAACACGCTCGGATCGGCGTTCTCCTGGATGACGAGCGAGGCGGACGTGTGCCGGCAGAACAGGGTCAGCAGGCCGTCGGCCGGGCGCTGCGCGGCGAGCCAGCCGCGCGCCTCGTCCGTGATGTCGTAGAGCCTCTGGCCGCGCGTCTCGATGACGATCCGGCCGTGCGCCTGTCGCATCAGGGCCTCCGCGCCAGTGCGAGGCCGACGCCCGCGCCGATCAGCAGGCCGCCGGTCAACCGGTTGCGCAGGCGTCCGTCGATCCTGAGCGCGCGCGCCAGCGGCCGCGCGAACACCGCCCACAGGCTGTCGCCCACGCCCGAAAGCACGAAAAACGTCGCCGCGAGAATCGCCAGCTGCCGCGTCGCATCCGGCCCGGGCTTCACGAATTGCGGGAGAAAGGCGCCGAAGAAGAGCAGCGTCTTGGGGTTGGAGATCGAAACGAGGAAGCCGCGCAGCCAGATCCTTTTCGGCGAAAGCGCTTCGGGCCGCACGACGGCCAGCTCTGTCGCCTGCGCACGAAAAGCGCGGACGCCGAGGAAAACCAGATAAGCGACGCCGATCCATCGCAGCAGCTGAAACCAGTCCGCCATGACGGCGAGAATGGCCGAGGCGCCGAGCACGGTCAGCACGAGCTGAATCGCGATCGCCGACGCCGTGCCCCCCACGGTCGCCAATCCCGCACGAAAACCGCCGGCGATGGAATTGGCGATGATCAGCGCGACATTGGGGCCGGGCGTCGCGACCAGCGCGGTCGCAGCGATAACGAAGCCGATGTAGAGTTCGAGCGACATGAGATTCCCGATCTAAGCGGGATCATAAGGCGCTCGGGCCTTTGCGGCGAGCGACAGGGAGACGCGAATTGAGCGACAGCGACCGCAGAAAAGCCGAACGCCCCTCCAACGCCGCGCAGATGGCCTCGCCCTCCTACCGCATCCCCGCGCTCGATCAGGACTTCTTGCTCGGCGATTCCATGCGCGGCCTGCGCTTCCAGCTCGAATACGAAAAGGCCGAGGAGGCCCTGCGCGCCTGGAAGGTGAACTCGACGATCGTCTGCTTCGGCTCAGCGCGGGTGCGCGAAAACGGTCCGCCGCATCAGGCGGCCTGGTATGCGGCGGCGCGCGAGTTCGGTCGCATCGTCTCGACGGAGGGCGGCGCCAAATTCGCGTTCGAGGACGGCGGCCGCGAGAACGTGATCGCGACCGGCGGCGGGCCTGGCCTGATGGAGGCGGCCAACCGCGGCGCCTGGGACGTCGGCGCCCCGACCATCGGCTTCAACATCACCCTGCCGCGCGAGCAGGAGCCGAACCCGTTCACGACGCCGGACCTCACATTCCGCTTCCACTATTTCGCGATGCGCAAAATGCATCTGGCCATGCGCGCCAATGCGCTCGTCGCCTTTCCCGGCGGCTTCGGCACGTTCGACGAACTCTTCGAGGTGATGACGCTGCGCCAGACGGGCAAGGGCAGGGACATTCCCATCATTCTCTTCGACGAGAGCTACTGGCGCGACGTCGTCAATTTCGACAGGCTGGTCAAGGAGGGCGTGATCGCGCCCGACGACATGAATATCTTCGCTTTCGCCGATACCGCGCGCGACGCGTGGGGCAAGATCGTCGCGATGCGCAAGGGGCCGCTGCTGGAGGCGGGGCGCGACAGGCGCGAGGGGTAGAGGCGCAGCGACAATCACGTTCGCCGCGTTGCGGGCCTGCCGCCACCGGGCGACGAGCGTCATGAGTCGGCAGAAATGCTGAGCAACCGCTATGGCGAGCAAGAACACGGTCCTTCGGTCCATAAATAACGAAGACGCTTCGCTGTGCGTTGATGTTTTTCAACGTCCAGACGGCACATTCGGCTTCGAAGAATACCGGCGTGATTGGGAGGATAATCGCGGCTGGTTCGCGAAGGGTGGTTATGGCGCGCGTGCATTCGATAATGAAGACGAAGCCTTGCAGGCGGCACGAGCCTCGGTCTTATGGTTGTGCGGGCTTTCAGATCGCTGAAGCGTCCGCGTTCGGTCCCAGCCAGTCGAAAGCCGACGGCCGCTGACCGGGACTTCGGGCGCGGGACATGAGCAGCCTTCAGAACTTCGATCGTCGGCTAAAAGGCGACCACCTCCAGCCTCGCATCATCCGCTCTCAGCCGCCGACGCATGAGCGGGACGGGCCATTGCACCATGAGCTTTCCGACGAGATCTCCGAGCCCCTCGATGTCGAAAGCGTCGTAGAAGATCGGATGCTTTGCGCGCGAAATGAAGTCGTGCAGGAGATGGGCGACGTCGTAATCGTAGACGATGTCGCCGGGCGCGATTCCCGGCCGCCGCGCGACGAGGCGCCGGAAGCCCGCGAGCCGCGCGCGGCCGCCCGCCTCGCCGCGAAACGAGAGGACGCGGGCCTCGGCGCCGAAGACGCGGCCGTTCTGCATGCGCTCGTAGACGAGATCGTGGCCGGTCGCGGCAAGATCGGCGATCGAGCGGCAGCCTTCGCCCGCGTCGCGCGGATCGAGCGTATTGCGATGCGCAATGATCGCGGCCGGATCGAGGCCGCGGGCGCGCAGGAGCGAGGCGAGGGTCATGGCCAGGCTTTTAGCGCATCCGCCCCGGGGCTTGAATTCGGCCGTTCGCGCCCCATATTCCCTTCGACGGTTTGCAGCCCCGCCGACCACGGATGAACTGGCGGCGGGAGGCAGCGAAAGAGCCCCGGGGCAATGGCCTCGCGGGCTTTTTTTGTGCCGTTCACCATAAGCTTCGCGCGCCTGTGCGGCGGCTCAAAAGGCGATATGCTGGCGCTGACATGACCGCCTCGTTCTATTCAGCCTATGCCCACGGCTTCGTCCGCGCTTGCGTCGGCGCGCTGGCCGTGCGGGTCGCCGATCCGGCTTTCAACCTCGCCCGCTCGCTCGAAATGGCGCGCGCCGCGCACGCGAAGTCCGCGGCGATCGTCGTGCTGCCGGAACTCGGTCTCTCGGCCTACGCCATCGACGATCTCCTGCATCAGACCGCGCTGCTCGAGGCGGTCGAGCGGGCGGCCGGCGACCTGATCGCTGGGACGGCCGACCTCATGCCGGTCGTGGTCGCCGGCGCGCCGTTGCGCTGGAACGGCCGGCTCTACAATTGCGCGCTCGTCGTCCATCGCGGCCGCCTGCTCGGCGTCGTTCCGAAGACCTATCTGCCGAATTATCGCGAATTCTACGAACGCCGGCACTTCGCCTCCGGCGCCTTCGTGTCGGGCGAGGAGATCGAGGTCGCGGGCCATTCCGCCCCGTTTGGAACGGACCTGTTGTTTTGCGCGAGCGATCTTCCGCATTTCACGCTCGGCGTCGAAATCTGCGAGGACGTGTGGGTTCCGATCCCGCCGTCCACGCGCGCCGCGCTCGCCGGCGCGACCATCATCGCCAACGTCTCGGCGTCCAACGCGCTCGTCGGCAAGTCGTCCTATCGCGACATGCTCTGCGAGGCGCATTCCGCGCGCTGCCTCGTCGCCTATCTCTATTCGGCGGCCGGTCCCGGCGAATCCACCACCGATCTCGCCTGGGACGGGCAGGCCTCGATCTACGAGAACGGCGTCAAGCTCGCGGAAGCGCCGCGCTTCGCCGAGGAGCCGCAGCTCGTGACCGCCGACGTCGATCTCGAGCGCATGACGGCCGAACGCATGCGCACCATGACTTGGGGCGATTGCGTAGACATCGAAGGCGGCGCGCCGTTCCGCGCCATCGAATTCGAGCTCGGCGCGCCGCTCGACCGCGACATCGGGCTCGAACGGACGATCGCCCGCTTCCCCTACGTGCCCGACGACGATTCCCGCCTCGCCGAACTCTGTTTCGAGGCCTTCAACATTCAGGCGCACGGTCTGCGTCAGCGCCTCGAAGGCGCGAAGGTCAGGAAGATCGTGATCGGCGTGTCGGGCGGGCTCGATTCGACCCAGGCGCTGCTCGTCGCCTGCACCGCCTTCGATCAGTTGAAACTGCCGCGCGAGAATATTCTGGCCTATACGCTGCCGGCGTTTGCGACTTCGTCGACCACGAAGACCAACGCCTGGAAGCTGATGAAGGCGCTGGGCGTCAGCGCGGCCGAGATCGACATGACGCCGGCGTGCCGGCAGATGCTGCAGGACCTCGATCATCCGGCCGCGCGTGGGGAAGCGGTGTACGACGCGACCTACGAGAACGTGCAGGCGGGCGCGCGCACCTCGCTGCTGTTCAGGCTCGCGAACCAGAACAATGCGATCGTGCTCGGCACCGGCGATCTGTCGGAGCTTGCGCTCGGCTGGTGCACATACGGCGTCGGCGATCAGATGTCGCATTACAACGTCAACGCGTCCGTCTCGAAAACGCTGATCCAGCACCTCATCCGCTGGTGCGCGGCCGATCGGCGCTTCGGCGCAGAGGTCGCGCCGGTGCTGGAGGCGATCCTTTCGACCGAGATTTCGCCGGAACTCGTTCCCGGCCACAAGGGTGATGTCCCCGCGCAATTGACGGAAGATTTCGTCGGGCCCTACGCGCTGCAGGACTTCAACCTCTACTATACGACGCGCTATGGCTTCACGCCCGCCAAGGTCGCCTTCCTGTCATGGCGCGCGTGGCGCGATGCGGGGCAGGGCGGCTGGCCGCCCAATATTTCGGCGGACAAGAAAGTCGCCTACGACCTGCCCACGATCAAGAAATGGCTCGGCGTTTTCCTGAAACGATTCTTCGAAACGAGCCAGTTCAAGCGGTCGGCCTTGCCGAACGGGCCGAAAGTGTCGTCCGGCGGTTCGTTGTCGCCCCGCGGCGACTGGCGCGCGCCGTCGGATTCGAGCGCGGCGGCCTGGCTCGCCGACCTCGACCGCATCCCTTGAGGCGCCTTGCGAAACTGCACTCAAGTACAATAGCGGCCGGTTGTACGGGCCGCTTGAATGGGCCAACAATGCGCGCCGCAATTACCGCAAAGCCAGAAGCGGCGCTTTGGGAGAACGCCTGATGGCGATGACGATGAAGGGGGAAGTCGACCTTCCCGCGACCAAAGAGGTCGTGTGGAAAGCGCTCAACGACCCCGAAGTGCTGAAATCCTGCATTCCCGGCTGCGAAAGCCTCGAAAAGATCGATGACAACACGCTTGCCGCGACCGCCAAAGTAAAGGTCGGTCCCGTCTCCGCGTCGTTCAAGGGCAAGGTCAACCTGCTCGATCTCGATCCGCCGAACGGCTACCGGATCGAGGGGGAAGGCGAGGGCGGGGTCGCCGGCTTCGCCAAGGGCGGGGCGGTCGTGAAGCTTTCCGACATCCCGACGGGCACGAAACTCACCTACGACGTCGAGGCCCAGGTCGGCGGCAAGCTCGCCCAGCTGGGCGCGCGCCTGATCGACGGCGTCGCCAAGAAGATGGCCGATCAGTTCTTCGCAGATTTCGCAGCCGCCGTCGGCAAGCAGGAGGGGGTCGCCGCGCCGGCTGAGGCGCAGGCGTCCGCCGCTGCGCCAGCCCCGGCGCAAAATTCGGAGGCGAAGGGCTGGCTGCAGCGCCTGATCGCCTGGTTCATGGATCTCTGGAGGTAACGCACATGGCAAAAGTCAGTATGACGGTGAACGGCAAGCCCGTGACCGCGGACATCGATCCGCGCACGCTGCTCGTGCAGTTCATTCGCGAGCATCTGCATCTCACCGGAACGCATGTCGGTTGCGACACGAGCCAGTGCGGCGCCTGCACCGTCCATATGGACGGCGTCGCCGTGAAGTCCTGCACCACGCTCGCCGTGACGGCGGACGGCGCGAACATAACGACGATCGAAGGCCTCGCGCATGGCGCGCAGCTGCATCCGATGCAGGAAGCTTTCCGCGAGAACCATGGCCTCCAGTGCGGTTTCTGCACGCCTGGCATGATCATGTCGGCCGTCGATATCGTGAATCGCAAGGGCGCGAACCTCGACGAGCACACGATCCGTCACGAGCTCGAAGGCAACATCTGCCGCTGCACGGGCTATCACAACATCGTCAAGGCGATCGGCGACGGCGCACGCGCCATGGGCGCCCAGAAGCACGCCGCTGAATAAGACGTCCGGGAGGGATCGATCATGACAGCCACAGGCATCGGCGCCCCCGTTCGGCGCAAGGAAGATTTCCGTTTCATCACCGGCGCAGGCCGCTACGTCGACGACATCAATCGTCCGGGACAGGCCTACGCTTATTTCCTGCGTTCGCCGCACGCGCATGCGACGATCAACAAGATCGACACGACCGAGGCGATGAAGTCGCCGGGCGTGGTCGCGATCTTCACGGGCGCCGACATCGAAGCCGACAAGGTCGGCGGCCTCATCTGCGGCTGGGCGATCTTCAACAAGGACGGCTCGCCCATGCGCGCCGGCGCCCATCCCGCGCTCGCGATCGGCAAGGTGCGCTATGTCGGCGATCACGTCGCCGTCGTCATCGCCGATACGCTCGCCCAGGCGCGCGACGCGGCGGAGAAGATCGATGTCGACTACGGCGTGCTGTCTGCGGCGGCCGACGTGACGACCGCCCGCAAGGCCGGCGCGCCGACCATTCACGACGTCGCGCCCGACAATCAGGTCTATGACTGGCATCTCGGCGACAAGGCCGCGACCGACGCGGCTTTCGCGGCCGCCAAGCACGTGACGAAGCTCGACATCGTCAACAACCGTCTCGTGCCCAATCCGATGGAGCCGCGCGCGGCCGTCGGCGAATACGACATCGGTTCGGATTCGCTCACGCTCTACACGACGAGCCAGAACCCGCATGTCGCGCGCCTCGTGCTCTCGGCCTTCATCGGCCTTGCGCCCGAAAACAAGTTCCGCGTGATCGCGCCCGACGTCGGCGGCGGCTTCGGCTCGAAGATTTTCATCTACGCTGAAGAAACCGTCTGCGTCTGGGCGGCGCGCAAGGTGCGCCGCGCGGTGAAATGGACGTCCGACCGCACCGAGGCGTTCCTGTCGGACGCGCACGGACGCGATCACGTCACGCACGCCGAGCTTGCGACCGACGCCAACGGCAAGATCACGGCGGTGCGCGTCAGCACCAAGGCCAACATGGGCGCCTACCTGTCGACCTTCGCGTCGTCGGTGCCGACCTATCTCTACGCGCCGCTGCTGTCGGGGCAGTACAACATCCCCGCGATCTATGCGGAGGTCGAGGCCGTCTACACCAACACCGCGCCGGTCGACGCCTATCGTGGCGCCGGCCGTCCGGAAGCGACCTACGTGATCGAGCGCCTCGTCGAGGTCGCCGCGCGCGAACTGAACGTGGATCCCGCCGAATTCCGTCGCCGGAACTTCGTCACGGCCTTCCCGCACCAGACGCCTGTCATCATGGCCTATGACGCGGGCGATTACGACGCCTCGCTCACCAAGGCGCAGCAGATGCACGACGTCGCGGGCTTTGCCGCCCGCAAGGCGGCGAGCGCCTCGAAGGGCAAGCTGCGCGGCCTCGGCTATTCGGCCTACATCGAAGCTTGCGGCATCGCGCCGTCGGCGGCGGTCGGTTCGCTCGGCGCCGGCGTCGGCCTCTGGGAATCGGCCGAAGTGCGCGTCAATCCGATCGGCACGGTCGAGATCCTGACCGGCTCGCACTCGCACGGCCAGGGTCACGAGACCACCTTCGCGCAGCTCGTGTCCGGTCGCCTCGGCATCCCGATCGAAAACGTCTCGATCGTGCACGGCGACACCGACAAGGTGCAGATGGGCATGGGCACCTACGGCTCGCGCTCCGGCGCGGTCGGCATGTCGGCCATCGTCAAGGCGCTCGACAAGATCGAGGCCAAGGCGAAGAAGGTAGCAGCGCATGTGCTCGAGGCCGCCGAGGGCGACATCGAGTTCAAGAACGGCAAGTTCACGGTGAAGGGCACTGACAAGGAAGCCGACTTCGGTTCGATCGCCTTGCAGGCCTACATCGCGCACAAGTTCAACGGGCAGGAGCTGGAGCCGGGCCTGAAGGAAAGCGCCTTCTGGGATCCGACCAACTTCACCTTCCCCGCCGGCGTGCACATCTGCGAGCTCGAGATCGATCCGGCGACCGGCGTCGTCACGATCGACCGCTGGACCGCAGTGGACGACTTCGGCAACGTCATCAATCCGATGATCGTCGAAGGACAGGTGCACGGCGGCATTGCGCAGGGCGTCGGCCAGGCCCTGTTCGAAGGCGCGGTCTACGATTCCGACGGCCAGCTGATCACTGCGAGCTTCATGGACTACACCATGCCGCGCGCGCAGGATTTGCCGTCCTACAACGTCGGCATGACGATTACCGCCTGCCCGTCGAACCCGCTCGGCATCAAGGGCTGCGGCGAGGCCGGCGCAATCGCATCGCCGCCGGCGGTGATCAACGCGATCACCAACGCGCTCGGACACGAAAACATCACCATGCCCGCAACGCCCGAGAAGGTGTGGAAAGCCGCGCAGGCTTCCGCGCAAAAAATGGCCGCGGAATAGGAGAAACGCCCATGTATTCCTTCACCCATCACGCAGCCTCCAGCGTCGCGGACGCCGTCAAATCGGTCGGCGAGGGCAAGTATCTCGCCGGCGGCCATACGCTCATCCCCACGATGAAGCAGCGGCTCGCGCAGCCCGGCCATCTCGTCGATCTCAACAAGGTCGCCGAGCTGAAAGGCATTTCCGACAACGGCTCGGTGCTCACGATCAAGGCGATGTCGCGTCATGCGGAAGTCGCCTCGTCGGATGTCGTCAAGAAGGCGATCCCGGGTCTCGCCGCGCTCGCCGGCGGCATCGGCGATCCGCAGGTGCGCCATCGCGGCACGATCGGCGGTTCCGTCGCCAACAACGACCCCGTCGCCGATTATCCGGCGGCGTGTCTGGCGCTCGGCGCGACGATCGTCACCGATCGTCGTCGCATCAAGGCCGACGATTTCTTTCAGGGCCTGTTCACGACCGCGCTCGAGGACAACGAGCTGATCACCGCATTCGAGTTCCCGCATGCGGACAAGTTCGCTTACGCGAAATTCCGCAATCCGGCCTCGCTCTATGCGCTGGTCGGCGTCGCCGTCGCCAAGCGCGGCAGCGACGTGCGCGTCGCGGTCACTGGTGCGGGTTCCGACGGCGTGTTCCGCTGGACCGACGCCGAAGCGAAGCTCGCCTCGAACTTCTCCGCGAGCGCGCTCGATGGACTGAAGGCGAGCGCGAGCGGGTTGAACGGCGACATTCACGGCTCCGCCGAGTATCGCGCGCATCTCATCGGCGTCATGGCCAAGCGCGCGGCGGCTGCGGCCTGAGTGCGCAACACACGCCGTCTCTTCTCGCATTGAGGGGGACGGGTTGCGGAGGGGATTTCCCCTCCGCGTCGCCTGCCGCGAGCTGCGCGCTGCGGCGCACGGGAGCGCAATGATGGACCGCTTCCTCGTCGTCGACGACCATCCGCTGTTTCGCGAAGCGCTGCAAAGCGCCGTCCGCACGGCCTATCCGCAAGCCGAAGTCGTCGAAGCCTCCTCGATCGAGGAAGCCGTCGCGCAGGTCGAACGGCGCCCCGGATTCGATCTTGCGCTGATCGATCTCTCGATGCCGTCGGTAAAGGGATTCGAAGGCGTGCTGTCGATCCGCGCGCGTTTTCCCGGTCTGCCGCTCGTCGTCGTCTCCGGATTGGAAGATCCGCGCATCGTCGCCGAAGCGATGAATTGCGGCGTCTCCGGCTTCATCCCGAAATCGATCAAGAAAGCCGAACTCACCGACGCGATTCGCAAGGTCATGAACGGCGAAGTGTTCGTTCCGGCGAGCTATGCGCCGGCGCCCGCCGCCGACAAGTCGAAGAAGGCGAGCAAGCAGGAATTTTCCGAACGCCTCGCAACCCTCACGCCGCAGCAATTGCGGGTGCTCGGCATGTTGCGGCAAGGCCTTCTGAACAAGCAGATCGCGTACGAACTCGATGTCGGCGAGACGACCGTCAAGGCGCACGTTTCCGAAATCCTGCGCAAGCTTAATGTCGCTTCGCGCACGCAAGCCGTCATCGAAGCCTCGGGCCTCGATTTCGACGCCATTCTCAAAACCGGCGGCAAGGGCGCGGCTTGAGCGCCAGGGCGCAACCGCGCACGCATCTTCCGCGCGCCGAAGACTTTCTGCTTTGGCCGCCGGCGATCCAGCCCTATGGCTTTCGTCTCGTCGACAAGCTGTTCGCGCATCGCGTCATTCGCTGCTCCGGCGCGCCGACGCCGCTGCCCTATGGCGACGAGATCGCGCCTGTCTATTTCGCGGACGGCGTCGCGCGCGACGTCGAGGCCTTCATGGACCGCAATTTCATTTCGGGTCTGCTCGTGATCCGAGACGGCGCGATCGTGCTCGAGCGTTACGGTCTCGGGCTTGGCCCGCAGGATCGATGGTCGACCATGTCGACGATCAAATCCATGACGGCGATGCTCGTCGGCGCGGCGGTGCTGGACGGCGCAGTGGCGTCCATCGACGAGGACGTGACGCGCTTCCTGCCGGAGCTGCGCGGCTCGGCATATGACGGCGTAACGCTGCGGCATCTTCTCACGATGTCTTCGGGCGCGCGCTGGAACGAAGATTACACGGACCGCAATTCGGACGTGAACCGCTATTCGAAGTCGATGGCCGACCGCATTCCCGGCGGCGTGTTGAAACTGATGGCGAGCCTGACGCGCGAACATGCGCCGGGCACGACGTTTCTCTACAATTCCGGCGACACGTTCCTGCTCGGCGCGGCGCTCACGCGCGCCGTCGGCATGCCGCTTGCCGAATACATGTCGCAGAAGGTCTGGCGGCCGGCCGGTATGGAGTGCGACGCCTTCTACACGCTGGAATCCGAAGGCGGCCAGGAGATCGGCGGCAGCCGCGCCGGCATTGCGCTGCGCGATTTCGGCAGGTTCGCGCTTTTCGTTCTCGATGACGGTGTGATTGCCGGCCGCCGCGTGCTGCCGCCAGGCTGGGTCGACGCGGCCGCGACGCCGGCCTACGCCGTGCCCGAGCCTCCGGTCGTCGACATCACGCATTACGGCTATTCCTGGTGGCTCGGCCGGGACGTCATGTCTGCGCTCGGCTTCGCCGGACAACGGATCGACATTTTTCGCAAGGAGAAACTCATCGTCGTCACGCTCGGCGCCTTTCCGCAGCCGCCATACGCGCCGGCCGGCGATCATGATCGGCGCGCCGAGGTCGCGGCGTTCACGCAGGCGCTGCGCGCGCCGGGCTGAACCGTTATAGTTTGCCTGAGCGTCGGATCGGCGCCGCAGACGGGACGCGTCGATGGGACTGCCGCCTTTCAAGAAGATCGCGCTTCGCATTCAGACCAGCGAAGACGATCTGCCCGCCGATCGCTTCAGCGACCACGTCAACAATGCGCGGTATTTTCACTTCATCAATCTCACCTTCCAGCGCTGGTACCGCGACATGGGAATTCGTGGCGGCGTGCCGGGTCGTTCCGCCATGATGGCGCACGTCAGCTACGATTTTCGCGGCGAGATCAAACCGCCGGCGATCGTTGAGTGCCGGATCGATGTCGTCAAAGTCGGCAATTCGAGTCTGGAGCACACGATCGAGATGTATGATCTCGGCCTGGACGGCGAGCAGCCCGCGCGTTTCGTCGGGCGTGGGCGATCTATTCATGTGTGGGTGAATACCGCCACGCGTTCCAAATTGACGTGGCCCGCGGATGTCCTGGCCAAATGCTGGTCGACGGCGGAAGTATCGCGAGCGCGCGAAGACGGCGACGCCTGAGATTGCGCGGTGGCGTGCGCCTTACAACAGATGCGTAAGCACCGCGCGCAATTGCGCGGGCTTGACCGGCTTTCGCAATATTTCGCAGCCGGCCGCGCGTGCGAGGTCGATCGTCTCCGCGCTTTGATCCGCCGTCACAACGACGCTCGGGATCTCTCTGCGCGTCAACGAGCGGGCGAGCGCGATCGCCTGCAATCCGTTCTCGTCGCGGTCGAGGTGGTAGTCGGCGACGATAACGTCGATGGTGCGATCGAGCGCAATCTTTTCGTGGACAGCCGCCAGATCCTTTGCCGCGAGCACATCCGCGCCCCATTGCACGAGCAGCCAGCGCGTCGCTTCGAGCACGTCCGGGTCGTTTTCGACGAGCAGCACGCGGCTCCCGTTCAGGTCGCTCGCGCGCGCCCAGTTTTCGACGAGGACGAAATCGGCGGCCAGCGGAACTTCCACCGGCGCAAGCGGCGCGACGACTGTAAATCGAGATCCGCGGCCGGGGCGCGAACGCACCTCGATCCGATGATCGAGCGCCTGCGTCATGCGCTGCACGATCGAGAGTCCGAGCCCCAGACCTTCGCCGGTTTGCGATTGCTCGGGCGAGGGCAGGCGATGAAACTCTTCGAAAATCCGGTCGATCTCGTGCGCGGCGATTCCCGGTCCGGTGTCCGTGACCTCGATGCGCACGAAATCGCCGCGCCGGCGCGCGCCGACGATGACGCCGCCTGCCTGCGTATAGCGCGCCGCGTTGGAGACGAGGTTCTGCAGCACCCGTCGCAGCAGGATCGGATCGCTGGAGACGGCAAGCCGCGTCGGACGGAACCGCAGCCGGAGCTTCTTGCGCTCGACGATCGGGCGAAAATCGGAATCGAGCGACTGAAAGATTTCGGCAAGAGCGATATTCTGGATTTCCGGCGTCACGACGCCCGCATCCAGTTTGGAAATATCGAGGATCGAACGCAGATAAGCTTCGATCGTCACCAGCGCGCGGTCGATCTGCCGGCAGAGCGCCGCGCTTTCCGCGCTCGTCTGCATTTCGGCGAGGGTCGAGATGGAGAGCTGCGCGGCATAGAGCGGTTGCAGGAGATCGTGGCCTGCGGCGGCCAGAAATCGGGTCTTGGAGGAATTGGCTTTTTCGGCCGTTTCCTTCGCTTGCACGAGGGCGGCGTTCGAGCGCTCGAGGTCGACCAGGGCGTTTTTCAGTTCCGTCGTGCGCTGGCGTACCTGCGCCTCGAGGCCGATCGCCGTCTGGAACAGCGAGTAGGCGCTGGCCTGACTGTCGATGCGATTTTCGAGCCGCTCCACCAGCGCCGCGTTGATCTTCGTGAGCCGCGCGACGATCTCGGCCGGATTTGCGCGCACGGCGCGGCCCATGATGTCGGCCGTGATCGGCGCGCCCTCGCCGTCCTTCAGCACGAGCGCGCTCCGATGGCGAGGCCGGTGAACGTCTGGTTGAGATGCATGGCGCCGAATTGCTCGCCATACGTATTGAACCCGATAACGCCGTAGTCGCGATAGACGTCGGACAGTTCACGCTTCAATTGCCTGTTCTCGGCGTCGAGGCGACGCAGCGCGCAATCGAACCCGAGCACGAAATCGGCGCCGCCGATCTCGTTCGTCACAGACTTGAATGCAGCGTGCGCGCTCTCCACGAGATGACGCGAGCGCGACATCGTCAGCACAACGCCGGTCTCCATCGCGCAGAAAAAGGTGAGCGAACCGTCGGGATTGGCGTGGCCGATCGAACGGCAATAATATTCGCCGCCGACCTTCACGACGACGGGGTGGGATGCGAAGCTCATCGAATCGAGCTGCGAAGCGTCGACGCCGATGCTGTCCGCATATTCGCGCGCAGCGGGCGCCGCGTTGAGTTCGCGCACGGTGCGCGCCTCCTGATCGCACTCGGTTACGACCAGCCGCACATCGGTCGGTTCGAAATTGTCGTGCCTGAACGCGCTGAACCTGTGCCGCGTGCGCACGAGCGCCAGCACGCCCGCGTCCGAAAGCACGCGCCCGCCCGTGATGCACCAGGTGCGGCGAAATTCGAGATCGTCGCCGGTCGAACCGCCGAGGATCGGCAGATGCTCGAGCGCGCGGTGCATGGCGGAGACGAACAATTCCTCGCGCCGAGACAATCCGTCGATGAAGGAGAGCGCAAATCCTTCCGCGTTTTCGAAACCCGGCGGCGGCGCGGCGTCATGGTCCTGCCGCAACCGTTCGACGCGGCGCACGACGTCGGCGAATTCGATTCCCGAAAGATCTTCGATCGCGAGCGTCGAAGCGTGAAACCCGTCGGCCGGCAGCGCGACGACGACAATCGAATTTTCCGCGTAGCCGTCCGGTCCGATTTCGCCGGCCGTCGAACAGGCGATGTGCGGCGTCGCCGGAAAATGCCGCAGGATCGACGCCGCGACCGCGTTCGGCTCGGCCGTCGCCGCGCCGAACACCAAGAGCAGACCGATCTTCAGCCCGGCGAAATCGGCGGCGGCGAAGGCGAGCGCCGCCTCCGGCTCGACGGCCGGCCAGGCCGCGCAGCGGACGCCGCATGTATAGGTACGCGCAAGCCCCTGAGCCAAAATTGGCGCTCCGGTTGTTTCCCCTCGGGTTTTTCTTACATTCTGCCGCGTCGGCGCCGGCGGCTCAAGCGCCGGGACCGGAGCGATTCATGGACTTGTCGATTGGCGCGGCGGCGCAGGCCTCCGGGGTCTCGGCCAAGATGATCCGCTATTACGAGAGCGTCGGCCTCATCGGAAAGGCGCGCCGCAGCGCCGCGGGGTATCGATTCTACGGCGAGAAGGACGTCCAGACGCTGCGCTTCGTGCGTCGGGCGCGCGATCTCGGTTTCCCGGTCGAGGACATCGCCAGGTTGCTCGAGCTCTGGCGCGACGCCGGCCGGTCCAGCGCCGAGGTCAAGCGACTGGCCGAGGAGCACGTCGCCGCCCTCGAGGCCAGGATCGAGGCGCTTCAGGCCATGCGGCGCACGCTCCAGCACCTCGCCGGCAATTGCCACGGCGACGCCCGGCCGGATTGTCCTATTCTCGACGACCTGGCCGAGGGGCCGACGGAACAGACTGCGGCGGCGGGTCGCAATTGCTGCACTTGACCTTCCAACCGTTGGAAGGTCCACGCTCCATCCCGGAAATGGGCAAGGGAGCCCTCAGATGCTTGACCGGACAGCGGGCGGCGCGCCCGCCCATGAATATGTCTTTCCCGTCGACGGGATGACTTGCGCCTCCTGCTCGCTGCGGGTGGAGAAGGCTCTGGCCGCCGTCCCCGGCGTGCGCACGGCGGCGGTGAACCTGTCGGCCATGACCGCGCGCGTGGAGGCGGACGCCGGGACGGCCCCTGCCGTCTTGGTCGCGGCGGTCGAGGACGCGGGCTACGAGGTGCCGAAGGAAGAGGTCGTGCTCGACGTGACCGGCATGACCTGCGCAGCCTGCGTCGCCCGTCTCGAAAAAGCGCTCGGCGCGACGCCGGGCGTATTGTCGGCCCGCGTCAGCCTGCCGGCGGAAACGGCTGACATCGTGATCGCCTCCGGGTTCGCGAGCGCCGGCGATCTCGTCGCGGCGGTCGAGGCGGCGGGATTCGAGGCCGCGCCGAGAGTCGGCGAGGCGCGGGCATCGCGCGCCGGCGACGCTGCGCGCGACGCCTGGATTCTCGGCGGCGCGATCGCGCTCGCCGCGCCCTTCATCGCCAACATGATCGGCGAACTTGCGACTGGCGCGCCGCTCCTGCCGGCATGGGCGCAACTCGCGCTGGCGACGCCGGTGTTCCTCGTCGCCGGCGCGCGTTTCCATCTCGGCGCCTTCCGCGCGTTGCGCGCGGGCGCCGCAAACATGGACGTGCTCGTTTCGCTGGGGTCGACCGCCGCTTTCGCGCTCGCGCTCTGGAATTTTTCGCGCGGGCATGTGCATCACCTCACGTTCGAGGCTGCCGCGCTCGTCATCGCCTTCGTCCTCCTCGGCAAGACGCTCGAGGCGCGCGCCCGCCGCGCGACGGGCGACGCCGTCGCGGCGCTCGCCGCCTTGCGGCCGCCCGTCGCGCGCATCCTCAAGGATGGCGCCGAGACGGAAGCCGCGATCGATTCCGTGCGCAGCGGCGACATTGTCGCCGTGCGGCCGGGCGAGCGCATCCCGGTCGACGGGATCATCGTCTCGGGCGCGAGCGAGATCGACGAATCCATGCTGACCGGCGAGTCGCGCCCCGTGCCGAAAGGCGTGGGCGACGACGTCGCCGGCGGCGCCGTCAACGGCGCCGGGCGGCTCGAAATCCGCGCGACGACGATCGGCTCCGCTTCGCGCCTGTCGCGCATCATCCGGCTCGTCGAGCGCGCGCAATCCTCCAAGGCGCCGATCCAGACGACGGTCGACAAGGTCGCCTCGATCTTCGTGCCGGCGGTGGTCGCGCTCGCCGTCGCGACCTTCGCCGGATGGTATCTTCTCGGCGCGGGTTTCGAGACGGCGCTGGTCAATGCGATCAGCCTTCTGGTGGTGTCCTGCCCCTGCGCGCTCGGACTTGCGACGCCGGCTGCGGTCGCCGTCGGCATGGGCGCCGGCGCGCGCGCCGGCATTCTCGTGAAGGACGCCGCCGCGCTCGATCTGGCGCGAAAGATCGAGACGATCGTCTTCGACAAGACCGGCACGCTGACGATAGGCCAGCCCGTTGTTTCCGATATCGTCGCGCTCGACGGCGATGCGCCGGCGCTGCTGTCGCTCGCAGCGTCTGCGGAGCAGGGCAGCGAACATGCGCTGGGACGCGCGATCGTTTCGCGTGCGAAGAACGACGGTCTGGCGTCGGCGCCGCTCGAGACATTCGAGGCGAAATCCGGCCGCGGCCTTTTCGCACGCGCCGGCGGCGTCGACATTCGGATCGGCAACGCGGCGATGATGCGTGAGATCGGCGTCGCGACCGACGCGCTCGCGGCGCGCGCGAAAGAAACGGAAGAAAAAGGCGGGACCGCATTCTTTGTCGCGTCT
The DNA here is from genome assembly GCA_028868735.1 of Hyphomicrobiales bacterium. Lineage (GTDB taxonomy): Bacteria > Pseudomonadota > Alphaproteobacteria > Rhizobiales > Beijerinckiaceae > JAJXWB01. The sequence goes on along the minus strand of JAGWTW010000029.1, from coordinate 17,819 downwards.
GCGCGGAACGGCGCGGCGCCGGCGTTGCGCGGCCTCATCGCGACGTCGGACGAATTGCGGCCGGAAGCGGGGGCGCTTCTCGCTAAATTGCGCGCCAGAAACATTACGCCGGTCATGCTGACGGGCGACGCCGAGGCGGTTGCGCGCGCCTTCGCGGAAAAGCTCGGCGGCCTCGATGTCGTCGCCGGCGTTCCGCCCGAAGGCAAGGCGGCCGAAATCCGTCGGCTGCGAGCGAAAGGGCGGGTCGTCGCGATGGTGGGCGACGGCGTCAACGACGCGCCGCCGCTCGCCGAAAGCGATGTCGGCATAGCTATGGGCGCCGGCAGCGAAACGGCGCTCGAAGCCGCCAGCGTCGCGCTGCCCGGAGACGATCTGACAAAGGTCGCAGGGCTCGTCGATCTCTCGCAGGCGACGGCGCGCAAAATCGCGCAGAATCTTTTTCTGGCCTTCGCCTACAATGTCGTGATGATCCCGCTCGCCGCCGCAGGCGCATTGTCGCCCGTCGCCGCCGGCGCGGCCATGGCGCTGTCGAGCGTCAGCGTCGTCACCAATGCGCTGCTTCTAAGGCGCTGGAAAGGCTGAGGCTTCGAGTGAAGTTGGGAGGGCTTGCGGCAAATAGGTATGAAGTATAACAATTAATGCGCCGAGGCGCCGCGAAGCGCCGGGCGCGCCCGGGAGATTGCCAATGAAGCTCGACGACCTGATCGCCATCGACGTTCACACGCATGCCGAAGTGTCCTGCCGCCAGGGCCCGGACGAATATTGGCAACCGTTCGAGGATGCGGCGAACAAATATTTCAAGGTCGGCAAGCGTCCGACCATCGCCGAGACCGTCAAATATTATCGCGAGAAGAAGATCGGCCTCGTGATGTTCACGGTCGACAGCGAATTCCAGATCGGCAATCGCCGTATCGAGAACGACGAGATCGCGGAAGCCGCGCGCGAAAATTCCGACATGATGATCGCCTTCGCCTCGATCGATCCGCACAAGGGCATGATGGGCGTGCGCGAGGCGCGCAAGCTGATCGAATCCGGCGCGGTCAAGGGATTCAAGTTCCACCCGACCTGCCAGGGTTTCTACCCGAACGACCGCCTCGCCTATAAGCTTTACGAGGTGATCGCCGAGTACAAGATGCCGGCGATCTTCCACACCGGCCATTCCGGCATGGGCACGGGCCTGCCGGGCGGCGGCGGGCTGCGCCTGAAATATTCGCAGCCCATCCACATCGACGACGTCGCGGTCGATTTCCCGGATATGACGATCATTCTCGCGCATCCTTCGTGGCCGTGGACCGACGAAGCGCTGTCGATGGCGCTGCACAAGGAGAACGTCTACATCGACCTCTCCGGCTGGATGCCGAAATATTTCCCGCCGCAGATCGTGCAATACGCCAACGGCCAGCTGCGCAACAAGATGCTGTTCGGCTCGGACTTCCCGCTCATCCAGCCCGACCGCTGGATCAAGCAGTTTTCGGAAGCCGGCTTCAAGCCGGAGATCCACGACCTCATCCTCAAGCAGAACGCAATTCGCGCGTTGCGGCTGGACGGGAAGTAGAGCGTAGAAAGGCCGCAAGCGTCCGCTTGCGGATTTCGCGCCGATGGCCGCTATCGACCGAAGGCGGACTCCGCTCCCGCCGTCATGGCCGGGACAAGCCCGGCCATGACGGTGGAAAGGCTAGCGTCCGCTTCCCGCCCATCTCTCCCGTAGCGAACGACTGCTTCCGGGCGGCGCGTCGCGATGCGCCCGAGCCGCTACATTTCCACCATGTCGAAATCGCTCTTCGGCGTGCCGCACAGTGGACATATCCAGTCGTCGGGAATGTCGGCCCAGCGCGTTCCGGGCGCGAGGCCATGGAGCGGCGCGCCGGCTTCCTCTTCGTAGATGTAGCCGCAGGTCCGGCATTGCCAGGATTTGAAGGGCTCTCCGCTCACGTTCGTCTCGCCCTCGCGCAAGATGAATAAGCGCCGCATGGGTGCGCGGCCGTTCGCATGCTAGCCTGAACGCGGCGCGGTCGGAACAAGGCCGCGCCGTGTCGCAGGGGAGAGGCATGCGGATACCCGAGGAAATCGCCAATACGATTGCAAGCCCCAAGGCTTACGGCGCGGGCAAGCCTGTCGACGACGCTTTCGCATGGCTGCGCCGCGAGGCCCCGCTCGCGATTGCCGAGCCCCGGGGTTACCGTCCGTTCTGGGTCGTCACGCGCCATGCCGACATTCTCGCCGTCGAACGACAGAACGACCTGTTTCACAACGGCGATACGTTCACGACGCTGACGCCCATCGAGGCGGGCGAGAAGGTGAAGCAGATGACGGGCGGCAGCCCGCATCTCGTGCGCTCGCTGGTGCAGATGGACAATCCCGACCATTTCGCCTACCGGCGCCTGACGCAGGCCTGGTTCATGCCGCAGAATTTGAAGCAGATCGAAGCGCGCATCCGCGACCTGGCGAAGCACTTCGTCGATCACATGGCGAGCCTCGGCGGAACCTGCGATTTCGCGCGCGACGTCGCCTTTCTGTATCCTTTGCGGGTGGTGATGGAAGTGATCGGCGTGCCGCAGATCGACGAGCCGCGCATGCTGAGGCTGACGCAGGAATTGTTCGGTTCGGCCGATCCGGACGTCAACCGCAGCAAGCTCGCCGACCTCGAGCCGGCCGACCGGACGCGGGAGATTCAGGCGACGGTCATGGATTTCATGACCTATTTCAACGCCATGACCGAAGATCGCCGCAAGAACCCCCGCAACGACCTGGCGAGCGTGATCGCCAACGGCCAGATCGACGGCAAACCGCTCGGCCATCTCGAAGCGATGAGCTATTACATCATCGCGGCGACGGCGGGCCACGACACGACGTCGGCGACGACGGCAGGCACGCTCTGGGCGCTCGCCGAACGGCCAGACCAGTTCGCGAAGATCAAGAAGAACCCTGCGTTGATCGCCAACCTGATCGAGGAATCGATCCGTTGGGTCACGCCGGTCAAGCATTTCATGCGTTCGGCGACGGCGGACGCAGAGCTCGCGGGCCAGAAGATCGCCAAGGGCGACTGGATGATGCTCTGCTATCCCTCCGGCAATCGCGACGAAGCGGTGTTCGATCGCCCCTTCGACTTCGATGTCGAACGCGCGCCGAACAAGCAGCTCGCCTTCGGCTATGGCGCGCATGTCTGCCTCGGCCAGCATCTCGCGCGCATGGAAATGCGCATCCTCTGGGAAGAGTTGATGCCGCGCCTCGAATCCGTCGAGCTCGCGGGGGAGCCGAAAAACACCGATGCGAATTTCGTCTGCGGTCCTAAGACGGTGCCGATCAGGTACAGGATGCAGTGAGAGGCGATCGCAGGCCGGACGTTTCATGTCCGCTCCAACGGCGGCCTGACACATTGAATCGAATGCTGCGCTTCGGCGCTGAGCGATTATATCAGGCGGCCCGCTCGCCGTCCGTCACCGTCAGTGCGGCCTCCGCCTGCGGCAGGCGCGCGACCACGTCGATCAGCGCGCGGTCGTGCAACACGACCATGCGCTCTTTCGGTTTCAGCCAAGCGATCGCATCCTCGATCGTCTCGGCGTCGTTGAGCTTGGCTTCGGCGAGCGCGCGCTCCGGCGTGATGTCGCCTTTCTCGCGCCGCTTGTAGTCGGGCAAGAACGTCTCGTGCGCGCGACGGAAACTTGCATCCGCGTGAATGAGCCTGATGCAGTCGACATGATCGTCGTGACCGGCCGCAAGTTCGCTTGCGAGCGTATTTGCGCGGGTCGCGATCGGCGGCGCGTGCGATTCCTCGGGCGTCTGCAAAAAGCCGAAGCTACGCAGCGCGAGCCCGATGCCGAGTTGCCCGCTCGCCCAGGAAATGGGGATTGCGAAAATGAGGCCTGCGATCGTCGGCGACATCCAGGCGACGAGCGAAGGCGAGATCAGCAGGCCGGCGATCAGGCTGACGATTCCGAGCGCCATGTGCGAGCGGTGCTTGCGCACGATCGACTTGAACGGAATCGATCCGTCGTCGCGCCGCTGCGGATTCCAGCCGGTATCGAAGCCGAACAGGATGTGCGTCACGTGGCCGCTCTGCACGAGCATCATGATCGGCGCGAGCAATGCGGACATGACGATTTCGAGCAGCGCCGAAATCGTAATGCGGAAAAAGCCGCCGCCGCCGCGCCGCGTCTCGCCGTCGAACCATGCGAGAATGAGGCCGAGGAATTTCGGCGCGAGAAGAATGCCCATGGTGAGCGCGAACAGCGCGAGCGACCGCTCCGCGTCGAACCGCGGCCAGGCCGGGAACAGCGTGAATTCGCTCGTGAAATATTCCGGGCGGATGTAGGTCGCCTGCAGCACGATCAGAATGCCGAGAACGAGTTGAGCGGCCCAGAGCGGCGAAGCGAGATAACCGAAAATGCCGGTCATGAAATGCTGGCGGGAGGCCCAGTGCAGTCCCTTGGTGAACAACAGCCGCGAATGCTGGAGATTGCCCTGGCACCAGCGCCGGTCGCGCGTCGAAACGTCGATGAGCGAAGGCGGGCTTTCTTCGTACGACCCTTTCAGCGTCGGCAGCATGTAGACCGAATAGCCGGCGCGGCGGATGAGCGCGGCCTCGACGAAATCGTGGCTGAGGATATGGCCGCCGAACGGCGGTTTGCCGCGCAGGTCCGGCAGGCCGCAATGCGCAGCGAAGACGCCAGTGCGGATGATGGCGTTATGGCCCCAGTAATTGCCGTCGCGTCCCATCCACGCCGAAAGCCCGGCCGCGATGACCGGACCGTAGATGCGCGCTGCAAACTGCTGCACGCGCGCGAAAAGCGTGTTGCGATTGATGATGAGCGGCAGCGTCTGGATAATGCCGGCGTCGGGATCGGCTTCCATGCGCGCGGCGAGCGTGACGATGGCGTGGCCCGTCATCAGGCTGTCGGCGTCGAGCACGACCATCTGCGGATAGGCGCCGCCCCAGCGCGTAACGAAATCGGCGATGTTGCCGGCCTTGCGGCTCGTATTCTTGGGACGGTGCCGATAATAGACGCGGCAATCTGCGCCGAGGCGTTCGCGCAACGCGATCAGCGCGCGCTCTTCCGCGATCCACACGTCCGGATCGGTCGTGTCCGACAGAAAGAACCAGTCGAAGTTGCGGCCAAGCCCCGTCGCCTCGACGTCCTCCCAGATCGCCTGCAACGAGCCGAACACGCGGCTCGGCGCCTCGTTGTAGATCGGCATGACGACGGCCGTGCGCGCGTGTAGCGCCGTCGGCGCCTCGAATTTGCGGCGTCCTTCGAGGAGCGACCAGAAAAAGCCGACGACGCCGCTGGTGAAGGCGAGGGCGATCCACGAGAAGTTCGCCAGGAACAGGAACAGCAGCGCCCATTTGAGCAGGGTCACGCCGCCGACATCGATGACGCGATACATCTGCCAGCCGCCGTAGACGGTCAGCGCGAGCCCGCCGCCGAACACCGCGATGCGGGCCAGCCACGGCTTGCGCGCGCTCGCCGCGAGCGTCCATCGCCGACGCTGCGACTTGTCGAAGCGCGACAGGCTTTGCACCGGCATGAGGAGCGTCGCCTCGGGCGGCATGGCCGCCGCAGCGCCCGGCGTCGGACCGGGACGGCTTTCGATCAGGGCGTCCATCGATAGAGCCAGGTCTCGCTGACGGGTTTGCTGTCCGATTCGATCACAAGACGCATCTCGACCTGCGGTTCCCCGCCCGGATCGATATCGTAGACCACCCGATACAGCTTGCGATCACGATAAAGATAGGAACGCACCATGGCCACGGTCCCGGAGAAGGTGGACAGCGCCGGCTTGGGTTCCCGGACCGTCTGCGGATCGCCCAGCGCATCGCCCGAAAATGCGACGACAAAACGGCGCCTCTTCTGCCCGGCGCCGCGTCCGCCCCGGGATTCGAAAGTCACGAGCTGCGGCGGCCGAGAGGGCGGCTCCCAGCACCAGAACTGCCGATAGGCCCAGCTCTGCTCCTTGCCGGCCACAAGGCCGTCTTTGGGCCTCCAATAGGCCAGGCAATTGCTGTTGGTTTCGGATTCCGCGGGAATTTCGACCAGTTGCACGTTGCCTGGCCCAAAATCGGCGAGGGGCTCGATCCAGAGCGAGGGGCGCGACTCCCACTTGGCCTCGTCGTCCTGATAATCCTCGAAATTTCGGTCGCGTAGCAAAAATCCGAAACCCTTCGGGTTATCGTCGACGAACGAGGATATCTGCAGCGTCGCCCGGTTCGTGACCGGCCGCCAGATCCACTCGTTCTTGCCGCTGAGCATCTGCAGACCGTTGAGTTCCGCGATGATCGGGCGCACGTCGTCGGGCCTGCGTCGGTCCAGCGGAGACGATATGCTCGTGCCTGTCATCGAGCCGATTCCGACATTTTCGACATTGGCGCGCGGCACGAGCGTCATTTCCGTGTCGACGATGACGGCCTCGCCGGGTCGGATCGTAAACCGGTAGGCGCCTGCCACGCTTTCGGAGTCGAGCAGCGCATGGATCACCAGCGCGTTGTTGGCCAGCGTCGGCTTCTCGATCCATACCGCCTTGAACAGCGGGAATTCCTCGCCGCGCGGATCGCCCGTCTTCAGCGACAATCCGCGCGCCTGCACGCCGTACGTCTGGCCGGCTGCGCGCGCGCGAAAAAAGCTCGCGCCCTGGAAGATTGCAATGTCCGAAAGGCCGCCGTCCTTCGCCGCCAGCACGCGAAATCCCGAAAAGCCTATGTCGCCGAGATTGGCCGGCGGCTGCAGCGCGCCGAAATCGAAATCGGCGGCCTTGTAGGCAAGCCGGCGCGACATGCCATTTTCGACGATGTTGATCTGCATGTGCGCGTTGAACACGAAGCCGCGATGCAAGGGTTCGATCACGAAGCCCGTCTTGTCGTCGGCCCAGATCGCGCGTTCGTTGCGATAGCGGATTCCCACATACTGGTCATATGTGAGATTGTTGAAGGGGTCCGGAAGTTCGGTCGAAGGACCTTTGTAGGGCGATTTAGCGAATGTGCGCGCGAGATCGAGGATCGACTGGGGCTGGAAAGAGGCAGGCTGCTCCGGCGACGGTCCGGTTTGCGCTTGGGCGATCCCCGCGAGCGCAAGGCCCGCCCCGCCGGCCGCGCCCTTCAGCAGGTCTCTACGCACGATCATCCAGTCAGACGCTTTCTTTCGCGTTCCGTCGGCGCTTGGTGCGCAGGGCGCCCTGACCCCTTCCGAAGCGCAGATCGACGAAGATCGCCAACTTTCTCCACCGAAAGCTCGTGTTTATACTCTTCGGACGTTTTGGCAACGCCCGAAGGGGCGCTTTTTGAGTCGATTCCGGAGATGGATATGCAAGCTTCCGCCCGTCGCTGTCTCGCGATCGTATTGGCCGCGGGCGAGGGTACGCGGATGCGTTCCGCCAGGCCCAAGGTTCTGCATGAAATCGCCGGCCGCAGCATGCTCGCGCACGTTCTCGCGGCGGTAGGCGGCGCCGGCGCCGAGGACCTGGCCCTCGTTATCGGACCCGATCGCCCGGATGTGGCGGAGGCCGCCCGCAAGGCTGCGCCAAACGCCGAAATCTTCGTGCAGACCCAGCGCCTCGGCACCGCCCACGCCGTACTGGCGGCGCGGGCCGCGATCGAGCGCGGATACGACGACATCCTGATCGCTTTCGCTGACACCCCGCTGATCGAGGCCGATACGTTTCGCGCGCTGCGGGGCGCGCTCGACGAAGGCGCAACCGTCGCCGTCCTCGGCTTCGAGGCTGCTTCTCCCGATGGTTACGGACGCCTGGTGACGGACGGGCAGGGCGGCCTGCTCGCCATTCGAGAGCACAAGGACGCCAACGACGCCGAACGTGCGATCACGCTGTGCAATGCGGGCCTGATGGCCGTCGCGGGCGCCCATGCTCTGGCGCTGCTCGACGCCGTGCAGGCGAGCAACGCGCAGAAAGAATATTACCTGACGGACATCGTGGCGGGCGCGCGCGCCGGCGGTCTGGCGACGGCGGTGCGCGTCGCGCCCGAAGCGGAGGTGCAGGGCGTCAACGATCGGCTGCAACTCGCCGCCTGCGAGGCCACCGCGCAAACGCGCCTGCGCGACAGGGCGATGCGCGGCGGGGCGACGCTGATTGCGCCGCAGACCGTGTGGTTCAACGCCGACACCGAGATCGGCCGGGACGTGACGATCGAACCGAATGTGTTTTTCGGACCGCGGGTGAAGATCGCCGACAATGTGACGATCCGCGCGAACTCGCACCTCGAGGGCGCGAAGGTCGCGGAAGGGGCGATCATCGGGCCTTATGCGCGATTGCGCCCGGGCGCAGAGATCGGACGCGACGCCCATATAGGCAATTTTGTCGAGGTGAAAGCCTCGACGATCGGCGCAGGCGCCAAAGCGAACCATCTAGCCTACATCGGCGATGCAAGCGTCGGCGCGAAGGTCAACATCGGCGCGGGCGTCATCACCTGCAACTACGATGGCTTCGCCAAGCACAGAACCGAAATCGGCGAGGGCGCCTTCGTCGGCACGAATTCCTCGCTCGTCGCCCCGGTCAGGATCGGAGCCGGCGCCTACATCGGTTCCGGCTCCGTTGTCACGAAGAACGTGGCGGACGAGGCGCTGGCGGTCGAGCGCTCGCAGCAGGTCGAGAAGCCGGGCTGGGCCGCGCGGTTTCGCGCCGCGAAGTCGAGAAAATAGCCGGCAGGATCAGTTCGGCGTGCAGGGAATGGCCGCGTGTTTCGTGCCGTCCGGCTCCTCCGTCGCCTGCCAGTAGCCCTGGATCTTGGCGCGCGCATACATATCCTCGCAGATCGCCGCATGGCCGTCGCCTGCGCGCGCCATGCACGTGGACATGATCTTCGAACAGGCGACCCTCTTCTTTTGGGCGTAGGCCGCCGGCGCCCATGCGAAACCGAGCGCCAGCGCTGCGGCGAAAGCGGCGAGGGAAAGTCGCCTCATCATATCGAACCTCCGAATCGGTAACAGCACCAAGACGTAGAGCGAACGCCGCGCGATGCAACCGCCCGCGCCGAAACTGTGCAAGCGCTATGGACGTGCGAAAGGCGGCGAAATCATGCGCAGACGGTCGTGCGGCGCATGATTTTCAACCTGCCCATGCGGCGAGCAATATGAGCGCGACGGCGATCGCCGCGACATTCCACCAGATCATCCGGACGAAGACGTGGTAGGTGGCCAGATGCGACTGCAATTCCGAGTCGCTGGTGACTTCCGGGGCATGGTCGACCATAGCCATGAAACGCTCCTGGAGCCCCTCGATACTCTGAGCTAGGGCGCATACGAACGCGCGTCCAGCGTCAGGCGGTCCCGACGCGCTCGTCGAGCCAGGTCTGCGCCGCCTGACGTCCGGCATCGCGCAAACTTTCGAGGAAGGGCCAGCCGAGATCGGCCGCGTTGCGCTGCGCGAGATCGTCGATTTCGTCTTCGGCGGCGACGCGCGCAATCCGCAATTGCCGCAATTTCGGCGTCGCGCCGAGACTGGCCGCAAGCTTCAGCGCCTCGATTTCCGCATTGAGCGGCGCGTTGAACGCGATCTGGCCGAGGCGTTTTTCGATCTCGCGGGGCGTGATCGGCGCCTGTGCGACACGGTTTGGCGTCACTTGCACGATCAGGATTTCCTCCGCATCGCTTTCGTGAACCAGCTGGATCAGCGGCGGGTTGGCGACATAGCCGCCATCCCAATACCCCTCCCCGTCGATCTCGATCGTGCGGTGAATGGTCGGCAGGCAGGCGGAAGCGAGCACGGCGTCGATCGAGAGCTCGCCGCTCCTGAAAATGCGCAGCGATCCATCTGCAACGCGCGTGGCCGCGACCAGCAGCCGCACCTCGCTCGCCGAATTGAGCCGTTCGAAATCGACCTCGCTCGCGAGCGCGCGGCGCAACGGATTGAGGTCGAACGGATTGAAATGATACGGCGACAGAGCGCGCGCGAGCGGCGCCAGCCCCGCTGGAAATGCGGTCAGCGGCAGAAAGGACGCCGCATCGCTCATGCGTCGCCAGAACCTCTGCAATTTCTGCCGCGCGCCCGCCCGACCGCCTTCGGCGAGACCCGAAGCGAGAAGGACGGCGTTGACCGCGCCGGCGCTGGCTCCGCTGATCGAGTCGAGCGCGAGTTCGTCGGCCTCGAGCAGGCGGTCGAGGACGCCCCATGTGAATGCGCCGAAGGAACCGCCGCCCTGCAAGGCGAGCGATATCCGCGCCGTTCGAGGCGCGGTCTGGCGGTCGAAAAGGCCAAAAGCCTGATCTATCAATCCCATAGCGGCGGATCCTTCCATTGTGCAATGCAGCATATGGGGTGCTGCGGACAGCGCCGCCAGCCCTTGGGGGATGGCTTCACCGAAGTTTAAGCGGGCGCGCCTACCTTCCGGTCCGCGGGGCGTTGGCCGCCGCGGACGGACCGAGGTGTGCGTGGACGGTTTCGTGAAGCGGCATCAGGGTCCGCTGGCTCTACTCGTTGCGGCGACCGTTGCGCTCGCCGCGCGCATCCCGCTGCTGCACTATCCGCGGCTCTATGGCGATGAATTGTTCTACGCGCTCGTCGGCAATGAATGGCTGAAGGGAGCGCTTCCCTACACCTTGAGCTGGGACGTGAAGCCGCCGGGATTGTTCGGCCTTTACGCCGCGACGCAAGCGCTGACCGGCGACCCCTATCTCGGCCCGCGCCTGTTGCCCTTGCTGGCGACGCTTGCCGCCGTAATCGGATTGTGGCGCATCGGTCTTGCCTGGTTCAATGACGCGCGCGTAGGCCTGCTCGCCGCCTTTCTCTACAGCCTGAACACGCTTTCGCTCGAAGGCGCGCTCGGCGTGACCGAAATCCTGTTCGCGCCCTTCATCATCTTCGGTCTTTTGTTTGCGACATCGACGCGAGTCTGGGCGGCTTGTCTCTCCGGCTTTCTGCTCGGCTGCGCATTCGTCATCAAGCAGGTCGCGGCCTTCGAAGGCCTGTGCGCGCTCATCCTTCTCGTCAGCGTCAATCGCGCCGCCGGCCGCAGCCTTGCCACACGCATCGCCGGCTTCTGCCTGTCCGGCGCGGCGCCGGGCGTCGCGTTTGCGCTGGTTTACGCGGCGCGCGGCCAGTTTTCGGTTCTCTGGGACGCGGCGGTCGTGTCCGCCTTCATGCGCACGCATGGCGACGGCGTTTCGATTCCGGCGGCGATCGAACTCTTCCTGCCGAGATTCCGCGGCGTCGCGCCGCTGCTCGTGCTCGCCATGTTCGCCGTCACCGAGCGCAAAGCGCTGATGTCGAGCGACGGAAAGCCGGGCTTTGTGCGCGCGCTCGGCTGGGCCGCGGCGTCCGGCGCCGGCGCTTTTGCGATCCGCTCGATGTACGAGCATTACTTTCTGACGCTGGTTGCGCCGCTGTCGCTGATCGCCGCAGCGCTGATCCTCGACCTCGCGCGTCGCTGGAACGACGGGCTGCGCCGTTTCGCGCCGCTCGCGCTCGCGCTTGCCGCCGCCGCCTATCCGCTCGTCTGGGTCACGATCCAGAAACAATGGCCGACGGAAGACAGGCACACGGCGACGATTGCGAATAAGCTGTTTGCGCTCGGTCTTCGACCGAACGCGCCCTCGCCGCAGCTCTATGTCGTCGATCATGAGATGGCGCTGTATCTCGTCGCCGGGGTCGAACCGCCCGCGCTTTATTCCTTCCCGCAGCATCTGACGTGCAATTTCGAATTGCCTGACGGCGTCGACGCCGTCGCGACGATCGACAAGATCATGGCCGAGCGTCCGAAATTCGTGGTGATCACAGAAACGCGTCACGACATGAACTGCACGCTTCCTGCGCGCATGCAGCAGATCGACCGCTATCTTGCGGCCGATTACACGCTTGTCGACCGCATCCCGGACCGCCGTGCGCCCCTCCAGATCTACGAGGCGCGGGATCGGCATGCGTCGCTGCCGGAGCCTGCTCGCCCGGACTGAGCGCATTCCGGCCATTTACGCGATTTTCATCGGCCGCGAGGAAACTGCGGCTTTCCCGGAGCCGCGCGCGTGATCGCCGACCTCTCTATCGTCGTCCCGACCTTCAACGAGCGCGCCAACGTGCCGAAGCTGGTCGAACTCGTCTCGGCTGCGCTGCAAGGCGTCGCCTGGGAGATGATCGTCGTCGACGACGACAGTCCGGACGGCACTTCCAGCGTCGCCAAGGAACTGGCGCAGCACGACGAGCGCGTGCGTTGCATCCGGCGTGTCAATCGTCGTGGCCTGTCGGGCGCCTGCGTCGAGGGAATTCTCAGTTCGTCGGCCCCGGTCGTCGCCGTGATGGACGCCGACCTGCAGCATGACGAGAGCATTCTGCCGCGCATGTACGAGCGCATGCGCTCCGGCGAGGTCGATCTTGTGGTCGGCAGCCGCTACGTGGCGGGCGGATCGGCGGACGCCGGTTTCTCGAGCTTCCGCGCAAAAATCAGCCGCTGGGCGACGGCGCTCGCCAGGCGCGCTCTGCACGCAGATTTCAACGACCTCATGAGCGGGTTCTTCATGGTTCAGCGCGACCTCGTCGAAAAGATAGCGCCTCAGCTCGCCGATTCCGGCTTCAAGATTCTCGCCGACATCGTCGCCTCGGCCGGGCACAAGTTGAGAATCGAGGAGATCGCCTTCAAGTTCCGCGAGCGAACCGAAGGAGAATCCAAGCTCGACGCCAAGGTCGGCCTCGACTTCCTCGGCCTCATTCTCAACAAGTCGACCGGCGGTCTGCTGCCGATCCGCTTCATCTATTTCGCGCTCGTCGGCGTCACCGGCGTGCTCGTGCACATGGCGACGTTGCGCGTCGCCATGGCCTTGTTCGAGGAATCGTTCGTGACGTCGCAGACGATCGCCGTGGTCGTCGCCATGACCTCGAATTTCTTCATCAACAACGCTTTCACCTATCGCGATGCGCGACTGAAAGGCATGATCCCGGTGCTGCGCGGCCTGATCCTGTTTTACATCGTGTGCGCGATCGGAGCCGTCGCCAATGTCGGCATCGCCTCCTGGACGTACGACAATACCGATTCCTGGTTTGTCGCCGCGCTCATCGGCGTGGCCATGGGATCGGTCTGGAATTTCGCGCTGAGCTCGTTTTTCGTCTGGCGAAAAAGCTGACGTCGGCGCGCGCTCGCACCTTCAAGATGATCGTTACGCCGTGCGTCTGCTGTGTCTCGCCGGCGGATGTGCGCCGGCGCGTTGCTCCAGTACAAGAATGAGCGTGACGATCATCGCGCGGAGGATCGTGGGCCGCGCGCTCGTTCGAGGGAGACGGTTCGCCCTATTTGGCTGCGAACTCTTCTGCTTCCGTTCTCGAAATCGCTCGCTCGATCGAGCGCTTCAGAACGTCCGGCGGCTGCGCGCCGGGCAGGGCGTATTTGCCGTTGAGGATGAAGAACGGGACCCCCGTCACGCCGAGATCCTGCGCGCTGGCGATTTCGGCGCGCACCTCGTCCTTGTCTGAATCGCCGTCGAGCAGCTTGGCGACGACATCCGTATCCATGCCGCAATCGCGCGCGGCGGCGATCAGCACGTTGCGGTCGCCGATGTCCTTGCCCTCGATGAAGAAGTCGCGAAAGAGACGTTCGACGATCGCGTCCTGTTTCCCGGCCGACCACGACCATCGGATGAGCCGATGCGCGTCGAGCGTATTCGGCGAACGCCCGATCGTCTCGAAAGCGAAGGGAATGCCGGCCGCGGCGCCGGCCTCAGTCACCCGGCCGTAGACTTCGGAAACGCGCGATCCGAACTTGCGCGCGAGATAGGCGCGCCTGTCGACGCCTTCCGGCGGAATCGTCGGATCGAGTTGATACGGCCTCCAGTGGATTTCGGGCGAAACGCCGGGCAGGTCCGCAAGCGCGGCTTCGAGGTTGCGTTTGCCGATGAAGCACCACGGACAGACCGCGTCGGAGACGATATCGATTGCGATCTTCTTCTGCGTCGCCGGCTCGCTCATGGTCGCTCCCTGATCTCGCGCCGGCGCTTCGAGCGGCGGCGCTGCCGTTCAGCCGGCTGTCGTCTGGGCAGAATGGGGCGGCGAAGCGGCGCTTTCAAGCTTTTTGCGAACCGAAACGAGGATGCGGCCTTCGTCGTCGCTGGCGATGCGTACGACAGGGCAGGGCGCCGGCGGCGCGGGCGCCCTGCTCGCCACGGCCAGGCAATCGAGGCCGTCGCAAATGCCTGCGGCGACAAAGTCCTCGACAGCCGCGCCGGGCGCGACGAGACAGCCTGGAGTCGCGCGTTCCGTCAATACTTCCAGCCCGGTCGCATCGAACGGACCGAAGAGCGTGAGCGGCGCGCCGGCGAGCAACGCGGCGACCGGCCCCGCGACGAATCCGGTCACGCTCGCAGGAGACAGCGTCGACAGGATCGTACGGCCCGTCGACAATTGCAGCGCCGACACGAGATCGAGCGCATGCGACACGAGCGTGTTTTGGGTCAGAAATGTCGCGCGCGGCGCCTTTTCGCCCGGCTTCAGCACAAAGCCGATGCGAGGCAACTCGCCATGCTTGAGTGGACGCTCTGCAGCGTCCAGATCGAGCGCGCGGGGTGAAAAGTCGATCGCGCCATCGGCGCCGCCCGGCCCGAGCGACCCTACGAGCCGCACATCCGGCGCATGCGCCGCTGCTTCGAGCATGGTCGTTTCCATTTCGAGCCCGCCATAGAGCGTCGGCGTGAAGATCGCGCGCGCGCCGGTCGACTGCGCGAGAAAGGCGAGCGCGCCGGCGGGAAAATGCGCCGGCGCCATGACAGGTTCGAGTCCCGCCGAAAGCGCGCCGAGCATCGCGGCGACGACCCCGACGCGCGTCGCGCCGACGATCAGAACGCGATCGCCTTTCTCGAGCCCGCAATCCATCGCGCGCGCGCCGAACGCGACGACGAGCCGGTCGAGATCGCGATATGTCGACGCGCCGCCGATCGCGCCTGGCCCCGCCTCCCCGAGAGCCGGCCTGTCGCCGCGCAGATGCGCCGCGCCGCGCGCGAGCATGTCGAGCCCGAAGGCCGCGAGCGGATGCGAGGATCGTTGCGGCGGCAGCGCGTTCATGTCGGCTTCCTCCACCATGTTTCGAGCGTTGCGCCGAAGAGCGGCGCGGACCAGCGCGGCAGGACGGTCGGACGGCCGAGCTTTGTCCAGTAGGCGTCCCACTGATAGGCGGTGTGATAGAGCGGCACGATGTAGAAACCCGACAGCAGAACGCGGTCGTAGGCGCGCACGGCCGTCACAAAGTCTTCGCGCGTCTTGGCGGCGAGCATTGCGGCGATCAAGGCGTCGATCGCGGGCGAGGAGGCGCCGGCGAGATTGAACGAGGCTTCCTGGTTCGCGCTCGCCGAACCCCAGCGCATCCGCTGCTCGTTGCCCGGCGACGCGGACGCGATCCACGAACCGATCATCATGTCGAAATCGAAGCGTTGACGTCGGCGCTGGTATTGTACTTCGTCGACTGTACGCACATGCGCGATCGCGCCGATCCGGCGCAACGAGGAGGCATAATTCAGCGCGAGCCGCTCCTGATTGCGATCGACCGTCATGATCTCGAATTCGAAAAGCTCGTCGTCTTTTTCGAGCTTTCCGCGCTCGATGCTCCAGCCCGCCTTTTCCATCAGGGCCAGCGCCTGACGCGCCTGCTCGCGGTCGCGCCCGCTGCCGTCCGTGACGAATGGACGCCAGCGGCCCTCCATCACGTCGTCGCGCACGACGCCGGGATAGGCTTGCAGCAGCGCGCGCTCGGCCGGACTTGCCGGCGTGCCCGTGGAGGCGAGATCGGAATTGTCGAAAAAGCTCGTCGTGCGCGTGTACAGGCCGCTGAAGAGATTGCGGTTGATCCATTCGAAATCGAACATGATCGCGAGCGCCTCGCGCACGCGCACGTCCTTGAACAGGTCGCGCCTTGTGTTGAAGGCGAACCCCTCCATGCCGCGCGGCGTGCCGATCTTGAGTTGCTCGCGCACGACGCGGCCGTCGAGCACGGCCGGAAAAGCGTAGCCGGTCGTCCAGCGCGTCGAATTGGTCTCCTCGCGATAGTCGACGAGCCCGGCCTTGAAGCTCTCGAACATCGAATTGGCGTCGCGGTAGTACGAGATGACGATCTCGTCGAAATTGTAGAGGCCGCGGCACACCGGCAGGTCGCGCGCCCAGAATTCGGGATTGCGCTTGAGCGTCAGCTCCTCGCCCGGCTTGATCGAGGCGATCGTGTAGGGGCCGGACGCAACGGGAATGTCGAGCGAGGAATCGGCGAAGCGCCCGACATCGGTCCTGTGCTTCGCCAGCACGGGCATGAAGCCGAGCGTGAGGGGGAGTTCGCGGTCGTCGGCGCCTGTGAGGTCGTATCGTATTGTGTGGTCGTCGAGCGCCTCGATCCTGCGCACGAGCCCGTAGGCGATGCGCTGCTGCGGCCGGCCCTTGGTCTTGAGGAGGTCGAACGTGAAGAGCACGTCGGCGGCGGTCAGCGGCGCGCCGTCGGAAAAGCGCGCTTGCGGATGCAGACGGAACGTGACGAAACTGCGGTCTTCGTCGGTCTCCACGGATTGCGCGATCATGCCGTAGAGCGTGAACGGCTCGTCGAGCGAGCGCGTCATCAACGACTGGTAGACGTTGCCGGCGAGGCCCTGCGCCGTCGAACCAGCGCGCAGGTTGTAAGGGTTGAGGCTGTCGAAAGCGCCTTGAAACGCGAGCGACAGGCGCCCGCCCTTCGGCGCATCGGGGTTGGCGTAGGGCAGGGCCGCAAAGTCCGGCGGCAGAGCCGGCTCGCCGTGCATCGCTATGCCCGGCCCGATCCGCCCGGTCGCATGCGCGCGGCTGGAGCGTGCGAACGCCGGGGCGGCCGCAAGCGCGCCGACGAAGGCGCGGCGGGACAGAACGGGAAGGCGCCGAATCAGATCGACCATCGTGCGAGTTTATGCGGCCAATCCGGCGCAGTCAGGGCGCGCGCCTGCGACGACATCCCGCTGGCCTTGGGCCGGCAAAGCAGTTATGAGGGCGCCGTCACCATATCGCCGCATTGGGGGGCAATGAGCGCGCGCAGGTTCGAAGGACGGCCGTGGATCGACGCGTCGCCTGCGAAAGACGCGCCTCAGCTCCTCAGGGCGCAGGCGTCCGCGATAGTCAATCGGAAGGAAGATTTCATGCGGTCCACCACCAAGCTGTTCGGCGCTGCTGTCGTCGCCGGGACGGTCGCATTCGCCGGAAGCGCGCTCGCGCAGGGCCAGAAGTCGACGGCCAAACCGACGAATCCGCCGGCGCCGGCAGCGCAGCCCGCCCAGGGCCAGCCCGCTCAGGGCGGTCAGCCCGGCCAGCCGCAAGGCCCCATGCGCGTCGACCTTCAGGCCGTGCAGCCCAACTGGACCAAGGTCTGCGGCAAGGACCCGCAGACGCAACGCGAGGTCTGCCTGACGACCCGCGACTTCACCACGCAGCCCGATCAGCCGCCGCTGCTCGCCATCGCCATCAATGAGATGAAAGGCGAGGACCAGAAGGTCGTGCGCTTCCTGATGCCGCTGATGGTGCTGCTGAAGCCCGGCATCCGCTTCACCGTCGACAAGAACGCGCAGGTCGAGGCGGGCTTCGACATCTGTTATCCGAACGGTTGCGCCGCCGAGGCGCGCGTGAAGGGCGCCTTCGTCGAGCAGATGAAGAAGGGCCAGCATTTCCTCGTCTCCGCCAAGAACGCGGCCGGCGCCGAGATCACCTTTGCGCTGCCGCTCGACGGGTTCGGCAAGGCCTATGACGGCCCGGCGATCGATCCGAAGGTGCTCGAAGAGCAGCAGAAGCAGCTTCAGGAGCAGCTCCAGAAGAAGGCCGAGGAAGAGCGCAAGAAGCTCCAGGCCCAGCAAGGCGGCGCGCCTGCGGCTCCGGGCGCCGCGCCCGCCGCTCCGGCTGCGCCCGCC
>JAGWTW010000144.1 GCA_028868735.1 Hyphomicrobiales bacterium | reverse complement strand
CCGCGCCCGCGCCCGCGCCGGAGCCCGCGCCCGCGCCCGAGCCCACGGCAAGCGAGAAGCCGGCCGATCCGCTGGAATCGCTGGAAGAAGAGATGGCCAAGCTGCTCGGCCGGCCCAGCCGCTGAACGCGCCGTCGTCGCGCGCAAACAAAAAGGGCGGCCATGCAGGCCGCCTTTCTTTATTCGTGGCCGTGCAGGCTCAATCGTCCCGATAGACGCGTTCGCGACGCTCGTGACGCTCCTGCGCCTCGATCGACAGGGTCGCGATCGGCCGGGCGTCGAGCCGCTTCAGCGAAATCGGTTCGCCCGTTTCCTCGCAATAGCCGTAAGAGCCGTCGTCGATGCGCCCGAGCGCGGCGTCGATCTTGGCGATCAGCTTGCGCTGACGGTCGCGCGCGCGAAGCTCGATCGCGCGATCGGTTTCCGACGACGCCCGATCGGCGAGATCGGGATGGTTTTCGCTCTCGTTCTGCAGCGCGGCCAACGTCTCGCGGCTTTCGCGCAATATGTCGTCCTTCCACTGCAAAAGCTTGCGGCGGAAATAATCCTTCTGCCGCTCGCCCATGAAGGGCTCGTCTTCGGACGGTTTGTAGGTCTCGTCGATATCGACAGCCATCAACGACTCACTCCCTAAGACCTTCGACCAAAGTCGCGCGCCTTATATAGTCCCCCTTGCGACGGCACAATGACCGATGCGCGCAAACGCCATCGGCCGCAACGGCCCGGAGATCCGGCTCAAACGCGGCGGCGCACCGTGAAGTAACAGCGGATTTCGGTGGGGGCGCGACGCCCGTCGAGCGTGAGCAGCGCGTCGATCACCGCATAACCGTTCGCGGTCGTGCGCGTTCGCGAAAAATGAAGGCGCCGACCGATCGCGAGCCAGACCAGCGCGGCGCCGCAAAGCGCAGCCGTCGTCAGGGTCGCGGGATGAAACAGGAATTGATTGAGGGTCATCTACGCCTCCAGCCACTTACGCACGCCCGCGCCAGCCTTACAATTTTCTTAACTCATCGTTAACACGGAGTCATCGTGAACGAGTCCGGAACATCCGGTTAAGGTCGCGCAAGACGTAAGATTCCAGAGAATTAGATCGCAGAAAATTTTTCGCGACGGCGATTGCTGCGCGGCCGACGCGTTTGGCTCGGAGCGGGCCGCTGTTGTAATATTGCGTAATCGTTAAGTCGGGAGCGGTCGATGTCGGCGCCATACGAACGCGAAATCGAGGAGGCGCTCCGGGCGGAGGAGCGCGAGATCGAGACGGAGGCGGTGCGGCTCGCCGCGCGGCTATCCGCGAAGCTCGGGTCGCTGATCGCGCAGAACCCGGCGCGCGGGGAGCAGGTGTTCAACGACATCTGCGCCGGCGCCCTGTCGGCCGAACGGCTCGGGCTCGTGGAGGCGCAGGCGCCCGTGCGTATGCGCGGGCCGCAGGTGCGCCTCGTCGCGCCGGAACCGCTCTATGAAAAAATCCCGGAGGTCGAAGCGCAGATCATGGACGTGCTGGAGGCCGAGCCGCGCGGCATGGGGCTGCCCGACCTGCACGAGCGGCTGCTGGAGGCCGGCCTCAGTCTTTCGCGCGGGAATCTCTCGGTGCGCCTGCACCGCATGGTGAAAGCCGCGCGCGTCGAAAGTCCGGCGCGCGGGTTCTACGTGCTGACGCCGGGCGCGCGCGAGAAGCGGGAGCGGGAGAGGCGTGCGCCGTAGCCGCCCGTTCTATCCCTGCATCGCCTTCTGCAAATTCTCGTCGATCTTGTCGAGGAAGCCGGTGGTCGACAGCCATTTCTGGTCCGGGCCGACGAGGAGCGCGAGATCCTTCGTCATGAATCCGCTCTCGACGGTTTCTATGCAGACCCGTTCGAGCGTGGAGGCGAAGAGTTTCAGCGCCATGTTGTCGTCGAGCTTGGCGCGATGGGAGAGGCCGCGCGTCCAGGCGAAGATCGAGGCGATCGAATTCGTCGAGGTCGCATTGCCCTTCTGATGCTCGCGGTAATGGCGCGTCACCGTGCCGTGCGCGGCTTCGGCTTCCACCGTCTTGCCGTCGGGCGTCATCAGCACGCTCGTCATCAGGCCGAGCGAACCGAAACCCTGCGCGACCGTGTCCGACTGCACGTCGCCGTCGTAATTCTTGCAGGCCCAGACGTAGCCGCCCGACCATTTGAGCGAGGAGGCGACCATGTCGTCGATCAGGCGATGCTCGTACCAGATTTTCGCCGCCTTGAATTTGTCGGCGAATTCGGCGTCGAAAATCTCCTGGAACAGATCCTTGAAGCGCCCGTCATAGGCTTTGAGGATCGTGTTCTTGGTGGAGAGATAGAGCGGCCACTTGCGCTGCAGCGCGTAGTTCATCGAGGCGCGCGCGAAATCGCGGATCGAATCGTCCAGATTGTACATGGACATGGCGACGCCGGCGGACGGGAACTGGAAGACTTCGCGCTCGATGACCTGGCCGTCGTCGCCGACGAATTTCAACGTCAGCTTGCCCTTGCCCGGCACTTTGAAATCGGTGGCGCGATATTGATCGCCATAGGCGTGGCGGCCGACGACGATCGGCTGCGTCCATCCCGGCACGAGGCGCGGCACGTTTCTGCAGATAATGGGTTCGCGAAAAATCGTGCCGCCGAGAATGTTGCGGATCGTGCCGTTCGGCGACTTCCACATTTCCTTCAGCCCGAACTCCTTCACGCGCGCTTCGTCCGGCGTGATCGTCGCGCATTTGACGGCGACGCCGTATTTCTTCGTCGCCTCCGCGGCGTCGATCGTGATCTGGTCGTTGGTCTCGTCGCGCTTCTGCACGGAGAGGTCGAAATATTTGAGATCGACGTGCAGATAGGGGTGGATCAGCTTGTCCTTGATGAATTCCCAGATGATGCGGGTCATCTCGTCGCCGTCCATTTCGACGATGGGATTGGCGACGTGGATCTTGCTCATGATGGCCTCGGGGCGTTGCTGCGCTGCGGCGATGTATTTGCGCGCGCTATAGCACCGCGAGGCAGGGCGGCCTAGTGCGGCTTTTGGGGCAGGGTGGCGCGCGTTTGGGCAGGGGGCCGCTGGACGCAAGCAGCAGAGTCGATGACGGAGAGGTCGCCGCCGTCCTCGCATGAAAAAAGCCCCGGTCTCTCGACCGGGGCTCCAATACTTCAAGGTCCGATCACAACCCCGCCAGCGCCGCGTTCAGCGTCGCGCTCGGGCGCATGGCGGCGCTCGTCTTGGCGTCGTCGGTCACGTAATAGCCGCCGGTGTCGACCGGCTTGCCCTGGGCGCCGATCAGCTCCGCGTTGATCTTCGCCTCGTTCTTCGTCAGCGTCTCGGCGAGCGGCTTGAATTTCGCTGCGAGTTCCGGATCCTTCGTCTGATTGGCGAGCGCCTGCGCCCAGTAGAGGGCGAGATAGAAATGGCTGCCGCGATTGTCGATCTCGCCGACCTTTCGCGCCGGCGATTTGTTGTGCTCGAGAATCTTGCCGTTCGCCTCGTCCAGCGTTTCGGCGAGAACGGCGGCCTTCTTGTTGCCCGTCGTCTGAGCCAGATGTTCGAGAGAAACGCCGAGCGCCAGGAATTCGCCGAGCGAATCCCAGCGCAGATAGCCTTCCTCGTTGAACTGCTGCACGTGCTTGGGCGCAGAACCGCCCGCTCCGGTCTCGAACAGGCCGCCGCCCGCCATCAGCGGCACGATCGACAGCATCTTGGCCGACGTGCCGAGCTCCATGATCGGGAAGAGGTCGGTCAGATAATCGCGCAGCACGTTGCCGGTGACGGAGATCGTGTCCTTGCCGGCGCGAATGCGCTCGAGCGAGAATTTCATCGCTTCCACGGGCGCGAGAATGCGGATGTCGAGGCCGTTCACATCTTCGTTCTTCAGGTATTTCTCGACCTTGGCGATGATCTGCGCGTCATGCGCGCGGTTCTTGTCGAGCCAGAAGACGGCCGGCGTGCCGGAGAGGCGCGCGCGGCGCACGGCGAGCTTCACCCAGTCCTGGATCGGCGCGTCCTTCACGGTGCAGGCGCGGAAGATGTCGCCGGCTTCGACGGCGCGTTCGAGCAGCACCTTGCCCGCGTCGTCGACGATGCGCACGACGCCCTTTTCAGGGATTTCGAAGGTCTTGTCGTGCGAGCCGTATTCCTCGGCCTTCTGCGCCATCAGGCCGACGTTCGGCACCGAGCCCATGGTCTTCGGATCGAAGGCGCCGTGCGTCTTGCAATCCTCGATCACGGCTTCGTACATGGTCGCGTAGCAGCGGTCGGGGATGGTCGCGATCACGTCCTCGAGCTTGCCCTGCGCGTTCCACATGCGGCCGGAATCGCGGATCATCGCCGGCATCGAAGCGTCGACGATGACGTCGCTCGGCACGTGCAGATTGGTGATGCCCTTGTCGGAATTCACCATCGCCAGGCCCGGGCGCTGCTTGTATTCGGCCGCGATATCGGCCTCGATCGCCTTGCGTTCGGCTTCAGGCAGCGTCGCGATCTTGGAGAGAAGATCGCCGAATCCGTTGTTGAGATTGACGCCGAGCTTCTTGAAGGTCTCGGCGTGTTTGGCCAGCACGTCGGCGAAGAAGACGGAAACGGCGTGGCCGAACATGATGGGGTCGGACACCTTCATCATGGTGGCCTTCAGGTGCAGCGAGAAGAGCACGCCTTCCTTCTTCGCCGCCTCGATCTGCGCGACGTAGAAGGCGCGCAGCGCCTTCGCGCTCATCACGGCGGCGTCGATGACCTCGCCCGCGTCGAGCGCGGTCTTCGCCTTCAGCACGGTCGTCTTGCCGTCGGCGCCCGCCAGTTCGATGCGCACATTGGTCGCGCCCGGCACGGTTGTCGAGATTTCCGAGCCGTAGAAATCGCCCGCGTCCATGTGGGCGACGTGCGACTTCGACTCCTTCGACCATGCGCCCATCTTGTGCGGGTTGTTGCGGGCGTATTGCTTGACCGCGCCGGCGGCGCGGCGGTCGGAATTGCCTTCGCGCAGGACGGGATTGACAGCGCTGCCGAGCACCTTGCCGTAACGGGCCTTGACGTCCTTCTCGGCGTCGGTCGCCGGATTGTCCGGATAGTCGGGGATCGCGAAGCCCTTCCCCTGCAATTCCTTGATGGCCGCCTTGAGCTGCGGGATGGAGGCCGAGATGTTCGGCAGCTTGATGATGTTGGCCTCGGGCTTGAGGGTGAGCTTGCCCAGTTCGGTCAGTTCGTCGCCGATCTTCTGCTTGTCGGTCAGCTTTTCCGGGAAATTGGCCAGGATTCTGCCGGCGAGCGAAATGTCCTTCAGCTTGACCGAGACGCCTGCCGCGCCGACGAAGGCCTGCACGATCGGCAGCAGCGAATAGGTCGCGAGCGCCGGGGCTTCATCGACTTTGGTCCAAACGATTTCCAGATTCGACATTGTCTCGCGTCCTCGCCGGCTTTCGCCTCATATCGCCGGGCGAGCGCAGGCCGGCCCGGGTTGCGGCAAAGCTGATAGTCCTTATCCCCGGCCGCCTCAATTGGATTGTTGTCGCATCCGCCATTCGCGGCGGAGGGGGCTCGCCGGCGAGGGGCGCCGTTCGGGCGGGAAGTGGTGTTCCGGGGCGGGAGGCGGCCACGCCCCAGGGGGCGCGGCGGCGCGAGAGACGAGGCGCCCGGCTCACGCCGGGCGCCGTGAAGAGCCTACATGGATTTCTGCGGGGCCATCTTCGCAGAATGTTTCATCATCTTGTGACGATGCATGCGTACGTGATGCTTTCTCATCGCCTTGTGGTTCGGCGCGGCCATGCCCCGCGTCTTCATCGCGGGCGAGGATTTGTCCGACATGGCGTCGCCCGAAGGCGCTCCGTTCATCTTGGCGCCGCCGCCCGGCATTGTGTTGGTGCTGCTCTGCGCCATGGCCGCGGCGCCGGCCAGCGCCAGCGCGCCGGCAAGGATCAGGCTGGAAACATTGCGATTCATGTTCGGCTCCCTGATGTGAACCCCCGCACCAAACGAAAGGGCCCAGCCATTGTTCCAGCGCCGCCGCCGCGGTCTATGCGCGGCGGCGAAATGTGCTAGAGCGGCGCGATGGATTGCGCGCAGACATGACCGGCGCCGGAACGGATTCCACGCGGCCGCAACGCACGGGCGGCCCCGCGATCGTGCTCGTGCGGCCGCAACTCGCCGTCAATATCGGCATGTGCGCGCGCGCCATGGCGAACTTCGGCCTCGACGATCTGCGGCTCGTCAGCCCGCGCGAGGGCTGGCCGCGCACCGGCGCCTATCGCAAGGGCGCCTATGCGGCGGCGGCGGGCGCGGTCCATCTGCTCGAAGGGGCGCGGCTCTTTCCCACGGTCGAGGCGGCCGTCGCCGATCTGAATTTCGTCTATGCCGCCACCGCGCGCGAGCGCGGGCAGGCCAAACCCGTTCATTTGCCGCGCGAGGCGATGGGAGCGAGCGCAGCGCGGATTGCGGCGGGCGAGAAGCACGGCGTCCTGTTCGGGCCGGAACGCACCGGCCTCGACAACGACGATGTCGCGCTCGCCGACGCGATCCTCACCTTTCCCGTCAATCCCGCCTATGCCTCGCTCAATCTCGCGCAGGCGGTCCTGCTGACGGGCTACGAATATTTCTCCGCCGCGCACGGACAGGTCGCGCCGTTCGAGGTGATCGAACGCTCGCCGCCCGCGCAGCGCGAGATGACGCTCTCCTTCTTCGAATTTCTCGAGGGCCATCTGGAGGAGCGCGGCTTCTTCCGCCCGGCCTCGAAGCGTCCGGTCATGCAGCGCAACCTGCGCAACATGTTCCATCGCATGCAGCTGACGCAACAGGACGTGCGGACCTGGTGGGGCATGATCGTGCGGCTGCTCGAGGGCCCGCGCGAAAATCCGCAGACGCGCAAGCGGGTGAAGCAGAAGAAAACGCCTGCGCCGTGAGGGGCCATCCTTCGAGACGCGATGCTGCGCATCGCTCCTCGGGATGACAGCCAAGGACAAATATCCCTCGCTCGATTGCTCTGCGCCCAAGGCGCGGACGCCGTTCCCATGTGAACCATTTCTGATAAGGTCGCCCGAAAGGGAGATCGCCATGAGCGAACATTTCGACGTGCTCGTCGTCGGCGCGGGCCTGTCCGGCGTCGGCGCGGGCTATTGGCTGCAGAAGCATTGCCCGCAGAAGAGCTACGCGATTCTCGAAGGCCGCGCGCGCATGGGCGGCACGTGGGATCTGTTCCGCTATCCCGGCATTCGTTCGGATTCGGACATGTTCACGCTCGGCTATTCGTTCAAGCCGTGGACCGATCCGAAGGCGATCGCCGACGGCCCGTCGATCCTGCGCTACATCAACGACACCGCGCGCGAATACGGAATCGACCAGAGGATCCGTTACGGGCAGCGCGTGGCGAGCGCATCGTTTTCGAGCGCGGACGCGCGCTGGACGGTGCAGGTCGACAAGGGCGCCGAGCGCGTCGTCTATACCTGCGACTTTCTCTACATGTGCTCGGGCTATTATCGCTACGAGAGCGGCTATACGCCGGATTTCGCAGGCATGGGCGATTTCAGGGGCGCGCTCGTGCATCCGCAGGCCTGGCCGGAAAACCTCGACTATTCGGGCAAGCGCGTGATCGTGATCGGCTCCGGCGCGACCGCGATGACGCTCGTTCCGGAAATGGCGAAGAAGGCCGCGCACGTGACCATGGTGCAGCGGTCGCCGACCTATGTGGTGGCGCGGCCCTCGCGCGATGCGGTCGCGGACTTTTTGCGCGCGAAATTGCCGGCGAAGCTGGCGTACTCGCTCGTGCGCTGGAAGAACGTCGGCTTCGGCATGTATTTCTACAATCTCTGCAAGCGCAATCCGCAGAAGGTGAAAGATTATCTGCTCGGTCTGGTGCGCCAGCAATTGCCCGCGGGCTACGACGTCGGACGCGATTTCACGCCGCGCTACAATCCCTGGGACCAGCGTCTGTGCCTCATCACCGACGGCGATCTGTTCACCGCGATCAAGGAAGGGCGCGCGTCGATCGCGACCGACACGATCGACCGCTTCACGGAAAATGGATTGAAGCTGACCGGCGGCCAGGAAATCGAAGCCGATGTGGTCGTCGTCGCGACCGGGCTTTTCCTCCAGCAGTTCGGCGGCGCGCAGCTTACGGTGGACGGCAGGAAGGTCGAGCTGTCGAAAACGCTCAACTACAAGGGCATGATGTTCTCCGACGTGCCGAACCTCGCCGCCACGTTCGGTTACACGAACGCATCGTGGACGCTCAAGGCCGATCTCATCGGCGAATATGTGTGCCGCATTCTCAACACGATGGACGCGAAGGGCAAGAAGATCGCGGTCGCGCACAACGACGATCCGAATTTGCCGGTCGAGAATTTCGTCGACTTCTCGTCCGGCTATTTCCAGCGCGCGGTGGACACGCTGCCGAAACAGGGCGCGAAAAAGCCGTGGCGGCTGCACCAGAACTACGCCAAGGACATGCTGGCGCTGCGGTTCGGCGCGATCGAGGACGGCGTGCTGCGCTTCGCCGACCCGTCGCCGCAATCGACGCGCGCGCCGGACACGGAAAAGGCCGCGGCATAGGTTGAGACGCAAGCGGCGCGATTGCGCGCATTGCGCGCGCCGCGCCGGCCGCCGATGCGACGCGCGGCGCAGCGCGGTGCTATGATCGGCGCATGAAGCTTACGCGCCGCGCCGCCCTGTCGACCGTCGGTTCGCTCGCCGTCGGCGGACTTGTCCGCGCCGCGCGGGCGGGGCTCGGCCCCGTTTTCGATACGGATGTCGTCGTCGTCGGCGCCGGAGCGGCCGGTC
>JAGWTW010000219.1 GCA_028868735.1 Hyphomicrobiales bacterium | reverse complement strand
CCGGCCTTCCGAAAAGACCTCCATCCGCGACACGAGCTTAACGATACGGTCGGTTTCGTCGCAGATCAGCCTGGTCAGAGCGCGATCCTCGTCGCCGACCGCGGTCTCCAGAAGCTGGGCCGCGCCGCGTATGCCGGCGAGCGGGTTCTTGATCTCGTGGGCGAGCATCGAGCCCAGCGCAGAAACCGAGCGCGCGGCGCCCCTGTGCGTAAGCTGTCTGTCCATTTTATCGGCAATTGTTCGTTCTTGCAGCATAAGAACGAGGCCGTCTGCCTCATCGAGCAGCGGCGCTGCATGAACGTCGGCCACGCGATCGACGCCCGTGCGGGGCGTTCCGAGTTCGACCCGATATTCGTTCACGCCGCCGCGACGCTCCCGCGCCTGCTCGATCAGGCCGAGGACCGGCGATCCGAACGGCAGCAATTCGTCGATCCGCAGCCGACAGAGCGCCGACCGGCCCATATCGAAGAAATCCTCCGCCGCCGAATTCGCGTCGACGATCCGGTTGCCGGAATCGAGCGCGAGAATCGGGTTGGGCAGCGCCGCGAGAAGGCGGCCGGGATCGACCGGCGTCCCCTCGCGGACGCGCTTGGCGCGCATATCCGTTTGCTGGAGCCGGTTCATGCCGCCAGCTCCTGCGCCGACTGGAAAGCCTGCTCCAGAAGATCCGCGGCCTCCTGCGCGTCCGTGGTCGTGACGAGCTTCGTCCGCATGGCCGGGGAAAGACCCATGCCTTCGTCCATCGCGTGATCGGCGTAGGCGGCGAGATGCTTGCGTGCGTGTCGAACGCCCTGCCGTTCGCCGAACAGGTCGAGCAGCGTCCGGTAATGTTCGAGCGCCGCGTTCGCCCGTTCGCGCGGCGACGGCGCGCGCCAGGGACGACCGTCGAGCCCGGCCGCGATTTCGCCGACGAGCCACGGACGGCCCATCGCCGCGCGGCCGATCATCGCGGCGTCGGCGCCCGAAGCAGCCAGCATCGCCCGCGCGTCGGCGAGCGAGGCGCAATCGCCGTTGGCGACGAGCGGGATCGAGATCGCCTCGCGCACCGCCCTGATGGCGGCCCAGTCGGCCCTCCCCTTGTAGAACTGGTTGCGGGTCCGGCCGTGCACCGTGATCAGCGCGACGCCCTCCGCCTCCATCGCGCGCGCGAGAACAGGCGCGTTGAGGCTGTCGGCGTCCCATCCGAGCCGCATCTTGACGCTGACGGGCGCAGTCACCGCCGCAACCACCGCGCGCACGAGCGACAGCGCAAGGTCGGGCTCGCGCATGAGCGCCGAGCCGGCATATCCCCCGACGACACGCTTGGCCGGGCATCCCATATTAATGTCGATCGCATGCGCGCCGGCCGCCTCGGCCAGGCGCGCGGCTTCCGCGAGCGCCAGCGGTTCGCGCCCGGCGATTTGCACGACATGGACGGGCAACCCCTCGCCCTCCGCTCGCAGGCGCGTTTCCTCGTCGGCGGCGATGTAGAAATTTGCGGCGACCATTTCCGAGATGACGAGTCCCGCGCCGCAACGGCTCGCGACGCGCCGCATGCCGATGTCCGTAATGCCGGACATCGGCGCCAGAAACGCGCGGCCCGGAAGTTCGATCGCCCCGAGGCGTAGAGCGCCGGGCGCATTTCTGCTTATTTTTTCACCAGAATTGATCATGCCCAGACACTAGACAAAATG
>JAGWTW010000028.1 GCA_028868735.1 Hyphomicrobiales bacterium | reverse complement strand
TTCTCGCTCGGCGCGCTCGCGAGCTTTCTGGTGACCGTCGCCGATCTGCCGATCTTCGGGATCGGCGCGGCGTTCTGGGGACTCGTCGCGGGCTGGGCCGTCTCGCGCCTGATGGAGCGCGAGCAATTCGCAAGCACATGAGGACAGCGCCATGCATGTGACGGGCTCATGCCATTGCGGCTTCATCGCCTACGAGGCCGAGGTCGATCCGGCGACCGCGCGCATCTGCCATTGCCGGGATTGCCAGAAACTCTCGGGTTCTGCCTTTCGCGCCAATGTTCGCGCGGAGATCGGCAAGTTCAGGCTCCTGTCGGGCGAGCCTGCGATCTACATCAAGACCGCCGAGAGCGGGAACAAGCGCGCCCACGCCTTCTGTCCGAAATGCGGTTCGCCCGTCTACACGACCGCGCTGGAGCAGCCGGCGCCGCACAACCTGCGCATCGGCGCGCTCGACCAGCGTGCGGAGTTGAAGCCTCGGCGAAGAATCTGGTGCGACTCAATGATTACCTGGTCGGAGGATATTTCGGGGATCGAGAAGATCGGAGGGCAGTGAAGAACCTCGTGCCGAGGAGCCGCCAAAGGAGACTTCTCGAAGCATGCTTCAGAGTTTCCGCAACCGGCCCTCCTTCGAGACGGCGCGTCGAGCCTCCTCAGGATGAGGTTTTCCCTCCCCTCATGCTGAGGAGCGCCGCAGGCGCGTCTCGAAGCATGGCCGCATCACGAAACCTCGGCCTACTTTCTCCGCTTCGCAAGCGCCGGCAGCGCATCGTAGTCGCCGCGCATGAGCGCTTCCTTCTTCGCGCGCGACCAGCCCTTGATGCGCCGCTCGGTCGCAATGGCCTCGTCGACGCGGTCAAAGAACGAAGAAAACACAAGCCGCACCGGCCGACGCGTGAACGTGTAGCTGCTCGGATCGAGCCCCTGATTGTGTTCGCTCACGCGCGTGTCCGGGTCGCGGCGTGTGATGCCGGTGTAATAGGACCCGTCCGCGCATTCGACGATGTAGATCGTGGCTCCGGACACGTCCGTCTCCGCGGCCATCCTTCGAGACGGCGCTTTGCGCCTCCTCAGGATGAGGTTTTCCCTCCCCTCATGCTGAGGAGCGCCGCAGGCGCGTCTCGAAGCATGCTCCAGTGTCGCGCCATCCTTCGATGGCTCGATGCCGCGCATCGTTCCTCAGGATGAGGAAAACTACCGCACCAGCTCCTTCATCGCGCCGTCCAGCCCCTCCAGCGTCAGCGGATACATGCGATTGCTCATCATGCGCTGGATCAGCTTGATCGACTGCGTGTAGTCCCACTGGTTTTCCGGCACGGGATTGATCCACACGGCATGCGGATAGGTGCGCGTCACGCGGTCCATCCAGACGTGGCCGGGCTCCTCGTTCATATGCTCGACCGAGCCGCCGGGCTGCGTGATCTCGTAAGGCGACATCGAGGCGTCGCCGACGAAGATCACCTTGTAGTCGTGCGGATAGGTGTGCAGCACCTGCCATGTCGCCGTCTTGTCGGTGAAGCGGCGCTTGTTGTCCTTCCACACGCCTTCGTACAGGCAATTGTGGAAATAGAAGTGCTCCATGTGCTTGAACTCGGTCTTGCACGCGGAGAACAATTCCTCGACCTGCTTGATGTGCCAGTCCATCGAGCCGCCGATGTCGAAGAACAGCAGCACCTTCACCGCGTTGCGGCGCTCGGGCCGCAACTTGATGTCGAGATAGCCCTGCTTCGCCGTGTCCTTGATCGTGGTGTCGAGATCGAGCTCCTCCGGCGCGCCGGTGCGCGCGAATTTGCGCAGGCGCCGCAGCGCGATCTTGATGTTGCGCGTCCCGAGTTCGGTGTCGCCGTCGAGATCCTTGAACTCGCGCTTGTCCCACACCTTGACCGCGCGACGATGCCGGCTCTCCTTCTGGCCGATCCGGATGCCCTCGGGATTGTAGCCATAGGCGCCGAACGGCGACGTGCCGGCCGTGCCGATCCATTTGGAGCCGCCCTGATGGCGCTCCTTCTGCTCTTCGAGCCGCTTCTTCAGCGTCTCCATGAGCTTGTCCCAGCCCATGGCCTCGAGCTGCTTCTTCTCCTCGTCGGTGAGATATTTCTCGGCGAGCTTGCGCAGCCATTCCTCGGGGATCTCGGCCTTCTCCATGGCGTCGAGCAGGCTTTCGAGCCCCTTGAAGATCGTGCCGAACACGCGGTCGAACTTGTCGAGATTCCGCTCGTCTTTCACGAGGCAGGCGCGTGAAAGATAGTAGAAATCCTCGACCGATTTCTCGGCGAGGTCTTTGTCGAGCGCCTCCATGAGGGTCAGATACTCGCGGAGCGTGACCGGGACCTGGGCGTCGCGGAGCGATGTGAAGAATTGCAGGAACATGGGACGAATGTGCCATGTGGCGCGGCGAAGGTCGAGGGCGGGCTCGCTCGTCCCGATTTGTGACGCGCCGGATCAAATGGCGGCGGCGGCATTATCCGGGAGTTGGCGGGGGCGTTCGGGAGGCCGCGGCGGCATGGTTCACGTGAGGTTCGTCGCCGCGCTCGTTCCGGACCTGCTGCGGTCGTGAGGCCATTGCCTCGGCCCGGCGCGCCGGCGCAAAATCGGCCCGCGCGATTCCCGCGCCCCACGGGATATCCGGAGGAACGAATGACCACGCGCTTCCTGTCCGCAGCGGCGGCGCTCGCTTTTGCCGGGCTCGCCGCCATGCCGGCCGCCCGCGCGATGGACATTTCCGCGAGCCAATGGGCGGAAGTGCAGAAGCGCTTCGCCGCCGCCGACAAGGACCACGACGGCAGCCTGACCCTCGCGGAAGCCAAGGCTGGCATGCCGCGCGTCGCCAAGAATTTCGACATGATCGACCGCGGCAAGAAAGGCTACGTCACGCTCGACGACATCAAGGCGGCCATGACCGCGCAGTGAGGACCGGCGCGCCGACGATCTGCCCGCTCTGCGGCCGGCCGCTCGGCGCGCGCCTCGAGGACCACCATCTCGTGCCGAAGGCCTTCAAGGGGCGCGAGACGGTGGCCCTGCATCCGATCTGCCATCGCAAGATCCACAGCGTCCTGACCGAGCGCGAACTGAAGGACCATTTCCACAGCCTCGAGCGCCTGCGCGAGCACCCGGACATCGCGGCTTTCGTGACATGGATCGCCGGCAAGCATGCCGATTTCCACGGCCCCACGCGCGCCTCGCGCGCGCTGAAGGAGAAGCGGGCCGCGCGGCGGCGGTAGCACGCCCGCCGCCGGACCGCAGGCCCGGCCGCATCGCCGGCTTGCCCGCCCCTGCCCGGCCGTTTAACCTGCCGATTAAACACCCAAGGGGCTGAAATGCGCTTTACCGGAACCAAGGATTACGTCGCCACCGAAGACCTGAAGGTCGCCGTCAACGCGGCCATCGTGCTCGAACGTCCCCTGCTCGTGAAGGGCGAGCCCGGCACCGGCAAGACCGTGCTGGCGGAGGAAGTCGCCAAGGCCATCGGCGCGCCGCTGCTCACCTGGCACATCAAGTCCACCACCAAGGCGCAGCAGGGCCTCTACGAATACGACGCCGTCTCGCGCCTGCGCGACAGCCAGCTCGGCGACCCGCGCGTCACCGACATCAATAATTACATCAAGCGCGGCAAGATGTGGGAAGCCTTCGTCTCCGATCAGCGCCCTGTGCTGCTGATCGACGAGATCGACAAGGCCGACATCGAATTCCCGAACGACCTTCTGCTCGAACTCGACCGCATGGAGTTCCACGTCTACGAGACGGGCCAGACCATCAAGGCCGCCAAGCGCCCGATCGTCGTCATCACTTCGAACAACGAGAAGGAGCTGCCGGACGCCTTCCTGCGCCGCTGCTTCTTCCACTACATCAAGTTCCCCGACGCCGAGACGATGGAGCAGATCGTCGACGTCCACTTCCCCGACATCAAGAAGCGTCTGGTGGAAGAAGCGTTGCGCATCTTCTTCGAAGTGCGCGACGTGCCGGGCCTGAAGAAGAAGCCCTCGACCTCTGAGCTGCTCGACTGGCTGAAGCTCCTCCTCAACGAGGACATCGGCCCGGAAACGCTGCGCGAGCGCGACCCCAAGAAGCTCATCCCGCCGCTGCACGGCGCGCTGCTCAAGAACGAGCAGGACGTGCACCTGTTCGAGCGGCTGGCGTTTTTGAATCGGCGGGAGAGGTAGTCACCAGCGACACGTCCTTGCGACCTCATCGACGTTTCTGTCCGCTCCGGCGATCGGGAACGTCGTCTCGACCGAGTTTTCGCTGTAGGGCGTAATTCGCGCAAAGATGTTGTTTTTGTTTTTAATATTCGACGCGCTGGAATTGCGCCTCTTAAATCCCCACCAGCAATCCCAATCTCTCCCGCACCTCGCCGGCAACCTCGTCGCTCACGCGCCCGACGAATTTCAGCGGACGCGCGAAAATGTCGATGCTGCGTAGCTGATGCAGCAATATTTCTCCCGTCACCGGCGAGCCCTCCGGCAAGACAACGCTCGTCAGAAATGGCCGCACCCGAGACGTAATCGGTGCGACGATGATGAAACCGGCGATTTCGCTGAGATCGCGCGAGGAAATGACAAGCGCCGGCCGGCGACCGGCCTGCTCGCGCCCGAGCGTTGGCGTGACATCCGTCCAGACGAGATCGCCCGCGGCTGGAATGTAAGGTTCGCTCATTCCTCGATGATTTCACGGCCGACGTCGGGCCCCCAATCGACCGCCGAGCCTCGATACAAGGCCCGCCATTCCTCGGGCGACTTGTCGCCCAGCAAGTCGCGCAAGCTCCTCGGGCGCGCGACGGGCCGCACCACGATCTCGCCCTCGCCCGCGACGATCTCGACGTCGCTGCCGACGTCGAGGCCGAGCGAGCGCGCGATATCGGCCGGAATCCGGACTCCGAGGCTCTTGCCCCATTTGCCTATGGTTGCCTGAGACACGACGCGCTCCTGAGATATCTCTAAGATATCTCACAATCGACACCCATCGAGCCCGCCAGGCGCGAACCAAACGGCCATCTACTTCCCAAGCCCGCGCATCTTGCTGCTGGCTACCCGCTTTCGCGAGATTGACAGCTAATCGGCCAGAAACGCCCGCATCGCCGCATTCACTTCATCGGGCGCGTCCTGCTGCACCCAGTGCGAAGCATTCGGCAACCGCACGATTTTCAGATCGCGCACGTATTGGTCGGTTCCATCGAGCGTCGAGACTTCCAGCGCCACGTCCTTTTCGCCCCAGATCACCAGCGTCGGAACCTCGATCGCGGCGCCGAGATCGGTCGCCTTGAAGAGCGCCGGCATGGCCGCGCGATACCAGTTGATCATGCCGCGCATGCCGCCGGGACGCGCGGCGTTCGCGGCGTAGACGGACAGCAATTCGCGCGGAAAATTCGCCTTGTTGACGCAGGTGTCGCGAAACAGCTTCGCGATCGGCGCGCCGCCCTTGCGCGACAGCGCCATTTCCGGAACGAGCGGCAGCTGGAAGAAGCGCGTGTACCACGACTTCTTCTTCTGCTTCGGATTGGTCTCGTATTCGCGCTTGAAGCAGAGCGGATGCGGCACGTTGAGGATGACGAGCTTGTCGAGCGGCCTGATTTTTCGCGCGGCGAAAACCCACGCCAGCAGCGCGCCCCAATCGTGCGCGATCAGCGTCACGCTTTTCGCGCCCCCTGCGAAGTCGGCTGTCGCCGACTTCGACCGGAACGCGTCGATGAGCGCTGCGATGTCGCCGGTCAGCTTGTCGATCGCGTAAGCGTCGCGTTCGGCGGGCGTCGTCGTTCCGCCGTAGCCGCGCTGGTTCGGAACCCACACCCGATAGCCCATACCCGCCAGCATCGGCGCCTGCGCGCGCCAGGAGACGGAATGTTCGGGAAAGCCGTGCAGCAGCAGCGCGAGCTTTTCGCCCGCGCCGCTCTCGTACACCTCGATGTCGATGCCGTTCGCGCGGATGACGCGGCGCTGGCCGAGCGGCGCGAGGAGGTCTTCGGTCATGGCGATCTCCCAAACCCTCATGCTGAGAAGCGCCGGAGGCGCGTCTCGAAGCATGGCCGCCTGCGCCCGTCTTGCATCTCGCGGAGCGCGCCGCTGTGCGTCGCTCCTCAGGATGACGTCATCGTTACCCGCACGCGCCCGCCATCGCGGCCATGCCCGGGCACATGCCGCAGCCGCCGGCGCCGTCGCAGGCGGCCATTTCCGCGCCAGCCTCTCCGCCGCTCGCAGGCTTCGCGATCAGCGAGAGCTGGCGTGCGAGATGCGCGCTTTGGCAGACCGGGCATTCCGGCGTCTCGCCGGAACGCACCAGCGTCTCGAATTGTTTGCCGCAATCGTCGCAGCGGTAGGCGTAGAGAGGCATTGCTGGATCCCCGGGGTTTATTCGCGCGAGTCATGCGCGTTCGCCGCGATCCGCGCAAGCGCCGCGGCATCGCGAGGGTGGCGCCCCTCGCCTTTCGCCGCGCGGGACGATAGCTTCGCCCCATGCGTCGACTCGTATTGCTCCGCCATTCGAAGGCCGCCCGTGAAGCCGGCGGCGGGGACAAGGAAAGGCCGTTGACGCGGCGCGGGCGCGAGGACGCGACCCGCGCGGGCCACTATCTCGTCGAGGAAAAACTCGTCCCCAATCTCGCCGTCGTGTCCGACGCGCGGCGCGCCCGCGAGTCCCTGGATTGCGTGATGCAGGCCGCCGGAAAGTCCTTCAAGGTGCTGATCGATCCGGAAATCTATCTGGCCGAAGATTTCGCCCTGCTCGCAGAACTGCACAAGACCCCGGACCTCGTGCAGACGATGCTGGTGATCGGCCACAATCCGGGCCTCGCCGATTTCGCCTGGCGCGTCGTCGGCAAGGGCGATCTGGAGGCGCGCAAGCGCATGGAGGTCAAATATCCGACCTCGGGGCTGTGCGTCGTGACCTTCGATACGCCGTCCTGGGCCGACGTCGCATGGGGCTCCGGCGCCCTTGACCGGTTCGTCACGCCGTCCATGTTGGTCGAGGGCGTGGACGATCTCGACTGAGGATTTTCCTTGTTTCTTGAGACGCTCGGTCTCGCGGTTTCGCTGGTCGCCGCGCTCGCGCCCTGGCGCGCGCTGCCGCCGCCGCCCGCATTCGCGCCGGCGTTCCGGCCCGCCGAACGCGCCGTCGACAACTGGCGGCGCGAGAGCGCGCGCAATCTCGACGTCGCCCCGCAGGACGCGCTGGCGCTCGTCATCGGCCGCGACATCAAGGGCGTTTCGCGCTGCGTGCGGCTCAACAATTACTGGTGCGTGAAGAAGGCGGGCTGGACCGGCGAGCTCGCGTCCGACGCCGAAGGCCATGTCGCCTTCGCGAGCGCCGCCGACGGCGCGGCCGTCGCGGCCGGCCTGCTGCGGCGCTACTACCTCGACTTCCGCCTGCATTCGGCCCGCGCGATCGTCGAGCGTTGGGCGCCGGCGCAATGCGGACCGGTCTATGCCGCTCCGGCCGCCGGAGCGCGCCGGGGCGTTGCGGGAATGGGCGGGCGCACGCTGCTCGGACCAGACCCCACGGGCCTGACGACGCGCGGACTTCGAAACACCCTGCGCGCGAAATGGCTCGCAGCGCACGGCGGCGGCGGCGCGCGAGGCGGCAGGCCGCGGCGTTCGCGCGCGCCCGACTATGCAGGCCCCTCCATGCGCACGCCCACTATCGAGGCCGGAATCGGCGCGGTCGAGACGGCGGGCCCGCCTGTGCGTGTCGCCATGCTGCCCTTCCCCGGCATGGCGCTCGGCCCGCGGCCGGGCCTGTCGCCGTCAGCCGGGCCGCCGCCGCTGCCGGCCAGAAGCTGCGCCTCTGAAACGCAGCGCATCGCCAGTTACGCCGCCCACATCGCCGATGGCCTCGCCGTGGGCCCGGACGCCGATCTCGCCCTGTTCGACGCGGACGGACGGCCGACGCCGAATTTCGCGAAGGCGCTCGCCAACATGGCCGCAGTGGAGATCGGGCCGCTGCGCGCGCGGGAAGAGTTGATCGTGCGCGCGGTTGCGGGGATGCTTGCGCGCGCAGCCAGGCCGTAGCCGTTGCGAGGCCTTGCTTTTTTATAAGGCATGACTTATAAATGCCATTTAGGTACATCGCCCTTTCAGGCGCGTTCAACGCACGCACGGAACTGGAAGACCTGATCCGGTCGCTCGCAGCGAACGAACAGCGTTACGAGGATCTCCTGTCGGCGCTCGATCTTGCGGACACGCTGAAGCGTTGCAGGGAGCGCGGATTCCTCGAGGTCCGGCGCAAATGGGAGCGCGGGGGGCGCGAAGAGGTTTTCCTGTGGACGGATCGATCGATCTTCGCGGCCGCGCGCGTCCCTGGCGACGGGAGAGCCGACACGTTCGACGCGACATTTCTCGGCGTGCGCCTGCTCGATGCGCCGAACTTCGCCGCAATCGCGGCGTTCCTCGAAGAGATGGCTGAACGACATGCCTCAGGCGCAAGCGAAATCTGGTGACTGGTTCGAGACGCTGCTGAGCGAAAGCGATCGCGTGAGGCGCGCTCAGGCGACCGTGGAGCTCGTCAACGAGGCCGCCGGCTTCATGCGCCGGGCGCGCGAGCGCGCCGGGCTGAAGCAGGCGCAACTGGCGCAGATGATGGGAGTGACGCAGGCGCGTATCGCCCAGCTCGAAAGCGGAAAACCCGGAAACGCGCCGGCGCTGGCGCATATCGCCGATTACATGTTTTTCTGCGGCGGCGCGGAATCCTTCGGGCTGCGCTCCGCCGAGGCCGACAGCCGTTTGCACGAGGAAGCCGATCCTCTGGCGGCCCGCAGGCCTCCAGAGGCTGCTTCGCGCGTCAAACGCAAGCCGGAGTCGGGCATGAGTCCCGAAGAACGGTTGTTGCGCGCCATTTTTGGCGAGAACCATCCCGACGCCGAGAGCAACGGCTAGGCATGCCATGTCCGGCTTGCTCTACGATCTGACGATCGGCGCCTATTCCTCCGCGGTTTCGGGCGTATGCGGCATCCTCGGCTCCCTGGCGCTTGCGCGCGCGCCGCTCGAGAACCGGAAGCTGCGTCTCGCTCTCCTCCAGCTCGAACAACTCGACCGCACCCTGGGCCCCGATACGATCGAGGCCGCGCGAATCCCCCTGACGCGTCAGGCGCGCCGCCTGCTCGAGGTCGAAACGAAATGGAACCTGATCGGGGTCGGGCTGCTGTTGCTGTCCTTCGTCATTCTCACCGCCGGCTCGCTCGCGCCCGCCCCCGCGAAAGCGCCGGAGGCTCCGACCGCCGTGGAACGGCCGAAATAGGCCGACGACAATTTGAAACTGCGCGGAGTCCCGCCTATCTCTGGCCGGCCCGCCGGAGCCCCTCGTGTCGACTTTCTCCGATTTCCTCTTCGAGACGCGCAGCGCCGCGAGCGCGCTCGCCGAATACGTGCGGGGCAATCACCTGCGCCTCGGCGTGACCGGGCTTTCGCGCGCGGGCAAGACCGTGTTCATCACCGCGATGGTGGAGAACCTCGTCCGCGCCGCCGCAGCCGCGCGCGAAAACGAGCGCATCCTGCCCGTGTTTCGCGTCCATGCGGACGGGCGCATGATCGGCGCGCGGCTCGAGGCGCAGCCCGACGATCACGTGCCGCGCTTCGCCTGGGAGGATCATCTCGCCGCGCTGACCGGCCAGGACCGCCATTGGCCGGACTCCACGCGCCGCATCTCCGAATTGCGCGTGACGATCGAATTCGAACGCGGCCAGGGATGGCGCCAGGGTCGGTCGGATCTGACGATCGACATCGTCGACTATCCCGGCGAATGGCTGCTCGATCTGCCGCTGCTGACGAAATCCTACGCGCAATGGTCGCGCGACACGCTCGAGGCGAGCGCATCCGCCGCGCGTGCGCCGCTCGCCGCCGACTGGCGCGCGGCGACATTGGCCGCCTCGCCGGAGGGACCGGCGAGCGAGGAACAGGCGCAGAAGCTCGCGGGCCTTTTCACCGATTATCTGCGCGCCGCGCGCGCCGACAGATATGCGCTGTCGACGCTGCCGCCGGGCCGCTTTCTGATGCCGGGCGACATGGAGGGATCGCCTGCGCTCACCTTCGCGCCGCTGCGCTTCGATGACGGCGAGGCGCGCGAAGGATCGCTGCGCGCGATGATGGAGCGCCGGTACGAATCCTACAAGACGCATGTCGTGCGGCCCTTTTTCCGCGACCATTTCGCGCGGCTCGATCGTCAGATCGTGCTCGTCGACGCCTTGTCCTCGCTGAATTCGGGGCCCGCGGCCGTGCGCGATCTCGAAACCGCGCTGACCGAAGTGCTGATGGCGTTTCGCGCAGGGAAATCGAGCATTCTCTCCACCATCTTCCGCCCGAAGATCGACCGCATTCTCTTCGCGGCGACCAAGGCCGATCACTTGCATCACGAGAGCCACGACAGGCTCGAAGCGATCCTGCGTATGCTCGTCGCGCGCGCCATCGCCCGCGCGGAGGACGTCGGCGCGCGCGTCGACGTCGTCGCGATGGCCGCGGTGCGCGCAACGCGCGAGGCGCTCGTGAAGCAGGGCCGCATGTTCGCCGATCGCGCCGACCTCGAAGCGATCGTGGGCGTGCCGTTGCCCGGCGAGACGATCGACGGCGAAACGTTCGACGGCGCCGGCGAGGTCGCGATCTATCCCGGCGACCTGCCGGCGGACCCGAAACTCGTCTTTCGCGGCGACGGGCTCGGCGTGCCGGCCGGCGCCGCCGATTATCGTTTCGTGCGCTTTCGTCCGCCGCTTCGCAAGATCGCGAGCGACGGCAAGCCCCTGCCCGCCCCGTCGATCCGCCTCGACCGCGCGCTCGAATTTCTGCTCGGAGACAGGCTTTTATGAGCGGCGAAGAACGCCAGCGCCCGCGCGCCTTTCGTCTGGACGACGCGAAGGTGCTCGTCTCCGACGGCGACCCGGCGGCGGCTGCGGACTTCCGGAAGTCCGGCGGCGTCGTCATTCAGAACGCGCCCGACGCCTTCGCGCCGGATGACGAGCCGACCGAACCGAAAACGGACGAGCAGGCGGTCGAGATCGCGCAGAAGCGCGGATTGCTGAAGCGCGCGCTCTTCACATGGGGCGGCTTGTTCTGGTCCGCGCTCGGCGGCCTCGTGTCGCTCGGCTTCAGCGTCTGGACCGCACGTGTCGTCGACGATCTTTTCGAAAGATCTCAGGCGCTTGGATGGATCGGCGTTGCGCTTGCAGGCGTTCTTCTCGTCGCGATCCTCGGACTGCTCGCACGCGAGTCGCGCGCAATCCTGCGTCAGCGGCGCATCGCGCATCTGCATGTCGCGCTCGCTGACGCGCGGGCGAACGACGATCGGGGCGCGGCGCGGAAAGGCGTCGGCGATCTCATCGCAATTTATGCGGCTCGTCCGGAGACTGCGCGCGCGAGAAAGCTTGTCGAGGATCTGACGCGCGAAATCGTCGATGCGCCCGATCTGCTCGATATAGCCGAGCGCAATCTCATGAAGCCGCTCGACGACGAGGCGCGCCGCGAAATCGCCGTCGCCGCCAAGCGCGTATCGATGGTGACGGCGCTTTCGCCGCGCGCCTTGATCGACGTCGCCTTCGTCGCAGCGCAGGCAGTGCGTCTTTTGCGTCGTATCTCCGAGGTTTACGGTGGACGCCCCGGCTTTTTCGGCTTCCT
This sequence comes from Hyphomicrobiales bacterium, assembly GCA_028868735.1. Classification (GTDB taxonomy): domain Bacteria; phylum Pseudomonadota; class Alphaproteobacteria; order Rhizobiales; family Beijerinckiaceae; genus JAJXWB01. Next base: position 26,682 of record JAGWTW010000028.1, on the reverse strand, counting down.
CCGGCTCGCGCGGTCCGTCGGCGCGCATCTGGCGATCACAGGCGGCATGGCGATCGGCGACACGCTCGTGCAGCAGGTGCTTGGCCATGGCATCGCCGCGCGTCTCTCGGCGAAACTCGGCGAAGGCGTCCTCAACGGCATGCTGACGACGCGCATCGGACTGTCGGCGATGGCGGTGTGCAGGCCCATGCCTTTCGTTACGGAAAACCAGCCCGGCGTGAAGGACGTCGCGCCGTTTCTGTTCGGCGGCGACAAGAGCTGAAACTGGACAGGACTTGCCGCAACGTCACGGCGAATAACGTCTGCATTCGTGATGATGCCTTAAGGATTGACCTCTATCGATGAGGCGCGCGCGACCGGTTCGCACGCTGGTTTTCGCTGGGCGGCGCCTGCGTCATGAACATGGAAACAAGAGACCGATCGACCGCTTTCGCCGAAGTCGAACGTTCGGTCGAGCGCTTGCGCGATCCCGAATTCGCGGCGGCGCTGGACGCGTCGATCGAAACGGAGCTGGGTTCGATCCGCGCGAAGCGTCTGCGCGTCTCCGGGTTGCGGGTGGCCGCCGTCTACAACATATTTCTGTTAAGCGACTATATCCTGACGCCCGACGCATGGAGACTGTCGCTCGTCCTGCACCTGGCCGTCGTGACGCCGTTCATCGTTTTCGTCGCGCTCATGACGTCGCGCATCTCCGGCGCGAAGGCGCGCGAGGGGCTCGCCGCGCTGATTCCCGTCGCGATCTGCACGCAGGTGCTCGTGGTGTTCTGCGTGAGCCGGTCGCCCATGGCGGCGCACTACCTCTACTTCGTGCCGGTCGCGATGTCGTCTCTCTCCTCGGTGCAGCGTCTGCGCGCGGGCGCGGGGTTCGCCAGTGCGGCTCTGATCTTCGTCGCGCTTGTCGCCGCGCTCTTCTACAAACACGAGCCGTTCGAAATCGTCTCGATGCTCGTTATGACCTATCTGGCCTGCGTCGGCGCGTCGCTCAACGCCAACCGGATCATCGCGAGCGAACAACGCCGTCATTTCGCAATGGCGCTGCGCGACAAATTGCGCGCGGCCGAAAGCGACGAGGACGCCAACCACGATCCGCTGACCGGACTTGGCAACCGGCGATATCTCGAAAAGCGCGCGGGCGAATTGTGGAGCGTCGGCGCGGCCGAAGACCGCAGCGTCGCGGCGATCGTGTTCGACATCGACCATTTCAAGCTGTTCAACGACACCTACGGCCATGCGCGGGGCGACGCCTGCCTGAAACGGGTCGCAGGCTGCACGCACGCCGAATTGCGCGAATTGAGCGATCTCGCCTTCCGGACCGGGGGCGAGGAATTTCTGATCCTCCTGCCGCATGTCGAGCTCGACGCCGCCATCGGCGTCGCCGAGCGCATCCGCCGGACGATCGAAGGCATGGCCATGCCGCACGAGAGCGCAGCCGGCGGCATCGTCACCGCGAGCTTCGGCGCGGCTTGCGCGCAGGTCGGCGCCTGTTCGCTGGAAGAACTGATCGAGGCGGCCGATGGCGCGCTCTACGCCGCCAAGCGCGGCGGCCGCAATATGACGCGTTCCTGGCGAGGACGCCCGAAAGCAGGGGAAAAGGCCGCCTGAACGGGCGTCCCGCCGGTTTGCTTCTCCCGGCGTTTGCCGGAAACTGCGATCGAGCGATTCGGGCGCTGATGAACGATCTGACACTGACAAATCCGCCTCCTGGCGTCACCGCGGCCGACTACGAAGCCATCGAGGACGCTGTGATGGAGACCGCGCGCGGGCGCTGGTTCCTGCTCGAATACGCGCGCCGCCAGCGCGCCGCGGAGACGCAGCGCCTGTCGGACGCGGTCGACCGCCTCGAAAGCGCGATTGCTGGGATGGCGACGCCCGCAGCCGCGCCGGCGCCGCGCGAACAGCCGGTCGCCCAGCCGAACGAGACCGCCGAAGCCGTCGCCGAACGGCTGAGCGACATCGTGTGGACGATGCGCGAGCGCGGGGTGGGCGATCAGTTCTGCGCGGAACTCGAGAAGCAGATCAAAATCATTCGCACGCTTCGCGTCGAGCTGCAGGAGACGAGGCCCGCCGAACCCGCCCTTCCGGCGCCCGCGCCGCAGGCCGAGGCCCCGCCTCCGCCGCGTCCGCTCGAATTGCCCGCGCCGTGGCGGCCCTCCGAATCGCGCAACGCCGAGCCCGCGCCCGAGCCGCCGGCGCGGCGCGCGTCGGCGCTCGAGCGGCTGGACGCGCTGCCGCTGATCGAAAAGATCGCCCTGTTCTCCTGAGCCGCGCCGGCGGCCGGGCCGACATGCGCCCGCGCGCCTTGTATCTGCGCTTTGCGCCCGACTAATCTGCGCCCCGCATCGAGCCGCGAGGCCGGGGAAGGAAACATCCATGGATCTGGGAATTGCAGGCCGCAAGGCCATCGTTTGCGCTTCGTCGAAGGGCCTCGGCAAAGGCTGCGCGCGGGCGCTCGCGGAGGCCGGCTGCGAAATCGTGATGAACGGCCGCAACGCCGACGTGCTCGAGGCGGCCGCGAAGGAGATCGCGGCTGCGACCGGCGCCAAGGTGACGCCCGTCGCCTGCGACGTCGGCACGGAGGCCGGCCGCAAGGCGCTGCTCGCCGTCTGTCCGAACCCCGACATTCTCGTCAACAACAATGGCGGTCCGCCGCCGAAGGATTTCCGCCAGATTTCGCGCGACGAGATGATCGCCGGCCTCGACGCCAACATGATGACGCCGATCCTGCTCGTGCAGGCGACGATCGACGGCATGGCGGAGCGCGGTTTCGGCCGCATCATCGACATCACTTCGGCGTCCGTGCGCACCTCGCTCGTCGGGCTCGACCTGTCGTCGGGCGCGCGCGCCGGCCTCACCGCCTTCCTTGCGGCGGCCGCGCGGCAATTCGTGGACCGCAACGTCACGATCAACCACATCCTGCCCGGCGTGTTCGACACCGACCGCATCGCGACCGCGACCGGCCGCATGGCCGCAATGAAGGGCGTGACGCCGGAGGAGTTCCGCAAGCAGCGGGAAGCGGGCATTCCCGCGAAGCGGTTCGGCACGGCCGACGAATTCGGCAAGCTCTGCGCATTTCTCGCGAGCGCGCACGCCGGCTACATCACCGGCCAGAGCTTCCTCATCGACGGCGGCGCCTTCAACACGGTGATCTGAGCCGATGCTGATCGGCATCGGCATGCGGATCGCGGCGGCATTCGCCTTCGCGATCATGGCGACTTTGGCGAAACTGACGAACGGCGGATATTCGATCGGGCAGATCGTTTTCTTCCGTTCCCTGTTCGCGCTCGCCGTGCTGGTGCTGTGGCTGCGCGCGCGCGGCGATTTTCCGCGCGCGATCTACACGAAGCGGCCGCTCGGCCATCTCGCGCGCGGCACCGGCGGGACCGGCGGCATGTTCTCGTATTTCCTCGCCGTCGCATTGCTGCCCCTGCCCGACGTCACCGCGATCGGCTATCTGGCGCCTCTGCTCGTCGTCGCGCTCGCGGCGGTCGTTCTCGGCGAGACGGTGCGCGTCTATCGCTGGAGCGCCGTGGCGATCGGCTTTGTCGGGGTGCTCGTCATGGTGAGCGAACATCTGGGCCAGGGCTCGGGTTCGCGCGTCGGCGCGCTCGCGGCGCTGTCGTCGGCCGCCTTCGCCGCCTATGCGGTCATCCAGACCCGGCGCCTCGCGCAATCGGAAACGACCGGCGCCATCGTCTTCTATTTCTCTGTGCTGACGAGCGCGTTCGGCTTCCTTCTGATGACGGCCGGCTATTTCTGGCCGCACGAAGCCCCGCTCGGCGATTTTCTCGCCGGACAGAAATGGGCGACGCCCGGCTGGCTCGATCTTGCGCTGCTGATCGGCGTCGGCCTGTTCGGCGGCGTCGGCCAGATCCTGATGACCGATTGCGTGCGCTACGCCGACGCGTCCGTGATCGCGCCCTTCGAATACACGTCCATCGTCTTCGCCATGGCCCTCGGCTGGTTCGTCTTCGCGGAAAAGCCGACAACGCCGATCCTCGTCGGCTCGGCCATCGTGATCGCAGCCGGCCTGTTCGTGCTCTGGCGCGAGCACAAGCTCGGTCTTATCCGCATCCGACCCCAGACCGCCGGCGCCGAACGCACGGTTTGACGAACGAAATCGTTCGTCATTCCAAACCGCTCCGGCTATTGTTTTGGACGAGCCGAACCGCGGCGCCATCCGCGGTTGCGAAGGCGCCACATACGTGTCTTTATTGCCGCAACAACCAAGAATTCATGACGACGACCTGGAGGTTCTCCATTTCTTTCGTTCGCAAACGATAGGAGACCAACGTGAATTCTGCTGACCTCACCGATGCCGAAAAGTCCCTTATGATGAGCGCGCTCGCCGCCGAGAGCAGCGCGCTTCGGAAGATGTGGGACGAATATATCGCGGACATTACGAGGCCAGACGAGCCCGCCGATCTGACCGGGGTTCCAGGGGCCAGCTACCAGCATGCGATTTCCAAACTGGAGGGCTGGCGAAAGCTGTTCGCGGCCAGGGCCGACGCGATCGGCCGGTTGAAGATGGTGTCGGGAGACAGCGACCAACTTCGGAACTTGCAGTCATTCCAGGAAGAATGCACGCGCAATATCGACGGCACGCTCTCCAAACTCGGCGCCCTGAGAGACCGCGCGCTCGAGGAGGATCGAAGGGAGACGCTCGACTTGGCAAGGCAGAAAATAATCGAGGAGACGAGGGCCGTTGAGCGCCGTTGGAGGGATTTGAGCAGAGGGTGGTGATACAGCCCGCGAACGGTCTCGCGCATTTCATTGGGGGAAGCGATGAAGGACTCGCCTTTTTGCCACGGCGCCTGCCGTGAATTCGACTTTCGGGCGGAAGAATATGCGACCGAGGCCGGAAAATTTAAGCACCTCACGCAGCTTGCATGGCAGTTGCAGCAGCGGATCGACCGCGCAGGGTCCGAGATCGCCAAGATGACGGACGATCTTTACTATCTGGAGCAAGACATTCAGAGCATCGGTCGCGAGCGAACCAATTATCTTCGCGATTTGAGCGGCTACGAACGAGACTTGGACGCATCGACCGATGAATATGAGCAAAGGAATCTGCGCTACAAGATCGACGAGTGCAGATACAAGGCGGATGATTGCGAGAAGCGGATCGAAGCGATGCGACGGGACCAACAGAGCCAGAACGCCGCCAAGGAGCGGCGCTCTCACGAGATGGAAGGTTGGCGACTTGAGCAAGACAGGGCCAACAACGACAAAATCGAACTGGAAATGAGCCTTCAACGGCAATATCGGGCGTTGGAGACGGCCCTCTCCGTGGTGGCCCGCGAATGCGACGGCTACGAAGGACGCTCCATGCCCGCGCGAATTGGCTGAGTCCCGGAAGAGCGCACGCGCTCTGACGATTTCTGGCAAATTTTCCTCCGATTGAAGTAAAGTCGACCGATCGACGTGGATTCCGCGCGCATCTATTGCGTTCGTTATTCCAAACAGAATCGGCTATTATCCCGGACGACACGAGCGCGCGGGACCGATGGGCGTCGAAGGCAAGGACAAACAGAAGGCGCTGGAGGCTGGAGCGCTGGTCGTTTCGGGCCAGCTCGGCCGCACGGTCCAGCGCCTGCGCAAGGCCTACAATCTTTCGCTGTCGGACCTGTCCGAGCAATCCGGCGTCGCCAAATCGATCATCAGCCAGATCGAACGCAACGAAACCAATCCGACGCTCTCCACCATCTGGCGTCTGTCGCAGGCGCTCGACGTGTCGATCGAACGCGTGTTGCAGGGCGCGCAGGACGAGCCCTTCATCGAGAAATCCTCACGCGGCGACACCCCTGTCCTGCATTCGCAGGACGGCAAGTGCCGCCTCGCCATCATCGGCTGGATCAAGACGGTCGAATGGCTTCAATGGTACGATTTTTCCGCCGATCCCGGCGGCGCGCTGGAATCCGATCCGCATCAGCGCGGCTCCGTCGAATGCCTGTCCGTGCTCGACGGCGAACTCGAGGTCGAGGTCGCAGGCGTCGTCGAGACGGCCAAAGCCGGCGAAACCCTGCGCTACCGCTGCGACCGTCCGCACGTCATACGCAACCGCTCGGGCAAGACGGCGCACGCCACCATGGTGTGCATTCTCAAGGCGGCGGTGATGGAGTAGCGACGCTCCGACGCTGCGCGTCGTAGGTCCGCGCAGGTTATTGACATCGCAACATTGCGATGGCAACATACAAATGTGGACCGGACCAAGATCCGGCCGCGAAGGAAGCGCAAGACAAGAACGCACGCCAGCCCGCAGACCGCGCGCATCACAGACGCGCCGCGGAACGCCGGCGCGTGCGCAGCGAGGGCCCATGACGAGACGCATCTTCGGGATCGCCGCAGCAGCGGCACTGGCGGCGAGCGCCCTGCCAGCGGCGGCGGAGATTTCCGACGGCGTCGTGCGCATCGGCGTGCTCAACGACACGTCCGGCGTGTTCCAGGACTACAACGGGCCGGGTTCGATCGAGGCTGCGAAAATGGCGGCCGAGGATTTCGCCGGCGGCGGCAAGAACATCAAGGTCGAAATCGTTTCCGGCGACCACCAGAACAAGCCCGACGTCGGTTCGTCGATCGTGCGTCGCTGGCTGGACGTCGACAAGGTCGACGCCATCGTCGACCTGCCGAATTCCGGCGTGGCGCTCGCCGTCAACGACATCGTACGCGGCACGCCGATGACGATGCTGGCGTCGAGCAGCGCATCTTCCGATCTCACGGGCAAGGCCTGCTCGCCCAATCTCGTGCAATGGGTGACCGACGCCTGGTCGATCTCGCACGCGACGTCGGGCGCCATGCTCGAGCGCGGCGGCGACAGCTGGTATTTCGTCACCGTCAATTACGCGCTCGGCAATTCGATCGAGGCGGATGCGACCGCCTTCATCGAACAGAAGGGCGGCAAGGTTCTCGGCTCCAGCAAGCATCCGCTGGGCACGGCGGATTTCTCCTCCTTCCTGCTGCAGGCGCAGGCCTCCAAGGCCAAGGTGATCGGTCTCGCCAACGCCGGGCCGGACACCGCGAACGCCATGAAGCAGGCGGCCGAATTCGGATTGCGCGACAAGGGCCAGTCGATCGTCGCCTTCCTGATGTTCATCAACGACGTGCATGCCATGGGTCTCAAGACCGCCCAAGGCCTTCTCCTGACGGAGGCCTTCTATTGGGACATGAACGATGAAACCCGCGCCTTCGCGAGAAAATTCGCCGCGCGCATGGGCGGCAAGATGCCGAGCGCCAACCAGGCGGGCGTTTATTCTTCCGTACTAGCCTACCTGAACGCTGTCGCGGCGACCGGCAGCGACAATGCGAAGGACGTCGTGCCGCAGATGAAGGCGAAGCCGTTCAGGGATCCCCTTTTCGGCGACATGAGCGTGCGCGCCGACGGTCGCGCCATACACGCGATGCATCTGTTTCAGGTGAAGTCGCCCGCCGAGAGCAAATATCCGTATGATTATTACAAGCTCGTGCGCACCATTCCCGGCGAGCAGGCCTTTCGCCCGCTCGCCGAGGGCGGCTGCCCGCTCGTGAAATAGGGAGGCGAACATGAACGCTGCCGTCGATACGCGCGCCCCCGCGCCCATCGTTCAGTCCGACCCGTTCACGCGCGAATTCATGGACGATCCCTATCCGGGCTTCGCCGCCATGCGCGCGGCCGGCCCGGTCCTGTGGTCGCCGCAATACGGCTGCTACATCGTCGCGCGCCACGACGACGTGCAGCGCGTGCTCAGCGAGTGGCAGACCTTCTCGTCCGCTGCGGGCGTCGGCCTCGCCAATTTCAGCAAGGAAAAGCCGTGGCGTCCGCCGAGCATCGTGCTGGAGGCCGACCCGCCGCTGCACACGCGCACGCGCACCGTCCTCGCGCGCACGATGACGCCTGGCGTCGTGAAGGCGTTGCGCGAACGTTTCGAGCGCGAGGCGGAAATCCTCGTCGACCGCGTTCTCGACATGGGCGCGTTCGACGGGATCACGGATTTCGCAGAGCATTACCCGGTCAAGGTCTTCCCGGATGCGCTCGGCCTGCCCGAGAAGGGGCGCGAGAACCTCCTGCCCTACGGCAGCATGGTGTTCAATTCCTTCGGACCGCGCAACGAGTTCACCGAAGCGGCGATGGCGAACGCGGATTCCGTGCGCGGCTGGATCATGGCGAACTGCACCCGCAAGGCGCTCGGCAAGGACGGTCTCGGCGCGATGATCTACGCGGCCGTCGATTCCGGCGAACTGACGGAAGACGAGGCCGGCATGCTCGTGCGCTCCTTCCTGTCCGCCGGCGTCGACACGACCTGCAACGCCTTCGGCAATCTGCTGTGGTGCCTCGCCACCCATCCGGACCAGTGGCGGAAGTTGCGGGAGAAGCCCGAACTCGCGCGCAACGCCTTCGAGGAAAGCCTGCGGTACGAAGGCCCGGCGCAGGCCTTCTTCCGCACGACGACGAAGGATGTTGAGATCGGCGGAATCCGCATCGCCGCGAACGAGAAGATCTGCGCGTTCATGCAATCGGCCAACCGCGACCCGCAGCGCTGGGAGCGCGCCGACGCGTTCGACATCGAACGCCGCGTCGTCGGCCATATGGGCTTCGGCACGGGCATTCACGGCTGCGTCGGCCAGCCGATCGCGCGGCTCGAGGGCGAGGCCGTTTTCGCCGCGCTCGCGCGCAAGGCCAAGACGATCGAACTCGCGGGCGAACCGAAACGCCAGTATAACAATGTCCTGCGCTCCTTCGCATCGCTGCCGGTGCGGGTGACGCGCGCATGAGGATCGAATGGCGCGGGCAGCGGTTTCCGGACGCAAGACCGACCTGAAGCGCAGGACGCGCGCGGATACGCACGGGGGGCCGGTCGCGGCCGACGCGCGCTCCTCGCGCGCCGCGCTCGACCTGGAGAATTACGTTCCAGCTTTCCTCACCTGGATCGCCAACAAGCTTTCGAGCAGCGCCTCCGCGGTCTATCGCCGCGAATTCGGCATCGGCATCGTCGAATGGCGCATTATGGCGTTGCTCGCGGTCGAGCCGTGGATCACGTCCGGCCGCATCTGCGAGGTGATCGGCCTCGACAAGGCGGGCGTCAGCCGCAGCGTGCGCTTCATGCAGGACAAGAAGCTCGTCGAGACGCGTTTCCGCGACAACAACCAGCGCCGTCAGTTCATCGCCCTGACGGCCGAGGGCATCGAACTGCACGACCGGGTGGTGACCGTCGCGCGCCGACGCGAGGAGCAATTGCTCACGGGCTTGACCGCCGAGGAGCGCGCCGCCGCCGTCGCATTGCTCGCGCGCATGCACGACAACCTGCCCCTGGTGAAGGGCGGCGGCTGACGCAGGCGCGGCGCGCCATTTGCCGCCGGAGGCGCCGATCCGGCATAAGGCGAGCGTTGCGCCGGACCTCAATCGTTGAACAATCCACATCCAGCCTCGCCCAACGCCATCGCGGCCTGGCGGCTCGCCGCGCTGAACCTGCTCGTCTTCGCGCCGGTCGGCGTGCAATTGCCGTTTCTCTCGCTCTGGTATGCGGCGATCGGCTTCGGCGCCGAGGCGATCGCGATCATCCAGGGCGCGACGCCGCTCGCGCGCTTTCTCGCCAACCTGCTGATCCCGCCGATCGCCGACCGCAAGGGCAACGCGCCGCTGCTGCTGGCGATTTGCGCGCTCGGCGCCACGGCGGGCTTCGCCTTCGCCGGCCTCGACACACGTTTCTGGTTCGTCTTCGCCTTCGTCGTCGCCGGCACGTTCGCGCAGGGGCCGACGGTCGCGCTCGGCGATTCCATGGTTCTGCGCGAGGCCAAACGCCGTATCCTCGCCGGCGAGCGCCCGCTCGATTACGGCGCGATCCGCGGCGTCGGCTCCGCCGGGGTATTGGCGCTGATGATCGTCGGCGGCTGGCTCGTCGCGCCCGTTCCGTCGCAAGACATCATTTTCGTCATCGCCGCCGTCATCGGCGCGACGCTCGTCGGCATTCTCGCCGTTTCTCCGCGCGCGACGAAGCCGCAGCCGGCCGCTGCGAGCGTCGAGCGCGAAAAAATCGCCAGGCCCGATCTGGTCGCGCTCGTCGTCCTCGGCTCGGCGCTGATCCAGGCGAGCCACGCCATGATCTACACGTTCGGGTCGATCGCTTTTCGCGCGCAGGGCTACAGCGACGTCGCGATCGGCTTCCTGTGGGCGGCGGGCGTCGCGGCCGAAGTCGCGTTCTTCCTGATCGCCGGCCGCCGTCTCGGCGGCGCGCGCAATTCCTATGCCTTTCTCGCCATCGGCGCCGGCGCGGCGATCGCGCGCTGGCTCGCAATGACCTTGACCTTGCCGGCGCCGCTTCTCTTCCTCCTGCAATCGACCCATGCGCTGACCTTCGCGTCGACGCATCTCGGCGCGGTGTACGCGCTGACGCAGCTCGTCGGCGAAACGCGGCGCGCGCAGGCGCAAGGATGGATTTCGGGCGTCAACGCGCTCACTTACTCAGCCGTCGCGGTCGCCTGCGGATGGTTGTGGAAGGAATTCGGCGCGCAGGCCTATTGCGCGATGAGCGCCGTCGCCGCGCTCGGCCTCGCGCTGATCGTCGCGGCCGCGCTCGACCGCCGCAAGGACGCGTAAGACGCCGCGCGAGCGCCGTCCGCAAACGGACGGATCGTCAACGCACCCTTACGGGCATGATCTCCACCGACATCTGCACGGCGTCGCCGAGCCCGTAGCCGTAATAGGCCGGACGCGACACGAGCCGCAGGAACAGGAACAGCCTGAACCGCATGCGCCGCAGCATATTCATGTCGCGCGACGGCAGGAGATTCTCGTGCGACACGTGCACGCTCCAGCGGCGCGGATCGGGCGAAAGGTCGATTTCGCGGTGGCGCGCCATGTCTTCGAGCAGCGCCTCGACGTTCTGCTCTTCCATGAAACCGAACTGCAGCCGCACGCCGATCACGCAGCCGCCCGCATCGCTGCGGTCGAACACGGTCACGTGGTAGCGGTCCTTGTGCACATAAGGAACTTTCGGATGCACGATCTCGACGAGGATCAGATTGCGCGGCAACAGGCCGTAGCGCTCCCACAACAGCCCGACGAGCGCGGGCGCGCGATCGGTCGGGTGGCGCACCGGCGTCGGCGACATGATGAGCGCGTTGCGTTCGATATAGCGGCCCGAGCCGCGATGCATGGCGACGACATTCTCCATCGTCAGCCGCGAGCGCGCGAGATAGGCCGCGAATGTCGCCTTGCGGCCCCAGCGCCATGTCGCCATGACGACGAAGACCGCCAACCCGACCGACAGCGGCACGAAGCCGCCCTCGAAAATCTTGACCGAGCTTCCGGCCAGAAACAGCGCGCTGAGAACGCTGAATCCGCCCCAGACCAGCGTCGTCGCGACGCGTCCCCAGTTCCAGTACCTGCGCGCGATCACGAACATGGCGATCGACGTGACGAGCATGACGCCCGCGACAGCGAGCCCGTAGGCGGCCGCCATGGCCGATGCGGAGCGGAAACCCAGCACCAGCGCGACGCAGCCCGCATACAGGCCCCAGTTGATGGCCGGCGCATAGATTTGCCCGGCATGCGCGTGATGCGTGTGCTGGATGTCGACCCGCGGCAGCAAGCCGATGCCGATCGCCTGCGAGGTGAGCGAGAAGGCGCCGGAGATCAGCGCCTGCGACGCGACGATGGTCGCAACCGTCGCAAGCGCGACGAGCGGCGCGACGAGCGAGGCCGGCGCGAGCGCATAGAAAAGCTTCCCGTACGGCGCCGGCGCCCCGGACAGGAGATAGGCGCCCTGCCCCAGATAATTCGCGAGCAGCGCGGGATAGACGAGGACGAACAGGCCGATCCGAATGGGACGCGCGCCAAAATGGCCGAGATCGGCGTAGAGCGCCTCGCCGCCGGTCACGACGAGCATGACGGCGCCGACGATCAGCATGGATTGACGCAGGCCCGCGGCGCGGAGAAAGGCGAGGCCATGCAGCGGATCGAAGGCCGCGAATATCGCCGGCTCACGCCAGACTTCCGCAACGCCGAGCGCCGCGATGACGAGAAACCAGACGGCGAGGATCGGCCCGAAAATGGCGCCGACGCCCGATGTGCCGCGCGACTGGATCGCGAACAATCCCGTCAGCAGAACGATCGTGATCGGCGCCACATAGGGCGCAAACGCGGGCGTGATGACGTCCAGGCCCTCGACCGCCGAGAGTACGCTGATTGCCGGCGTGATCATGCCGTCGCCGAACAGCAGTCCGGCGCCGAGCATCAGCGACCACAGGAGAAATCCGCCGCCCTTTTTCCGGACGCGATAGACGAGGCTGTAGAGCGCGAAGACGCCGCCCTCGCCGTCGTTCTCCGCGCGCAGAACGAGCCAGGCGTATTTGATGACGACGATCAGCGTGAGCGTCCATACGACCAGCGACAGCGCGCCGAGAACGTTCGCCGCGCTCGGCTCGACATGCGCCGGCCCGATGAAGATTTCGTCGATCGCATAGAGCGGCGAGGTGCCGATATCGCCGAAGACGACGCCGATCGCGCCGATCGTCAAGGCGCCGAGCCGTCCCCGGCCCGGGCGCGACGGCGCCGACAGCGTTTCGATCGGACCCTGCGCTCGGGTGAACCCGGCCTGCATTTCCAAATCGCCCCCGCCCTTCCCTGTCCGCGCGCGCCGCGCAGGCTTCGAACGCCACTGTCCGCCAAGCGACCGGGCCGTCCTTTGGATAGATCAAAGCCGCGCTGCGCGAACCGGGCGAAATAGCCGCAGGCTGCAAGCCCTCAGCGCGGATGGGCGCAGGCATAGACGCGGATCATGTCGCGCGTCGCCGCTGGAACGGGCGTCTGCTTCGCGGCGTTCGCGGTCGCGATCGCGCAGGTGATCCAGAAATAATTGCCGGCCGGATCGATCACGAGGCGCGTCGGCCGAAAATCGGCGACGAGCGCCGACAGATACGGCGTGGTCGAGAACCAGGCGAGTCGGTCGAGCGCGGGCGCAATGCGACGCGAGGAAACGAAGAAGGGCGCGCCGAGCGCCGGGTCCGCCGCCGCGCCGGTCGCCAGCGTGCGCACCGCTGCGCGGTAATCGGTCCAGGCCGCCAGGAATTTTATGGTTTCCGTTACATGGACGCACAGCACGATCGCCATCGCGCCGATCATTCCGCGCGCCGCTGCGGGACTGCGCAGCGCGACGAGCGCGCGCTCCAGCGCCCGAAGCCGGCCGATCGGCGCGCCTTCCTGCGCCAATACGGCCAGGCAGGCGACGAACGCGAAAAGGGACGCGCCGATCAGCAAGATCGTGCGCGCATAATAGCGGGCGTCGGCATGGAGCGTGTCGTCGAAGCCGATCTGCCGGATTGCGAGACCTGCGAGAACCGCGAGAGCGGCGGCGAGCGTTCCGCGCGCACGAAACCGGAAAGCGCCGCCCACGATCGCATAGGCCGCCAGCGCAACGCCGATGAGGCGCAGCTCGGGAAAGGCGAGCGACCGCGCGTCGAAGAATTCGCCGGCGGCGCGCGCGCGCACCTCCGCGAAATAGGCGTCGGGCGGAAAGACATGATCGGCCGCGAACCAGATCGCGGCCGCGGCGACGAAACACGCCAGCGCGCGCAGGAAGCCGGGATCGCGGAAAGAGCGCAGCGCCAGCGCGGCGACGATCCCGAAAGCGAGCGGCAACGCGGCTTCGTGCGAAAACACGAGCGCGAGCGTCAACGCAAACAGCGCGAACGCGGACGCCCCCGTCCGCGGCGCGCCGAACGCGCAGGCGAGCGTCGGCCAGAACAGGGCGTGCGCCACGAGCATTTCGGTCGGAAAGCCGAACACAAGCGGACAGAGCAGCGCCGTCGAGGCGCAGGCGGCGAAAAAAAACAAACGCCCTTGCGTTCGGTCGAGACGCGCGGTCGCAAATAATCCGACCGCCTGCATCGAAAAACTCAGCGCGCCGTAGACGAACACGCCGGCGGCGGGCGAGCCCGTCGCCGCGACTGCGAGTTCGCCGGGCAAAAGGTTGAAAAGCCAGACGGTCGCGCGCACGACGATGTTGCGCCAGTGAAACCGCCAGACGTCCTCGACCGCGACCGCGTAGGAAAAGATCGAACCGTCGCCGTAGGTCTGCAGCCTGAAGTAGAGCCCGACGGGAATGAAGACGACGGAAGCGCCGACGCCCGCGACGACGACGAGTCGACGCAACATGCGCGCGGCCTCGTCGTCGCCGATCAAATCCGCGCCCGACCCGTCATTGCTTCGGCGTATCGCCCGGCGCGACCGGCTTGGGCGGCGGCGTTTCGGCGGGCGGCGCCTGCGGCGGCGAAGCGGCGGCCGGTGGCGGCGACGCGGGCGGCGACGTCCAGGCGGCGAAGTCGGCGTCGGACACGCCGCCGATCTTTTTCACGAAGGCGGCGATCGACCAGATTTCGTCGTCGCCGAAACCGGCTGCGCCGAAGCTCGGCATGCCGGTCATGCGAATTCCGTTTTTCACGATCCAGAAAATTTCGGACGGATCGAGTTCGCCCGCGACTTCCTTGAGGTCCGGCGGATCCGGATTGAGCCCTTCCGAAAACTTCGCCCATTTGACGCCCGGCGCGCCGTGACAATTGACGCAGCCGGCGTTGGCGAAAGCGCGCGCGCCGTCGTGCAGCCGGGAATCGTCGTTGAAATTCGCAGGCGCGCGATCGGCGGCGTGCCGCTCGATCGAGGCGTTGCGCACGCGCACGATCGCGGACGCCAGCGCCGGCGGATCCTGAATGGCCGCGGAAATGTCGTAGAACCCGCCGAAGAAAAAGCCGGCCGCGACGAGCGCGCCGACGATCGCCAGAGCCCCGATCAAAGCGAGAAGCCGCATGACTCGCCTCCCATCTGTCGCGCGAGCACGCGCGGGAGCTCATATTCGCGGCAAAGCGCCGCCGGGTCCAGCACGCGTTCGAATGATCGATCGGTCGGACGCGAAACGTTGTCGGCGGCGCTGGCGAACATCGCCGTCACCGCCGTGGTGATCTGCGCCGCGGCGATCAACCCCAAAGCTCACGGTCTGACGGGTAGACGAGCGAGCCGTCGTAACGAAGCGCCGGCGAACGATCGCGCGCCAGCAGCAGCGGGCCGTCGAGGTCGACGAATTGCGCGCGCGGCGTCAGCAGCATGGCCGGGGCCATGGCGAGCGAGGTGCCGACCATGCAGCCGACGAACAGGGAAAAGCCGAGCCGCGCCCCCTCCTCCGCCAGCGCAAGCGCTTCGGTCAGGCCTCCGGTCTTGTCGAGCTTGATGTTGATGGCGTCGTAACGATCGCGCAGGCCCGCGAGTCCCGCGCGGTCATGCACGCTTTCGTCGGCGCAGACCGGGATTGGCCGCGCGACCGACGCCAGCGCGCCGTCCCGCCCGGCCGGCAGCGGCTGTTCGACAAGCGCGACGCCGGCGGCTGCGCAGGCTGCAAAATGCGTCTCCAGATCCGCTTCGGCCCAGGCTTCGTTGGCGTCGACGATGAGCTCGCACGCCGGCGCCGCCGCGCGCACGGCCGCGATCCGGTCCGGATCGCCCGCGCCGGCGAGCTTGACCTTGAGCAAAGGGCGATGCGCCGCCTTCGCCGCGGCAGAAGCCATCGCGTCCGGCGTCCCGACCGAGATCGTGAAGGCGGTCGTCGCCGGGGCGATCCGATGAAGGCCCGCCATCTGGTAGGCGCGCACGCCGAGGCGCTTGGCCTCGAAATCCCACAATGCGCAATCGAGCGCGTTGCGCGCCGCGCCTGCCGGCATAAGCGCCTGCAGGCCGGCTCGATCGCACCCGGCCTCGATCGCCGCGCGTGCGCCCTCGATCGCGGCGGCCACGCTCTCGACGCTTTCGCCGTAACGCGCGTAAGGCACGCATTCGCCGCGGCCGACGACCGCCCCTTCCGAGATCGTCGCCGCGACGACCACGGCCTCGGTCTTCGCGCCGCGCGCGATCGTGAATGTTCCGGCTATGGGAAAACTTTCGATTTCCAGTTCCAGTATTCGGGCCATAGATGTCGCCGGACGCAGGGGTGGGACTTGTTTGCTCTGGTAACGCCAATTCGTTAAGATTATTAACCATAGCTCGACAAACGCGGCCGCCGGCCCGGTAAACGGCGCGTTAACGCCGGCTTTCCCTTCCTCCCGCCTCAAAAATGTGGGATTTTTGTCGCCTGTCGCACGGCCAAGCGACGCCGGAGATCCATGTCAGCCAAGCCCGAATTCTCGATCGACCGCTCCGGCGGAGAGACGCGCATGCGTTTGGGCGGCAGCTGGACTCTGGATGCGGGCGCCGACATGGAGCGTTCGTCGGAACGGCTCGTGGGCGCGGCCGCCGGCGGACAGGCCGCCGTGATCGACATCGGCGGCGTCGAGCGCATGGACACTGGCGGCGCCTGGCTGATCGACCGGGCCCGCACCACGCTGGAGACGGCCGGCGTCTCGAGCAGCATCGTCAACGCGCGGCCGGATCAGGCGATCCTTTTGCAAGAGGCCGGCTGGCGCGCGTTCGACGCGCCGAAAAAGAGTTCGGGCCTGTCGCTGGTCGACATGCTAGTCGATCTCGGCGAAAGCGTCGCCAACGCCGGCGGCGATTTCGTCGCCGGCGTCGCCTTTCTCGGCGCATCGGTCGTCGGCCTCGGCAGGGCCTTCGCGCATCCGTTGCGGTTCCGGTTCACTTCGCTCGTCTACCACCTGGAAAGCTTCGGCCTGCGCTCGGTGCCGATCATCCTGCTGATCAATTTTCTCGTCGGCTGCATCGTGGCGCAGCAGGGCATATTCCAGCTGCGCTATTTCGGCGCCGAGGCTTTCGCGGTCGATCTGATCGGCATCCTGATCCTGCGCGAACTGGGCGTGCTGCTCACCTCCATCATGATCGCCGGCCGCTCCGGCTCGGCGATCACCGCCGAAATCGGCTCGATGAAGATGCGCGAGGAGATCGACGCGCTGACGGTGATGGGCCTGTCGCCGATGGACGTGCTGGTGATCCCGCGCCTGATCGCGCTCATCATCGCCATGCCCCTGCTCACCTTCCTCGCCGACATGGCCGCCATATTCGGCGGCATGCTGGTGTCCTGGATCTACGCCGGCCTCGGCCCTGAGGCGTTTCTCACCCGCCTCCAGAACGCCATTGCGATGAACACGTTTCTGGTCGGCCTCATCAAGGCGCCGTTCATGGCGCTCGTGATCGCGCTCGTCGGCGCGATGGAAGGCATGCGCGTCGAAGGTTCGGCGGAATCGCTCGGCCGCCAGGTCACGGCCTCGGTCGTGAAGGCGATCTTCATGGTGATCGTGGTGGACGGATTGTTCGCCATGTTCTTCGCCACGATCGAGTACTGACCATGCTCGCCGCAGCCGACAGGCAGCATACCGAAGCGGTCATCCGCGTGCGCGATCTCGTCGTCGGGTTCGGCGACCGGCTCGTGATGCGCGGCCTCGATCTCGATGTGTGGCGCGGCGAAGTGCTCGGCTTCGTCGGCGGCTCCGGTCAGGGAAAGTCCGTCCTCACGCGCACCATCCTCGGCCTCGTGCCGAAGCGCAGCGGCGTCATCGAACTGTTCGGACGCAACCTCGATGCCTGCAGCGACCTCGAACGCCAGGCGATCGAACGCCGCTACGGCGTCATGTTCCAGGGCGGCGCCCTCTTCTCCGGACTGACGGTGAAGCAGAACGTCCAGATGCCGATGCGCGAACATCTCGAACTCTCGCCGAGGCTGATGGACGAGCTCGCGCTCCTGAAGATCGAACTGGTCGGGCTCCCGCGCGACGCAGCCGACAAATTTCCGTCCGAGCTGTCGGGCGGCATGATCAAGCGCGCGGCGCTCGCGCGCGCGCTCGCGCTCGATCCGGACCTCGTCTTCCTCGACGAGCCGACCTCCGGCCTCGATCCGATCGGCGCGGCCGAATTCGACCAGTTGATCCAGACCTTGCAGCGCACGCTCGGGCTCACCGTGTTCATGGTGACGCACGACCTCGACTCGCTTTATGCGATCTGCGACCGCATCGCCGCGCTGGCGGACGGCAAGGTGATTGCCGCAGGGACGCTGGACGACATGCTGAAAGCCGATCATCCATGGCTGCGCGCCTATTTCCACGGCAAGCGCGCGCGCGCCATCGTCGCCGGCGAATCGGCCGCTCAGGTTGGGGGGTGAGATGGAAACGCGCGCAAATTACGCGCTGATCGGCGCTTTCACGCTGGCCGTGATCTTCGCCGCCTTCGGCTTCGTGTTCTGGTTTTCCGGACCGTCGAAGGCGACGTCTCGCAGCGGCTACAACGTCATCTTCCAGGGGTCGGTCGCGGGTCTTTCGCGCGGCGGCGCCGTCACCTTCAACGGCCTGCGCGTCGGCGACGTCACGAGCCTCGGCATCAACCCGGACGATCCCGGCGAAGTGATCGCCCATATCGAGGTCGACAAGCACATGCCGGTCAAGGACGACACGCGCATGCGTCTCGAATATTCCGGACTGACGGGCGTGGCCTCGCTCGCGCTCTACGGCGGCAGCAAGGATGCGCCGGAACGGCAGCCCAAGCCGAACGAGACCTATCCGACCTTCAGGGCGGATTCGTCCCAGTTCCAGAGCCTGCTGGAATCCGCGCAGCGGATCGGCGAACAGCTCGGAACGCTGTCGGACAAGGCCAACAAGCTGATCGACCAGAACAGCGACGCCATCAACAAGACGATCAGCAACATTCAGGATACGACCGCCGCGCTCGCCGACAAGACCGACGGCCTCGGCCCTTTGCTCGCCAATCTCAACCGCTCCTCCGGCAAGCTCGACCACGCGATCGACGGCGTGAGCAAGATGTTCGCCACGGACGGCGACGCCCACAAGACGATCGTCGACATCGGCGACGCCGCGCGCTCCGTGCGTCGTCTCGCCGACAACATCAACAATCCCGTGAGGGAAATCCTGGCGAATATCGCGCGCTTCTCGGGGTCGGGACTGCGCCAGTACGAGGCGCTCGCCACCGACGGCCGCAAGACGCTCGACGACATCAGCCACGCGGTGCGTTCCCTCGAGCGCGATCCGAGCCAGATCATCTTCGGCGCCAAGCCCGCGCTGCCGGAATACAAGGCGAAATAGAATGCTGCGCTGGCGGTTGCTACCTCTTTCCCGACTTCCCGTCGTGACGCTCGCGCTCTTGGGCGCGCTCTCGTTGCCGGGCTGCGGCGCGAGCCAGCTCGCAAGCTACGATCTCGCCTCCATCCAGCCCGCGCACACGGCGCGGCCGTTGCGCGGCGCGCTCGTCGTCTCCGATCCAATCGCGGACGAAGCGGTCGATTCCGACCGGATCGTGGTCCGCACGGACGCCAACAGCCTCGCTTATCTGTCCGATGCGCGGTGGACGGACAGGTTGCCGGATCTGGTGCAGGAGCGCCTGATCGGCACATTCCAGAACGCCAGGCTGCTGAAATTCGTCGGCCATCCCGGCGACCCTTCCGATTACTCGCTCGAAGTCACCATCCGGAAATTCGAAATCGACGTGCAGACATCGCTCGCGCGCGTCGAACTCGCGGTGCGTCTTCTGTCGCGCCTGACGAACAAGCCGATCGCCGCCAGACTGTTCGCCGCCACCGCGCCGGCGCCAACGACCGCGAACGGCGCCGCAGCCAACGCGCTCGATTCCGCGCTCGGCCAGGTCATGCGCCAGATCGTCGCCTGGACCGCCCAGCAGATCTGACGATCGACGTCGGCGCAAAACGAAGGGCGGCCCGGGACGCCTTTTTTGCACGCCGCATCCGTTATTTTCGAAGCAGCTGCGCCGCCCGGACAAAAAAAGGCGGCGCCGGAAAGCGCCGCCCTTGATTGCGTCCGGTCTGGAGGGCCGGCCGCTAGTCGAAACGTTGCGCCGCGTGCGCCAGCATCGTGTAGACCTTGCCCGTGTCCGACACGAGGTAGGATTTGGCGAGTTCGCCGTCGCGGTCGTCGCGGCTGACTTCGGACAGCAGGCGCTCGAACTCCTGGATGTAGCGATCGACGGTGTCGCGGAATTCGCGCTCGCCGCGATAGCGACGACGAATTTCCTCGAAGGCCGCCTGCCCCTGCGGCGTGTAGAGGCGTCTGTCGAAGGCGTCGTGCTCGCCGCGGCGATAGCGCTCCCACAGATCGACGACGGCGTCGTGGTTGAGCATGCGCGCGATGTCGAGCGACAAAGCATCGAGCGAGTCGATCGGCTTGGCGGGCGCAGGCGCGCGATCCTCCTCGCGCGATGCGCGCGCGAGCAGATCGGACAGCCAGCCCGGACCGCGCTCGCCGCCCTGCGGCGGCGCCGCGGGACGCGCGGTCGGCGCGGGCTGCGCGGGCCGCGGACGCGGCGCTTCCTCGCGCGGAGCGAAGGATGCGGGACGCGGCGCCGCGGGACGGCGAGGTTCCGCGCGCGGCGCGACGGGGACGGGCGCAGGCGCGGGCGGCGTGGTCGGCGCAGGACGTTCCGGCGCCACGGCCTCGACCTCGCGCGCGGCGACGTCGTGCGCGCGTCCGGCCTTGTCGACGATGCCCGACAATTCGTTCACCGCCTTGATCTGCTCGCCGACGATCTTGCGCAACGAGGTCGCCTGATCCAGCGCCTCGCGCGGAAGATCGGCGGCGCCGCGCGCCAGCTCTTGCCGCGTGGAATCGAGCTCCTTGCGGATATCGGCCGCCATGGTGCGGATTTCCGCCGCCGCCGCGCCGAAGCGCTGCGTCGCCTCTCCGAACACCTTGGACATTTCTTCGTTGGCCTGTTCGTAGGCCGCGCGCATGGCGGAGGCCGTCCGCTCGCGTTCGCGGCCGGTCGCCGACCGGATTTCGGTGAACTGCTTTTCGACGGCCACCGCCGTCGATTGCGCGGCTTCCGTCAGGAAGTCGCCGATTTCGCGCGCCCGCGCCTCCGACTCGCGGAAGGCGTTTTCGACCAGCGACGCGAACGACGTGAGGACATTGTCGAAATCGTCCCTGCGGCGATCCATTTCGGAGAGCAGGCCCTCCAGCGTCGCGCGGCGCGTTTCGAGCGTGGCGTCGAGCGCGGCCTGCGTGCGCGACAAGGCGCCGACGCTCTGCGCGAGCGCGTCGTTGTGATGATCGACCGACTCTGTCAGCGCGCGCGCTTCGCCGACGGCCGCGGTCGTGGACGAAGCGATGCGGTCGACGTCGCCCGCGGCGCTTTCGACCGCGCTGCGGAAGTCGTGCAGCCGCTCGACCAGCGAGCTGTCGAGCGCGGCGAGATTGCCCGAAGCCTGCTCGATGACGGCCTGCAGCGCGCCGTTGCTTTCGCCGAGCTGCGACAGAACCGAAGTCAGTCCGCCACGCACCCGCTCGTGAATGTCCGTGAGTTCGCCGGTCAGGCGCTCGTGCACGCCGGTCAGTTCGTCGCGCACGCGCTCGTGCGTCTCGCTGACCGCGCCCACGGAGCGGGCCGCGCTGGAGTCCATCGCCTGCCGCAGCGCCTGCGTCGAGCGATCGACGGCCATGACGATGTCGGCCTGCTTGCGCGCCAGATGGTCGACGACGGCCGAGCCGCGCTGTTCGATGGCGTTGGTGACGAGTTCGCCGACGCTCGCGAGTTCCTTGGAAACCTCGTCGCCGCGTGCGGTGAGCAGGTCAATGAGCAGCGCGCCCTTGGTGTCGAAGATCTGGTGCAGATCCGTCGAACGGGCCGCGAGCAGTTCGGACAGGCTGTCGCCACGCGTCGTGAGCGTCGTTTCCAGCGCGGCGAGGTTCGAGCCGACCGACGAATTGATGTCGCCGACCTTCTTGAGCAGCGTCTCGCCGAGCTCGGTCGTGCGATGATGCAGCATGACGTCGAGTTCACGCCGTGCGACGTTGAGCGTCGAACTGATCTCCTGCACGCGCTGGGCGAGCAATTCGACCACCGAGCGTCCGCGGGTGTCGATGTCGGCGGACAGGCCGCTGAGCCGCTCGACCACCTGCTGCTGGAACGAATTGACCCGCGTCTCCAGCGATTCCACGACTTCGCGGCCGCGTCCGTCGATCTCCTGCGCGACAAGATCGAGCCGATTGACGACGCGGTCCTCGAACTGCGTGATCCGTCCGTCGAGCGTCTCTGCGATCTCGCTGGCGCGTCCGCCCAGCGTGGCGTTGATCTCGTCGGCCTTGGCGCCGAGCGTTTCGCTGAGTTGGCCGGAGCGGGCGAGCAGGATCTGATCGATATCCTTCGCTTTGGCGTCGAGCGCAGCGGTGACCTCGCGGCCGCCTTCGCCGAGTACGCGCGCGATCTCGATTGCGCGGCGCGCAAGCGCGTCGTTGAACGTCTGCGACCGCGCGTCGAGACCCGTGTCGATCCGCGAAATGAGCTGATCGAGCTGTTCCACCGCATCGCGGATCCGTTCGCCGGAGCGGCCTTCGAACGTATCGAGCTGGCCTGCGAGCTGATCGGAAATCAGCGCAGCGCGTTCGGCGAGGGACGCGCTGAACTGCGCGCCGTGCACCGTCACGGCTTCCTCGATCGAAGACAGGTGGCGGGCCACTTCTTCGGTGAAGTCGCGCGAATGCCCGGCGATCCGGTCCGTCGTCTGCTGGCCGTGCGCGCGCATCGTCGTTTCGAACGCGGTGAGGCGTTCGTCGAGCGTCTTGTGGAACGCCTGACTGTTGTGCCCGATCCGGGCCGCGGTTTGTTCGAACACGTCCTCGACGCCTTCGAGGCGCGAGACGAGTTCGTTGGAGATGCGATCGCCCTCGGCGACGAGCCTGTCGGACAGATCGCCCTCGTGGCGGCCGATCGCGGCGACGAAACTCTCGAGTTTCGTCGCGAGCGCGTCGTTGACGCGATCGCCGTGCACGCCGATCGCCTCGACCGCTTCGCCTGCGGTCGTCGCAAAACGGCGATGCATGTCGGTCGTGCGGTTCTGGAAATTGGCCAGCGCGCGGTCGCTTGTCGTCCGGAATTCGGCGCTGAGGCCTGCGATATGCGTCTGAAGGGTGTCGCTCGCCTTGCTCGTCGCCTCGGTAAAGCCGCCCTGCACTTGCTGCGTACGCGACTCAAGCTCGCCGAGGATCGAAGCGCTCGCGTCCGCAAGGCTCCGCTGGATCGCCTCCGCATGCTCGCGATAGGCTTCCTGCGACTGGGCCGCGGTGGCCGCGAGCCCGCTTTGCAACGCTTCTGTATTGCGGCGCAGGGCTTCCTCGGCGCGCGCGGTCGCCGACAGGAGACCGGTCTGCAACGCCTCGGAATGATCGCGCAGACTCGTTTCCGTGTGCGACGCCGCCGCCGCGAGGCTGGCCTGCATATCGTCGGCGTGCGCCCGCAGTCTCGCATCTGTCTGCGCCGCCGTCGCGGCAAGGCTCGTCTGCAGCGCGTCCGAATGTCCGCGCAGGCTCGACTGCGTCTGCTCCACAGTGTCGGCGAGGTTTCCCTGCACGCTGTCGGACAGGCTGCGCAGGCGCTCTTCCGTCTGCGCAGCCGTCGCGGCGATGGCGGACTGCATTTCGTCGGAATGATTGCGCAGGCGCTCTTCCGTGATCGCCGCCGCAGCCGCGACGCCCGCCAGCACGTCCGCCGAATGGCCGCGCAGGCTCTCCTGCGTCAGCGCTGCTGCCGCCGCGATGCTGGATTGCAGGCTTTCCGAATGGGTCCGCAAGCCCTCGTGCGTCTGCGCCGCGGTCGCCGCGAAATGAGCGTGAAGCTGTTCGGCGTGCGTCCGGTAGGCGCTTTCCGCCTGCGCGGTCGTCGCGGCGATCCGGTCTTGCAGATCGTCGGCGTGGCGCATCAGCGCGTCCGACGTCGCGCCGGCGCGGTCGGAGAAGGCCGAGATCATGCGGTCGCTGTGCGCCTCCAGATCGGCGCGGGCGCGTTCGTGCGTCGTCTCGATGAGATCGGCCATGCGCGCGCCATGCGTCTCGAACGCGTTCGAGGCCTCGTCCACGCGCATTGCGAGACCGTCGACGAGTTGCGTCGAGATCGTCGTGAGATTGTCGTGCAGGCGGTTCGCCGTATCGGCGAGCGACACATCGAGATTGGCGCCATGGACCGTCACCGTCTCGTGGATGCGGTCGCCGGTCGCAGCCAGCCGGTCGACGAGATCGGCGCCGTGGCCATCGAGCGTCGCGGCGATATTTTCGCTCAGCACGCCCATCCGCCGCACGACGTCTTCGCTGCGGCCTTGCAGGTCGAGCGCGAGCGCCTCGCTCGTTTCGCGCAGGCGATCTGTCGATTCCCCGATCTTGCTGATCAGCAGCGCGGCGACCGCATCGCCCGTGCCGCCGAGATGGCGCGTAACCGTGTCGCCGGTCTCGGTGAGGCGCGCGACGACGTCGCCGCCGTGCGTCGAAAGCCCGTTGACGATCTGCTCGCCGGTTTCGGCGAGGCGTCCGATGACGTCCCCGCCATGCGCGGAAAGTCCCGCGACGATCTGCTCGCCGGTCGTCGCGATGCGCGCGACGATTTCGCCGCCGTGGTCGGACAGACCCTCGACGATGCGCTCGCCGGTCTGGCCGAGCGTATTGGCGATCTCCTCGCTGCGCGCGCCGAGCGATTGCGTCACGCGCACGCCCGCTTCGCTCACGCTGTCGGACAGGCGCTGCGATGTCACAGCCAGCGTCTGCGAGAGATTTTCATGCGCGCCGGACATGGCGGTGCGCACTTTCTCCGCATTGACGACGATCGCCTCGCGCTCGTTGGAAAGTTCGTCGATGAGAGAGCGGATGCGCCGCTCGTTGTCCGAATAGGAGCGCTCGAGCGTCGCCACTTCCGAACGCACCATGGTTTCGAGTTCGCTCGCACGGGCGAGCGCGCGCTCGATGCCGTCGCCCATGGACGCCACCTCGCGACGGATCGCCTGCGAGAGCGTGATCACCTGCTCGGTCGCGATCGTCTCGGGCTCGGCCAGGCGAATGGCGACTTCGGTCATCGAGCGCGCGGTCAGGCGCATTTCCTGCGCGCGGCGCGCGATGACGGCGAGAAGGTAGAACAGGACGATCGGCCCGATGAGCGCGAGCGCGGCCATCGCCGGCTCGATGCGCGCGAAATCGCCGGAAAACAGCGTTGCGCGGTTGGCGTTGGCCCAGATCGCCCAGACCCCCGCCCACGCTGCGGAAAACAGCGTCGCGACGACGAGCGGCGTCGCGCTCGGGCGAACCTGCATCGCCTGCAAAATCTGCCCGACGGTGCGCCGGTCGTCGTTGGCGGCGGCGGGCGTGCGCGCCTCGGTCGGGCGCGGTTCTGGCGCGCGCGCAGCGGTTTCCGTCGGGCGCGGTTTCACGAATTCGTCGTCACGGATTTCAGGCAGGCGCACCGATGTTTCCTCTTGGCGGGGCTTCGGCAGATCGAAGCCGACGGGCCCTGCGCCTGGCTTGGCGGCGGTATTTTCCGGCTTGGTTTCCGGCCTCGCTTCCGTCGCCGGCTCCGGATCGGAGCCGTTGAGGTTCAGCGCATCCTCGATCGCCGAGAAAGCAGCCGCAGCTGCGTCCTGGGACTTGGGTTGGGTAGCCATGAAACGCCTCTCGTACGAACCGACTGAACGCCGGGCGGATTCCGCCCGCCTGCGGAACCGTTAACCAAAAGTAACTCTATCCCCGGGCGTCGCGGATTGAAACCGCAGGTCGATTGCAACTTCCAAACGTCGTTAACGCCCTGTTCACCATGTTGAACCAACACTGACTTCAAACAGCCAAATTCCGGCGGTTTGAGACGCTTCGAAAACGTAACGCCGCCAGGATCGTGCCGCCGCCCGCAACTGGCTTGTTTTCGATGGAGGCTGATTTGGCCCAGACAGCGCGTGCATTTGCCGACCCGATCGCCAGGGCGCCCTCCCCCGCCGGCGAAACGCCGATCGATCTCGTCCACCTCGCCAGGCAGACCTTCGGCGAGCGCGATCTCGAGGCCGAGCTTCTGCGCCTGTTCGACCGTCAGTCCGCCCAGATCCTCGCCCGCCTCGCCGAGCCGGGCCCGGTCGACGGCCGCTGGCGCGCCGACCTCGCCCACACGCTGAAAGGCTCGGCCAGGGCCGTCGGCGCCTTCGGCGTCGCCGCCGCGGCCGAAACCTACGAGGATTGCGCCCGCGCCGAAGGCGACGTCGCAGCCTGCCTCGGCGGCCTGTCCAAGGCCGTCGCCGCCGCGCACGGCGCGATCGGCGACCTGCTCGCGGGCTGAACGAACGCCCGCACCGGCCGAACGCTTCGGCATCGGGGCAAGCGCGAACCATCAATCGACCGCGCACGGATCACGCCGCCAATGCCTCATCCCGCGGCGCGCCGAAGGCGCGTCTCGAAGGATGGCCGCAGCCCCTATGCTCGAGACGCGTCCTGCGGGCGCGGGCATGAGGGACACGTTTGCGAACATCGAGCCGCAAACGCCGTTTTCCGCCCTCTCTCCTCCAGCCAATTCGGCTTCCCGGCGGACCGCCGAACGACCGGTTCCGGCGCCGAGCTCAACGCGAAGGATCGACCCGGTTGCGGACTCCTTCTCCCGCTTGCGGGAGAAGGCGGCCCTTGCGAAGCAAGGGTCGGATGAGGGACCGCGCCGCCCGAAACAGCTTGCAGAAAGAACGTCGCCATAAGACCGTGTGCGACGCCCGCTCGCGTCGGCGCCAGACAGACTTCGTTCGCGCCTTCGCCGCGACATGGCGGCCGCCGAGATCATGCTCTGGCGCGCCTTGCGCAGCGGCCGTCTCGATGGCCTCGAGTTTCGACGGCAGGTTCCGATCGCTCGTTTCGTTGTCGATTTCCTGTGCGTCAGGCATCGCCTCATCGTCGAACTCGACGGGTCTCCGCACGAAAGCGTCGAGCAGAAATTGCATGACGCCGCCCGCGACGCCGAATTGCGGCGACTCGGCT
>JAGWTW010000218.1 GCA_028868735.1 Hyphomicrobiales bacterium | reverse complement strand
GTCTTATGGCGACGTTCTTTCTGCAAGCTGTTTCGGGCGGCGCGGCCCCTCATCCGACCCTTGCTTCGCAAGGGCCACCTTCTCCCGCCAGCGGGAGAAGGAGTCCGCAACCGGTCCGACAGCGGACGTCGACTTCCGGGCTGGAAACGGACGCTCGATCGACGCCGTTGCGGGGCGACGCCGCCGCCCTCACCGCCGCTTCAGATAGCCTTCCAGATAGGCGAGCGCGGCCTGCTTGTCGTTGTCGGCGGCTTCCTTCATCGCCTTGTCGTAGAGGTCGACGATCCAGCGGTCGCCGACCGGATCGCTCGCCGATTCGCGGGCGAGCGTCAGATACATCAGCCCCTGCGCGCGCTGGCGGGCGACGCCTTCCGGGCCGGTGAACAGGAGTTCGCCGAGCAGCGCCTGCGACGGGGCATGGCCCTTTTCGGCCGCGAGCCGCAGCCAGCGGGCGGCCTGGCGCGCGTCCTTGTCGACGCCCGCGCCGTCCAGATACATGCGCGCCAGATTGTACTGGGCGTTGGCGTCGCCGAAATTGGTGGCGGCGTACTGGAACATGTTGAAGGCGCGGCGCGGATCGGCGCGGAGCTTGGAGCCGGGAATGCCGTTCAGCGCATAGGCGCCGACCGCGACGAAGGCGCTTGCGACCACCGGCAGCTCGCGCCGGGGCGTCGTGTCCTCGTCGTAATGGTCGACGATCTGCGCGAAATACTGGTAGGCCTTGTAATCGTCGGCGGCGACGCCGTCGCCGGCCGCGTACATCTTGCCGAGCTTCCACTGGGCGAGCGCCGCGCCGCCCTGTGCGGCGTAGGTGAGCGCCTCGACTGAGCTCTTGGCGTTGCCGGCGCTGTAGGTCGCGATGCCGGCTTCGAGCGCTTGCTGCGCGTCCCGGTAGACCGGGCGGGCGACGCGGCTGTCGGCCACCCGGCTCTCAGCGCCGCGGCTGTCGGCGAGCCTGTTGTCGGCGACGCGTTCCTCGACCACGCGCGTCTCGGCCGCCCGGCCGTCGGCGGCGCGCTCCTCGAAGGCGCGCGCGGGCGCCGCCACGGCGACGGCGCCGCACAAAACCCAGAAACCCGTCCGAACCGCTAAACGCATCGACGTCCATCTCTTCGGCGCGCCCCGTGCCCGCCTGTTGGGGACGCCGCGCGTCCCCGCGTGACGAACGCCGACGAAATCGGCGAACCCTTCACGCGCCTGCCCTTCCCGGCCGAACGAACCGCCCTGGACGGCTCCTTCACGCGACGCCGCGCCGGGAAGCGGACGTGCAAAATTGCAACACATCGGCGATTCGAATGCGCACGCATCGCTGCGAGAGACGTCGAACCCGCGTTTCTTATCGCGTCGAGATTAGCGTGTAGTTTATGGCTGAAAAGCGGCTTGCGGCCGGCGGATTGCGGCGCGCGAAAGATGTTCCCGCGCTGTTGCGCTCGAGCAACAAGTTTTGCCGCGCAGATGACCTATCGACGTTTCAGGAACCGGGCGAAGGCGGCGAGCGCTTCTTCCGAAACGTGATGTTCGATTCCCTCGGCGTCGGTCTCGGCGGCGGCCTGCGGAACGCCGACGGCCACCAGCAGATCCACGACGAGCCGATGTCGCGCGCGCACGCGCCGCGCGAGCGTTTCCCCCATCTCTGTGAGGAAGACGCCGCGATAGAGTTTGGAAGTCGCGAGCCCCTCGCGCTTCAGGCGCGCGATGCACTTGATGGCCGTGGCGTGCGAGACGCC
>JAGWTW010000217.1 GCA_028868735.1 Hyphomicrobiales bacterium | reverse complement strand
CCGAAGGGCGACGCCGGCGACAATGATCTCGCAGACGTCGGTCGAAATCGGCGCCGACGGCTCTGCCCTTGGCGTTGGCGTCATCTCGACGAATGAGAGCGTCGGCTCGGTCGCAGCGGCGCCGGAGGTCGCGATCCGGGCTCCCTTCTGCGCTTCGCGCCGCCAGTGAAAGAGTTGGCTCACGCTCACGCCATGCGCCCTGGCGACCGCCGAGACGTTGACGCCGGGGGCGCTCGCTTCGGCCAGAATCAAATCCTTCGCCGCTTGCGACCAGATGCGTCGCGTCCGCGCGGGACTCGCCTCCAACGCGTCCAAAACATGAAACGTTCTATGCCCGGACATATGCTCAGACCTATGATGATCACACCGGAGAGAATCCGAAGGGATGTGATCATCCTCGTCCGACGCAGTCCGCGCTACACGTGACCCGTTGGACGCTTACGAAGTGATTACGTCGGTTCAGCGCCGACGCCGATGGTCGGCGGCCGAGAAGGTCCGGCTGGTCGAAGAAGCGACGCAGCCTGGCTTGAGCGTGTCGTTCGTGGCCCGGCGCGCGGGAATCGCCCCCTCTCAGTTGTTCGCGTGGAAGCGCCGGATGCTCGAAGGCGGTCAGGTTGCCGTCGAAGCCGACGAGGACGTGGTCGGCGCCTCGCAGGTCCGCGATCTCGAAAAGAAGGTCCGCGAGCTCGAGCGTTTGCTCGGCCGCAAGACCATGGAAGCCGAGATCCTCAAGGAAGCCCTCGCGCTGGCGCGCCCAAAAAAACCGACATTGCCGCTCGTCTCGTGGACTCCGCGCAAGGACGGTTCCCGATGAAGGCGATCGCCGAGACGCTGGGCGTGGCGCGCTCCAACCTGATCGGCCGGCGCGCGGGCGTGACAAAGCCGCGTGGACGGTACCGCAAAGAGGAGGACGCAGATCTTCTGCCGATCATCCGCGGCATCGTCGATGAGCGCCCGACCTACGGTTATCGACGGGTCTGGGCGCTGGTAAACCGGCGCCTGCGGGCCGCTGGCCGGCCGGAGGTCAACAAGAAGCGTGTCTTGAGGATCATGCAGGTCCAACGCTTGACGCTCGAACGACATACCGCGCGCCGCCCTGGCCGCGCGCATGAAGGGGCAGTCGTGGCGCTGCGGTCGAATATCCGCTGGTGTTCCGATCATCTGGAAATCCACGCGCGCAATCGAGAGGTCGTCCGCGTTCTCTTCGTCATCGACGCCTGCGACCGTGAGATCATCGCCTGGTCCGCCATCGCCAATGCCGGCGTATCAGGTGAAATGGTGCGCGATCTTATGGTCACCGCCGTCGAACGGCGCTTCAGCGCTACCAAGACGCCGCACGCAGTCGAATGGCTGTCGGACAACGGCAGCGCCTACATCGCCAAGGACACAGCCGACATGGCGCGAGCGCTCGGTCTCAAAATGCTGTTCACGCCGGTGCGCAGCCCGGAAAGCAACGGTATGTCCGAAAGCTTCGTCAAAACGCTGAAACGCGACTACGCCCGGTTGAACGTCCTCACGGACGCCGACGTCATCCTTGCATTGCTGCCCGACTGGATCGAGGATTATTGTGAGGTACACCCGCACTCTGGCCTGAAGTTCCGATCGCCTCGGGAGTTCATCCGCCTCAGTGCTTAACTCCAGCCTGCCGGGTGTCCGGTCAAACGGGGTGCACACTCACGGTCGCAGGCGTCGATGACGAAGAGAACGCGGACGACCTCTCGATTGCGCGCG
>JAGWTW010000027.1 GCA_028868735.1 Hyphomicrobiales bacterium | reverse complement strand
GGAAGCCGCGCTTCATCGGAGAGGTTTTTCGCTTCGGAACAGCCATGGGAAACTCCTGTGTCCCGCGGACCCGAGGGGCCCCGGCGGAACGGTCGGGGGTCCATACACAAAAAATCCGGGCCGCGCCACCCCGACGCGCGATTTTCTATTTGCGGAGGCAATCGAGCCAGGGGCCCGACCTGGCGACCCGGCCGGCGATAATTCCCGCGAGACGCGAATGTCCGGGTTTCGGACGACCCGGCAGCCGCTTGACCGGATTCGGCAGGGCGGTCGCCATCAGGCTGGCCTCCCTCAGCGTCAGCGCGGCCGCGCTGCGGCCGAAATCGGCGCGGGCGGCGGCCTCCGCCCCAAAGGTTCCGTCCGGTCCCCATTCGGCGATGTTGAGATAGACCTCGATGATCCTGCGCTTGGTCCAGAGCGCGTCGAGCGCCAGCGCCAGCGGGATCTCGAGACCCTTGCGGATGACGCTGCGGCCCGGCCACAGGAACAGGTTCTTGACCGTCTGCATGGTGATTGTCGAGGCGCCGCGCGACGGCCCGTCCTCGTCGGAATCCTCGATTACCTCGTGCAGCGCGCCCCAGTCGACGCCGTCGTGGCGGCAGAACTGGCCGTCCTCGGACATGATGACGGAGGCGACGAGCGCCGGCGCGATCCGGTCGAGCGGCGCATAGTCGCGTTCGACACGCTCGCCCAGCGCATAGCGCGCGAGCATGAGGGTCGAGACCGGCGGCTTGACCGCCCAGACCGCCATCAGCACGGCGATCGCGACGACAGGGAGCAGGAGAAGCCCCGTTGCGATCCGCAGCGCGCGCCTCAACCACCGCGTCATGCCTGCACTCCCGGAGCGAGCCTTGACCGATCCGGGTCGATCGGGCAAGCGAGGCCGCCTGTTCAAGGACTTCGGGGAACGACAATGAACGAACGCGCCGCCGCGGATCTGTTTCGCAAGCGCCTCGACGAGACGGCGGCGGCGACCGAAGCCATGCTCGACCGTCTGCTGTCGCCGCGCCCGCTCGGCGGGGAAATCGAGCGTCCGGCGCGCCTGCTCGAAGCGATGCGCTATTCGAGCCTCGGCGGCGGCAAGCGGCTGCGCCCGTTCCTGATGGTCGAGACCGCGCGGCTGTTCGGCGTTGCGGGCGAGGGCGTGCTGCGCGCGGCCTGCGCGCTCGAAATGGTGCATTGCTATTCGCTCGTGCACGACGACCTGCCCGCGATGGACGACGACGATCTGAGGCGCGGCCGCCCGACCGCGCACAAGGCCTTCGACGAGGCGACCGCGATCCTCGCCGGCGACGGGCTCCTCACCTACGCCTTCGACGTTCTCGCCGATCCCGCGACCCATGCCGATGCGGCCGTGCGCGCGGATCTCGTGCTCGGCCTCGCGCGGGGCGCCGGCCTCGGCGGCATGGTCGGCGGCCAGGCGCTCGATCTCGAAGCCGAGAAGAAGACCGAGCCGCATACGCCGCCCTTCGTGATGACGATGCAGGCGATGAAGACCGGCGCGCTGTTGCTTTATGCGGTCGAAGCCGGCGCGCGGATCGGCGGCGCCGACGCCGCGCAGCGCGCGGCGTTGACGAAATACGGGCGCGCCCTCGGCGCCTGCTTCCAGGTCGCCGACGACATCCTCGATGCGGAAGGCGACGAAGCCGCGCTCGGCAAGCGCGCGGGCAAGGACGCCGGCCGCAACAAGGCGACGCTGGTCGCCGCGCTCGGGATCGACGCTGCGCGCGAACGCCGCGATACGCTCGCCATCGAGGCGATCGAGGCGCTCGCCGCCGGCGGCTTCGGCTCGAAAGCCGATACGCTCGCCGAGGCCGCGCGCTTCACCGCCGCGCGCCGCTCTTGACCGACGCGCGCGACGTCGCCGCCCGTCGCGACGAAGATTTTCGCGCGCGCCTCGAACGCCATCGCAGCCATATGCTTCCCTTGCGCGTGGTGACCGCGCGTCCGCGTCTTTTCGTCGCGATCGCCGTCGGCGCGTGCGTCGGCTTCGCAGCGCCGGAGGCGGCGGGCGTCGTCGCGCGCGTGCTCATCGGGTGGAACGCCGCCGTCGTCAGTTACATTGCCGCCGTCCTTTATTCCATGCGCGACGCGAGTCCGCCCGACATGCGTTATCGCGCGCAATTGCTGGACGACGGGCGCCTGACGGTGCTCGCGCTCTGCGTGCTCGCCGGCGTCGCCGCCATTGCGGCGATCGTGGTCGAGCTCGGTCTTGCGCATGACGCGCATGGCGTCGAGAAGGCGTGGCGGCTTTGTCTCGCCGGATGCACGATCCTGTCGGCGTGGTTCTTCATCCACACGGAATTCGCGCTGCATTACGCGCACGAATTCTATCTGGAGCGCGTTTTGACCGGCGCCGAAGCGGAGGCGCCGACCGATCTCGACGGCGACATCGACGACGACGATCTCGAACTCGCGAAGAAGACGTCGGACGATCCGCGCGGCGGCCTCATCTTTCCGGGCACGAAACAGCCGACCTACAGCGATTTCGCCTATTTTTCCTTCATCATCGGCGTCGCCTCGCAAACCGCCGACGTCGAGATATCCAGCCGGCCGATGCGCCGCGTGTCGCTGGCGCATTCGATTCTCGCCTTCTTCTTCAACACGGCGATTCTCGCGCTGACGATCAATATCGTCGCGGGACTGTTCTAGACCGCGGGCGCCGGTTCGAGCGCCGAATAGTCGGTGTAGCCGACCTCGGTTCCGCCGTAGAAGGTCGCGCGATTGTAGGGCGTCCATTCCGCGCCGCGGCGAATGCGTTCCGGCAGATCGGGATTGGAGATGAAGTAGCGTCCGAAGGCGATGATGTCGGCATGGCCCGCCGCCACCATCTTCTCCGCACCGTCCGCCTTGAAGTTTCCGGCCGTGACGAGCGGCCCCTTCCACAGCGGACGCACGACTTCCGCGCCCGAGGGCACGTCCGTGTGATCGACCTCGCGCTGGCCGGCGCCGCTCGCGCGGGGCTCGATCAAATGCAGATAGGCGAGGCCCATCTTGTTCAATTCGCCGATCACGTGGCTGTAGAGCGGCATCGGGTCGGCCTCGCCGCTGTCGTTGGCGCGGCCGTAAGGCGAGAGGCGGATGCCGGTGCGGTCGGCGCCGATGGCGTCCGCGACGGCGCGCGTCACCTCGAGCATCAGCCGTGCGCGGTTCTCGATCGAGCCGCCGTAGGCGTCGGCGCGTTGGTTGGTGCGCGTCTGCAGGAATTGCTCCAGCAGATAGCCGTTCGCGCCGTGAATCTCGACGCCGTCGAAGCCGGCCGCGACCGCGTTTTTCGCAGCCTGCGCATAGGCCGCGACGAGCGCGGGAATTTCGGCGGTCTCCAGCGCGCGCGGCGTCTCGAACGGCTTCGGCTCGAACGTCGCCGTCATCGCCATGCCCTGCGTGGGCGCGACGGCGGAGGGCGCGACCGGCGGCGCGCCCTTCGAATTCAGCGAGGAATGCGAAATGCGGCCGCCGTGCCACAATTGCAGGAACGCGATCCCGCCCTTGGCGTGGATGGCGTCGGTGACGAGCCGCCAGCCCTTGATCTGCGCGTCGCTGAATATGCCGGGCACGTCCGGGCCGGCGGCGCCGCCGTCGACGACGGGCGAGGCTTCGCAGATGATGAGGCCGCCCTTGGTGGCGCGCTGGCCGTAATATTTCGCGTTGAGCGCGTTCGGGGCGTTCGTGCCTTTGGTCGCGCGCATGCGCGTCAGCGGCGCCATGGCGATGCGATGGGCGAGCGTGTAGCGGCCGATCTTCAGCGGCTCGAACAATTTCGAGGTCATCAGGCGTTTCCGTTCAGGTCTGGATTGAATGGCGCAAGCTTATCCAATCCGCCCGACGGCCGGAAGGCGGTCCGCTTCAAGGCATCTATGCGTGCGCCGGCGTTCGCGTCACCGGCGCCGCGACCGGCGCTCCTCGCGACGGCTGCGAGCCTCGTCCCAGGCGGCCTTCTGCTTTTCGTCGAGGCTCGCATAGAAGGCTTCGAGCTTCGGGCGCTCGGCCGTGAAGCTCGCAAGCTGCGTCGCGAGCCGCTTGCCGCGCCAGTCGAGCCGGCCGGCGAAGGTGGAGAGATCGGGCTTCGGGCTGCACAGCGTCGCGCGCGCGTCTTCGCGCGCCTTCTGGCGGGCGTCCTGCCAGGCCTTCAGCAGGGCCTTCTGGCCGTCGTTGAGCGACAGCCGTTCGGCGAGGCGGTCGGCGTAGCGGCCGGAGGCGGCCCGCACCGGCGCGCCGCAGAGCCGCTCGATCATTTTCGCGCCGCGCGCGGCGACCGACGACGCGGGCGCGCCCGCCGGCGCCGGGGCCGGGCTTGCGGTCTGGGCGAGGCTCTGACCGCCGGCGGCGAAGAAAAGCGAGATAGCGGCTGCTGCGATCGAACGGCGGACCATGAACACGACTCCCCGCGGCGGCTGACCGTCCGCCGGCAAACAAAAAGGCCGCCAGAGGCGGCCTTCGTCAAGGGCGGCTGCGGGCGCGATCAGGCGGCGGGCGCAGCCTGCTTCTTGGCGATCTCGCGCTTGATCGCGCGGGCGTTCTGCGACAGTTCCGCGTCGTTCGCCTTGGCGAGGAAGGCGTCGATGCCGCCGCGATGCTCGACCGAACGCAGGGTGGCTGCGGCGATGCGCAGGCGCACGGGGCGGCCGAGGGTTTCGGACTGAAGGGTGACGTTGCACAGGTTCGGCAGGAAACGCGTGCGCGTCTTGCGGTTCGAGTGGCTGACGAGATTGCCGGTCTGGACGGCCTTGCCGGTCAGTTCGCAGCGGCGGGACATGGGTCTACTCCGGTTTCGCCCGGATTTCCGGGGTAAAAGCGTTTCCCTCGCACGCGCGACGCGGCAGGCTGATCCACAGGCATGGAAAGCCCGCGGCGACAGGGGCCGCCGCAAGGATGCGGGTCTATACGGGAGCGGGGCGGAGGCGTCAAGGCGCGACGCCTACACGCCCTCCGCCGCCATCAGCTTCGCCTGATGGTCCGTGATCAGCGCGTCGACGATTTCGTCGAGGTCGCCGGCCATCACCTTGTCGAGCTTGTAGAGGGTGAGGTTGATGCGGTGGTCGGTCACGCGCCCCTGCGGAAAATTGTAGGTGCGGATGCGCTCGGAGCGGTCGCCGGAGCCGACCATCGCCTTGCGGTCGGCCGAACGCTCGGAGTCGCGGGCGGCCTGCTGCATGTCGTAGAGGCGCGCGCGCATGAGATTGATCGCCTTGGAGCGGTTGCGATGCTGCGAGCGCTCCTCCTGCATCATCACGACGATGCCGGTCGGGATATGGGTCATGCGGATCGCCGATTCCGTCTTGTTGACGTGCTGGCCGCCGGCGCCGCCCGATTTCATCGTCTCGATCTTCAGATCGCTCTCGTTGAGGTCGACGTCGACCTCCTCGACTTCCGGCAGCACGGCGACGGTGGCGGCGGACGTATGGATGCGCCCCTGCGCCTCCGTATCCGGCACGCGCTGCACGCGATGCACGCCAGATTCGAACTTGAGGCGCGCGAAAACGCCGCGGCCGGAAATCTCGGCGACGATTTCCTTGTAGCCGCCCATCGCGCCGTCGCTGGCGGAAATGAGTTCGGTCTTCCAGCCGCGGCTGTCGGCGTAATGCGAATACATGCGGAAGAGATCGCCCGCGAACAGGGCCGCCTCGTCGCCGCCCGTGCCCGCGCGGATTTCGAGAATGGCGCTCTTCTCGTCGTTGGAATCCTTCGGCAGCAGCGCGATCTGCAATTCCTTCTCGGCTGCGGCGAGCTTCGCGCCGGCTTCCGCGCGCTCGGCCTCCGCCATGTCGCGCATGTCCTTGTCGAGGGAGGCGTCGGCGAGCATGGCGTCGAGGTCGTCGACTTCCTTCTGTTGCGCGCGAAATCCGCGGATGGCGGCGGCGACGTCGTCGAGCGCGCTCAGTTCGCGCGAGAGCGCCACGAAGGTCGCGCCGTCGGCGCCCGCCGAGAGTTTGGCGCCGATCTCGTCATGCCGGCGCAGGATGATGTCGAGCTTGTCGTTGGGGATCATGAAATCTCTGAAAGGCGGTGTCGCCGGCGGCGCGCGCGGCGGATCGCGCGTATCGGGAAAACTCGGAGCAACGCAAGCTACAACGGCACGCCGCGCTGTTCGACGAAGGTCCGCAGCCGTTCGCGCAGCGGGGCGCGATCGTCGGCCTCGTCGATCATCGGTTGCAGGAATTGCGACAATTCCTGCAGATCGACCGCCATGATCGCGGCTTTCACGGGGCCGATCGAGGCGGGCGACATCGACAGCGAGCGGTAGCCGATCGCCGCCAGCGCGAGCGCATCGAGCGGCTTGCCGCCCATCTCGCCGCACAGCGTGACGGGCGTGCCGGAGAGGTGGCCCGCCTCCGCGATCGCGCGCAGCGCGCGCAGCGCCGGCGGCGACAGCGAATCGAAGCGCGAGGCGACGCGCTTGTTGTCGCGGTCGGCGGCGAACAGATACTGGATGAGATCGTTCGAGCCGACGGAGAGAAAATCGGCGCGCGCGCAGAGCGGGCCCAATTCCCAGAGCAGCGAGGGCACTTCCACCATCACGCCGAGCCGCAGCGGCTCCGGCGTTCCGTGGCCGTGCTTCCTGAGATAGGCGACCTCGCGCATCGCGACGTCGCGCGCCGCCTCGAATTCCCTGATGGTCGCCACCATCGGGAACATGATCCGCAGCTCTCGTCCTGCGCCCGCGCGCAGCATCGCGCGCAATTGCTGGCGCAGGAGGCCGGGACGATCGAGGCCGATGCGGATCGCGCGCCAGCCGAGCGCGGGATTTTCCTCCTCGACCTTGTCCATGTAGGGCAGGACCTTGTCGGAGCCGATGTCGAGCGTGCGGAAGGTGACGGGCCGGTCCGGCACGGCTTCGAGCACGGTGCGATAAAGCTGCTCCTGCTCGCTCGCGCGCGGAAAACGCGCGGCCAGCATGAATTGCAGCTCGGTGCGGAACAGGCCGATCGATTCCGCGCCCGTCTCCTTCACGTGCTGCACGTCGATCACGAGGCCCGCGTTCATGTGCAGCTTCACCTGCACGCCGTCTTTCGTGACGGCCGGGACGTCGCGCAGCTTGTGATATTGCTCCTGGCGCCGCGCGCGCAGCCGCGCCTTTTCGCCATAGGCGGCCTCGACGTCGGATTGCGGGCGCACCTGCACCTCGCCGGCCGAACCGTCGACGATGATGGCGTCGCCCGTCTCGACGAAATCGGTGACGTTGGGCACGTCGCCGACGGCGGGAATGCCGATGGCGCGCGCGACGATCGCGACATGGCTCGAGGCGCCGCCCTGTTCGAGCACGAGGCCGCGAATTTTCGCGCGCGGATAATCGAGGAGCGCGGCAGGCCCCATCGCGCGCGCGACCAGGATCGCGTTGTCGGGCAGGATATCGCGCGCGACGACGTAGGATTCGCCGGCGAGCTTGTGCAGCAGGCGATTGGCGAGATCGTCGAGATCGTGCAGGCGCTCGCGCAGATAGGGGTCGGTCTGGCGTTGCAGTTTCGCGCGGGCGTCGTTCTGCACGCGCTCGACCGCGGCTTCCGCGGTGAGGCCGGTCTGGATCGCTTCGGCGAGGCGGCGCGTCCAGCCGCGATCGTTGGCGAACATGCGCACGGTCTCGAGCACATCCTTGTGCTCGCCGGCGCCGAGCCGGTCGCCGCGCGCGATCAGCGCGTCGATCTCGTCGCGCAGCGCCTGGATCGCGTCTTCGAGGCGGCGCGTTTCGGATGCGGTGTCTTCAGCGACGAGCTGCTTGATGACGACGCGCGGCTCGTGCAGCACCACATGGCCGAGGCCGATGCCGTCGGCGAGCGAGGCGCCTTGCAGGGACAACGGCCGCTTCAGCGCGGTCTCGTCGCCGGGCCCGGCGAGCGCCTGCAATTCGCCCGAGGCGATCATCTCGGCGAGCAGCATCGAGACGGTCTGGAGCGCCTCTATCTCCTCGTCGGTATAGATGCGCCGCGCGCGGTTCTGCACGACGAGAACGCCGAGCGTATTGCCGCCGCGCAGAACCGGCACGCCGAGAAAGGAATGGTAGATTTCCTCGCCCGTCTCCGGCTTGTAGGAGAAGGCGGGATGGGCCTGCGCGTCGGCGAGCGACAGCGGCTCGGCGCTCTTGGCGATCAGGCCGACCAGGCCTTCGCCCGAGCGCATGGTGGTCAAATGGACGGCTTCGCGGTTGAGGCCCTCGGTGGCGTAGAGCTCGAGACGGCCGTCGCCGCGCAGGACGTAGACCGAGCAGACCTCGGCGACCATGTTGGCGGCGATGTGGACGACGATCTTGTCGAGCCGCGCCTGCGGGCTCACCGGCTCCGCCATGACTTCGCGCAGCCGGCGCAGCAGAAGGCGAGGTCCGCCGAGTGCGCTGCGCATCAGTTCGTGTCCAATCCGGCCGGGAGGCCCGTTCGTCTGCTCGTATAGTCGCGCGATTCCGGGTGAGCAAGCGAGCGGGAAATTCGACGCGGCGAGGCTGGCGCAGGGTCGGGCGGATATGCGCCTCCGCCCGCCCCGAGCGCATCGAAACCGGAAAATGCGGCCGCAACCGCTGACGAAGCGCGCCTTGCCGGCGCTTCACTCGCCGGGCGTGGGACCGGGCGACGGCCGATGCGCGGGACCGGCCGCCCGCCGGTAGAGCGTCCATTGCATGCCCGACAGGCCCCAGGCCGGAAATTCGCCGGCCTTGTCGAACCGCAGCGGGCATTGCGTGGGCCCGACAAGGATTTCGTCGGGTTGCGGGATCATCCGCGGCGCATAGACGGAATGGACGTACCAGTCCGGCGCGGGCGCGCCGCAACGGTCATAATCGACGTAGGCCGAGGCCTTGCCGTCCCGCGTCGCCAGATATCTGACGACCGTCGTCGTCTCTCCGGACATGTTGGAGGCGTAGCGCGCTGCGCCGCCCGCCTCCATCTCGTCGACGGCGCGCGCATAGTCGCCGCGGCCGATCTCGATCAGGGCGGCGTTCTGCACGCCGGCGCCGAGCGCGGCGGCGGCGACGCCGGCGATCGCGATCGCGCGCACGGGCGCGCGCGGCGACGCCAGCGCGCAGGCCAGCGCCTCGGCGACGAGCAGGAGGAAGGCGGTCGCGGAGAACAGGTGGAACCGGGCGAATTCGAGGTTCGGCGCGCGCGCGAGCCATTCGAGCGCGGCCGGTCCGAGCAGCGCCGCCAGCGGCGCGATCCGCGCCTGCGCGGGGACCGCCAGCAGCGCGGCGATGGCGATCGCCGCAACTGCGGCTAGGACAGCCGGGGCGGGCGTCCCCATCGGCAGGCCAAGCGTCGCGCGATAGATGGCCGCCTGGCCGTCGGCGAGCGCGCCGAGCGTGAAGGCGTGGCGTTCGCCGCCTTCGATCATGTGCGTGTAGAGCGCGCCCGCAAGGACGGCGGCGCCCGCCGGCGCGACGCCGTAGAAGGCCAGCATGACGACGCGGACCGCCCGCGCAACCGCGACCGTTCGGCCTTCGGCGAAGGCGACCCGCAGCACGTAAGCGGCGCAGAGCATGCCCGCGCCCACGACCATGGTCAGATTGAACAGGCATCCGAGCGCGATCGAGGCGACGATTTCGATCCAGACGCGCCGGTCCTCCGGTTTCTCCAGGAGCCGCGACAAGGCGATCCAGAGCCAGAGCTGCATCGCCGTCATGCCGGCGTAGCCGCGCGCCTCCGAGCCGAAATGCACGAAGGGATGGCACAGGGCGAAGAATGCGGCGGCGAGCAGACCTGCCGCCCAGCCGTATCTCTCTCCGGCGTCGCGGCGCGCGGCCCATGCGGCGAGCGGGGCGCAGGCCGAGCCCAGAACGATCGACGCAGCCCGGTGGACCAGCGGCGGCGCGTAGGGGCCGACGATCCAGAGCCAGACCGAATTCAGGAAATGATTATTGTCGTGCGAAATCCCCCAGAATATCTCGCCGAAACTATGCGCGCGACGCAGCAGGTCGATGGACCAGATCTCGTCGAGCCAGAGTTCGCCGCGGCCGGCGGCCACGCGCAATGCGAGCCCGAGGACGGTCAGTCCTGCGACGGCGAGCCGCCAGGCGGTTTCCCGGTCGGATGAAATGCGCTGCGTGGAGATCAATGGAGCCGGACTTTCTGCCGGCCGCCATCCTCGCCCTGCGCGGTTTCCCAAAGATGAAGATCAGGCCTTGTCGAGGCCGTAGAGCGAATGGAGCGTGCGCACCGCGAGCTCGGTATAGGCGGCGTCGATCAGGACCGAGAACTTGATCTCGCTGGTCGTGATGGCGCGGATGTTGATGCCCTTTTCCGAGAGCGCCTTGAAGGCGCGCGCGGCGACGCCGGCATGGCTGCGCATGCCGATGCCGATGGCCGACACCTTCACGACGTCGGTGGCGCCCGTCACGGAGGCGAAGCCGATGGTCGAACTCGCCTTTTCGAGAATCGCGCGGGCGCGGTCATAGTCGGCGGACGGAACCGTGAAGGTGATGTCGGTCGAGGCCTGATCGTCGGAGACGACCTGGATGATCATGTCGACATTGATGTTGGCGTCGGCCAGCGGCACGAAAATGGCGGCCGCCACGCCCGGCTTGTCGGCCACGCGCCGCAGCGTGATCTGCGCCTCGTCGCGCGAAAAGGCGATGCCGGTGACAACCTGGGCTTCCATAATGTCCTCCTCGGCGCAGATCAGCGTGCCGGACTGGGGATGTGCGGGATCGTCGAAGGACGAGCGCACATAGGTCGGCACCTTGTGCACCATCGCCACCTCGACCGAGCGGACCTGAAGGACCTTCGCGCCGAGCGAGGCCATTTCCAGCATTTCCTCGAAGGCGACCTTTTCCAGCCGCCGCGCCTTGGGCACGATGCGCGGATCGGTCGTGTAGACGCCGTCGACGTCCGTATAGATGTCGCAACGGGCCGCCCCGATGGCGGCGGCGAGCGCCACGGCGCTCGTGTCCGAACCGCCGCGGCCGAGCGTCGCGATCCGGCCCGTGGCCTTGTGCATGCCCTGAAAGCCCGCAACCACCGCCACTTCGCTGCGCTCCGAGAAGCGCTTGACGATCTCCGAGCCGTCGATGCTCTCGATGCGCGCCGAGCCGTGCGCCTGGTCCGTCAGGATCGGGATCTGCCAGCCCTGCCACGAGCGGGCCTGCACGCCCATGTCCTGCAGCACGATGGCGAGAAGCCCTGACGTCACCTGCTCGCCGGAGGCGACGACGGCGTCGTATTCCCGCGCGTCGTGCAGGGGCGAGGCCTCCTTGCACCAGGCGACGAGCTCGTTCGTCTTGCCGGACATGGCCGAAACGACGACGGCGACGTCGAAGCCGGCCTCGATCTCGCGCTTCACATGACGTGCGACGTTGCGGATGCGTTCGATATTGGCGACCGAGGTGCCGCCGAACTTCATCACCAGCCGCGGCCTGGCGGCGGCGCCTGACAGCGGGGAACCGGAATTGGCGACGTCGGACATGAGGCTCCCAGCGGGTCTCGGGCAGAGGCGTATCGGACCTTGCGACGCTCCGGCGCGGCCCTGAAAACTCGCGCCCTGTCCGAAGGCGGCGTATAGATACGACGGACCTTGCGCCTGTCAATTGCGCAGGCGTCGCAGTGTGAACGAGGATGATGATGGTTCAGGCGGCCCCCATGAGCGCGAGCGTCGATCCGGCCGATGTCGCCCGGTTCAACGCGCTCGGCCAGAAATGGTGGGACCTGTGGGGCCCGATGCGCGCGCTCCACAAGCTCAATCCGACGCGGGTGAATTACATCAGGGACATTCTGCTGGAAGAGATGCGGCGAGAGGCGCCGTCCGACGCGCCGCTCGAAGGCCTGAGGATTCTCGACATCGGCTGCGGCGCCGGCATCCTCAGCGAGCCTCTGGCGAGGCTCGGCGCGAAAATGACCTCGATCGATCCGGCGCCGGTCAATATCGACGTCGCGCGCGCGCATGCGGCCGAAAGCGGCCTTTCGATCGACTACCGGACGACGACGGCCGAGGACCTGGCGGCGACGGGCGAAAAGTTCGACGCCGTGCTGATCATGGAGGTGATCGAGCACGTCAACGACCGGTCGGCCTTCATCGCCACCGCGGCGAAAATGGCGCGGCCCGGCGGCTTCGTGTTCGCGGCGACGCTCAACCGCACATTCAAATCCTATGCGCTCGCCATCGTCGGCGCCGAATATATCCTGCGCTGGGTCGACAAGGGCACGCACGACTGGCGGCAGTTCGTCACGCCGCAGGAACTCGCCGCCGATCTGCGCGCCTGCGGGCTCGAAATCTACGATCGCACCGGCGTCGTCTACAATCCGGTGTTCGACGAATGGCGCACGTCCGACGATTGCGCGGTCAACTACATGATGGCCGCGCAGAAGCCGGCGTGAATGCGGGCGCGTGCGCTTACTTCGGGAAGCAGGCCAGCGCCGTACTGGTGAAAGTCCCCATCCAGGAGATCGATTCGAACATCTGGACCTTCGCCGAGACGGAGACGCCGCAGGCGGCGGCGGTATCGACGGTGAAGCTGCTGGCGGCGACGTTGAGACCGTAGGATTGCGCGGCCGCATATTGCTGGATGGCCGCGGTCGTGCCGCAGGTCGCCGGCGTAATGGACGCGCAGCGCGCAGCCGCTTCCGCCCCGTGCTGAAGCGCGAAATTGGTCCAGACCCACATCGAGACCTGCGCGACGCCCATCAGCACCAGCAGAAGGAGCGGCGACACAAGCGCGAACTCGACAGCAGACACGCCGCTTTCGGATTTTCGGAATAAGGAAAACCTCATTGCAGCCTTACCACCGCCTTCGCCGAGAGCGTCGAGGGGTACTGCATGAACACGGAGCCGAAATAAGGCGAGAAATTCGCCTGCGCGGACACGCTCGCATATCCGCCCTGAGCGCCGCCGCCGGTGCAGGTGGACGCCGAGCACGTGGTCACGTCGGTGGTCGTCGACATCTGCGTCACGGCCGAGCCGGTCGGACAGCCGCAGAAAAGGTAGGGCGCCGGCGTGGCGGCGACGGAGGCCGACGTGGACGCCGTGACGGCGGACGAGACGCTCGTTGCGTTGAAACCATGCTTGGCCGCGTAGATCGCGCCGGTTTCGACGGCGTATTTGACCGCCATCGAGCGGTAGCCCATCCGCGCGATGTCGACCAGGCACACGGTCACCATCACGAGAACCGTGCCAACCGCGCCGAATTCGACTGCGGCGCTCCCGCGCTTGTCGGCCAGCCAGACTCTGAGGCGGTTCATGTAATCACTCCGCCAATGCGGAAGGCACGGCGCCGGAGCCGATCGATTTGACCCCCGTGCCCGCGCAGCTCGAGCCCAGCTGGGAATTGCCGGTAAAAATAATTTGGTCGGACACGATTTGCGTGCAGCCGCCCGACCCGGTCGTCGTCGATTGCCCGGCATATTTGAGCTGCACGTTCGGCAGATAGATTGCGCCGGTTATGTTCATCGTACTTCCGCCCTGCATGGCGAAAGCGCTGTAGTCATTCGTCGCCGACATGACGGCGAGGCCCGCATATGTTCCGGACGTCGGAGCGGTGATCGAAACCGTTCCGCTGTTCACCGAGAAGGCGCTCGTGCCCGAGAAAGCGAGGGTTGCGCCCGTCGCGGTCAGGCTGCCGCCCGTCACCGCGAGCGAATAGGTATCTTGAAACAGGAAAACGCCGCCCTTGGTCGTGTCGAACCGGACGTAGTTGCCGTTTCCGACCGACAGGCCGCCGCAGATCGTCGTTATCGGCCCGACGGCGGCGATCACCAGCGGCGATGTCGACGTACTCGATTTTGCAGACAGGCTGGAATAGTCGCAGCCGGTCCGTGTCGGGAATGGAACCGATGCATAGGGGTCCGAGACCGCAGTCTGCCCGGACTTGGCCGTGCCGCTGACGAGCGAGCCGCCGATCGTTCCGACCACGGACAGAAGCTTGAGCGTCACGCTCG
The DNA here is from genome assembly GCA_028868735.1 of Hyphomicrobiales bacterium. Lineage (GTDB taxonomy): Bacteria > Pseudomonadota > Alphaproteobacteria > Rhizobiales > Beijerinckiaceae > JAJXWB01. The sequence continues at coordinate 24,781 of JAGWTW010000027.1, read as the reverse complement.
CATTGTTGGCGATCTCCGCCGCGCCCTGCTTGGCGTACGAAGAATTCACGTAGGCGGCGCAATTCGGCAGATTGACGACGACGCCTCCGTTGAAGATCAACGCGGCGAGGGTCGGGTCGAGCGCCAGCATGCAGCCCGACGACGAACTCGATCCGGTCTTGGCGACCGCACGGCCGCTGACCGTGTAACTTGTCGACCGAAAAAGCGACATCAGAAACGGCTTCTGCTGAAGGCTCAGATCGACCTCCGAGTAGCCGGCGACCCCCGCATAGGTTCCCGTCTTCGGGGGCGAGTTATAGGAAACGGTCACACCGTTGGCGCCGTTCACATAGCTCATGGCGGCGGCTACGCTCTTTGCCTCCGTTGCGCCGTTGCCGCCCGACATCACGGCGTTAGCGGCGCTGATGACCGCAATATCGGCGACCTGCTGCAAGCTGGCGTGGCGCATGTACAGGTAGCCGCCTTCCACGCCGAGCCCGGCGAGGCCGATGAGGATAGGCGTCGCGAGAGCCGTCACGACCAGCGTCGCGCCGCTGCGGTCATGCGCGAAATCACGAAGCGCCGCGCGGGCGGAAAATGCGACGTGCGAGGGGATCCGATGGGCCAAGCCGAAAATTTTCGAAAGACCCGCCACGGCAAAGGACCCTGAACTGCTGAAATGGACGCGACCCTACAAAGGGCGTTACGCGTCAAAATTGGCGACACGCGTTAAGAATCGCCGAATCGTATCGGCGAAACACGCAAGCCGGAGCATCCGCGAGTATCCGAAAATCGCAAATCGCGTTTCGCGCAGGCCGACTTGACGAAAGTCAATCGTGACTTCCGCTCGTCGAAATGAAGGACCGATAGAACAGGCAAAAGATATCCGAATCCGGCAAAGCGACGGGCCGTGCAGCCAATGCTCGCTTTGTGTCTTTATTCTGCCATCGCTCTGGAACTTCGAACGAAAAAGGCGTGCGAACATCGAGAAGATAAACGAAACAACGGCGCTGCGCCGACTCGGCGATCTGATCGACAAAGCTCACGCGGCGGAAGTCTCTGTCGGATTTGCAGAAAATGGCGCGGGCGCTTGGGTTCATCGATTCTATGCAGATCCGAACAGGCCCTTGCGCGCACTGGTTTTCTCGTTCGCCGGCGTCACGATCGCTCTCATGGAGCGGTCGCCGCAATATGCGGTGTTGAACATCCAGGCGCGCCGCACCCTCGTGCTGAGCGCGCTCGGTCCTGTGTTCGATGTGACGATCAACGGGGTGCGTTTCAGGCCCGATTCGATTCTGCTCGGCTGTAAGGGAGCCGAGATAAGATCGGTCGAGGGATCTGGCTGGGTCGCGGGCGGCGTCTCGTTCGACGACAACATGTGCGAGAAAGGCTGGCCGCCCTGCTGCACGACCGGCGGCGTCTTCAATTGCGATCCCGCCATCGCCGAATCCATCCGGCAGCGCCTGTGGGCGGTTGCAGAGATCTGGGTCGAAGCGCGCGAACGTTTTGCCGATCCGGCTTTTGCCGCGCAGGTCAAAAATCAGATCGTCGCGCTCTACGAACAGGCCTTGGCGCCGGACCGCGCACAGGAGGCGCCGCCCAGCAACCTCTATCGGTCGCATCGCGACATCGTGCGATCCGTCGAAGACTACATCGACAAGCGCCCTGCGGCGCGGATGCTGTCGCGCGAGGTTTCGATGATGCTGGGCGTCAGCGCCGCACCTTGCACAACGCGATGATGGGCGTCTGCGGCAAGAGCTTCTATCGCTATCTGCGTGAGCGCAGGATGTGGGCGGCGCGGCGGATGCTGGTCGAATCAGACAAACTCATCAAGCAGGTCGCTCTCGACTGCGGCTTCCGGCATTTCGGTCGATTCACCGAGCAATATGTCGAATTGTTCGGGGAGCAGCCCTCCGACACGCGGCGCCGTCGCGGCGAGGTCGACTGGATCGAAAACACGACGGCGCGCCCGGGCGCAGGTCGATCGACGACGAAATCGCATGGTTGACGGCGTGCGCCTGCGTGCGCGCGCCCATCGCGACGCCGACCGAATTCGCGCGCCGCGTTACCAACCCGGCCGCTTCGGCGTCAGGCTCACGCCGGCAGGACGATCACTTTCGTCTTGACCGGCGTGTGCGCATACAGGTCGATCATGTCCTGGGTGAGCAGGCCTGTGCAGCCGCTCGTCAGGTTGGTGCCGATCGTGTCGGGATCGCTCGTGCTGTAGATCGTGTAGAGCGTGTAGCGCCCGTTCTGGTAGAGATGCAGCGCGCGCGCGCCGAGCGGATTGTCGAGGCCCGGCGCCATGCCGCCGGCGTATTTGGCGGCTTCCGGCTGGCGCTTGATCATTTCCGGGGGCGGCGTCCAGATCGGCCATTCGGACTTGCGGCCGACATAGGCCTCGCCGCTCCACAGGAAGCCCTGCCGTCCCACATTGGCGCCGTAGCGCGTGGCGGCGCCGTCGCCCTCGATGCGATAGACGTAATAGTTGGCGGGATCGACGATGATCGTGCCCGGCGCTTCCTTCGAATCGTAGCGAACGGTCCGGCGGTAATATTTCGGATCCAGCTTCGAAATGTCGGCGGCCGGAATCGGGAATCTCTCCTCCGGCACGGCGCCGTACCATTTGGACGCCTCGGCGAACGTCATGCCGCCGTCGCTCGCGCAACCGGCAAGACCGAGCGCGCCGAGACCGGCGGCGGAGCCCAGCAGAAACGAGCGCCGGTCGAGACGGCCGGCGGAGGCCGGCTCATCGCCGCCACGGGCGCGGGCAAATCTGTTCGTGATCATGATCCGGAGTTTCCCATGTCCTTCCGCCGGACAGGAGACTACTCCGGCACATGTTTACGGGACGCTTATTTCCGGCGCGAGATTGCCGTCAAGGGCCGAAATTGGCAAGCCGCGCACCGCGCGCCGCGGGCTTGCGCGGCGCCGGCGCTCAGGAAACGCGGTCCTGCGCATGCGCCGCCGCGAACGCCTGTTTCCGGCCGGCGAATCGCGGCGCTATGAATTGCACGGTCGCTTCTCCAGCTTCCTCCGGCGTGCCGCTGGCGAACGGCGGATGCGGCGCGTATTCGAGCGAAAGCTGGATCGCGCGGGCGATCTGCTCGCCGGCGATCTCGGCGGCCGCGACCAGCGCAAAGTCGATGCCCGCGGTGACGCCGCCGCCCGAGATCACATTGCCGTCGCGCACGACCCGGTCGCCGACCGGGATAGCGCCGAACAGCGGCAGAAGATCGCGCCAGGCCCAGTGGCAGGCCGCGCGCTTGCCCTTCAAAAGCCCCGCGGCGCCGAGGATGAGCGAGCCGGTGCAGACGGAGGTCGTATAGCGCGCGCCCGCGGCGAGCCGCCGGATTTGGGCGAGGAACGCCTCATCCTGCGAGGCGGCGTCGACGCCCGGGCCGCCGGGAACGCAGATCAGGCCGCAGCGCGGAACGTCGGCCAGCCGCCCGGTGTCGGCGAAGACGAGCCCGGTGTCGGAACGGATCGGGCCGCCGTCGCGGGAGGCGACCAGAACCTGCGCGCCCGGGAGCCGCGACAGGACTTCGAACGGACCGGTGAAATCGAGCTGGGTCAGCCCTGGATAGATGGCGAAGACGACGACGAAGGGTTGGGACATGCGCGTGGCTCCGGTTGACGCAGCCATCATCCGACGCCTAGGGTCTGTCTGAAATGACCATGATCCAACCTTTTCTGCCATGATCGCGCGCGAGATCGCCTTCCTCGTCTTCGACGATTTCCAGGTCCTCGATGCGACCGGGCCGATGGCGGCGTTCGAGATCGCCGGCCGGTATTCGCCGGGCGCCTACCGGCTCCGGGCGGTCGCGGCGCGGGCGGGCGCCGTGCGGTCGTCCTCCGGGCTCGCGGTTTCGGCGGAAGCGCTCGAGGCCGCCGCCGATTGCGACACGCTGATCGTCGCGGGCGGCGAGGGCACGCGGGCGGCGGCGACGGATGCGCGAACGCTCGCCTTTGTCCGCGCCGCGGCGGCGCGGGCGCGCAGGACGGCGAGCGTCTGTTCCGGCGCCTATGTGCTCGCCGCCGCGGGTCTGCTCGACGGGCGGCGCGCGACGACGCATTGGGCCCGCACGGCCGATTTCGCGCGACGCTTCCCGAAGACGAAGCTCGAACCCGACATGATCTTCGTGCGCGACGGCAATGTCTGGACGTCGGCCGGCATCACCGCGGGCATCGATCTCGCACTGGCGCTGATCGCGGAGGATTGCGGCGAGACGATCGCGCGCGCGACGGCGCAGCAGCTCGTCGTCTATCACCGGCGCGCCGGCGGCCAGTCGCAGTTTTCCGCGCTGCTCGACATGGAGCGCGAAAGCGACAAATTCGCAGCGCTGCTGCAATGGGCGGGCGAACGGCTGCACGAACGCCTGTCGGTGGAGGATCTCGCCGAACGCTGCGCGATGAGCCCGCGCAATTTCGCGCGCGCCTTCCGGCGAGAGACCGGCGTCACGCCGGCGAAGGCGATCGAACGTCTGAGGCTCGACCAGGCGCGCGCGCAGCTCGAATCGACGGCGTCCTCCGTCGAACGCGTCGCCGAGCGCAGCGGCTTCGGCGAAGCGGAGCGGATGCGCCGCGCCTTCGTGCGCGTGTACGGCCGGCCGCCGCAGGATTTCCGGCGCAAGCGCGCGTGACGGCCGTTCGCCGTCGATCAGCGCTTCGGCAGCGCTTGCGCGATTTCCCAGACGTTGCCTGCCGGGTCCGCGAAGGCCGCCGTGCGGCGGCCCCATGGGCGATCGATCGGGCCGTTCAACACAGACGCGCCATGGCTGTGCAATTCGCGGCAAACGGCGTCGACATCATCGACCCTGATCGTGAACAGGACGCGCGAACCCGCGCCCGCCGCCGCGACCGCGTTCGGCGCCACGAGGGTCGGCGCCTGTTCGCGGCGCAAGATGTTGATCTGCAAATTACCGAGCGCCATCACGGCGCAGGCCTCGTCCTCGTAGACGAAGGGGCGACCGAAGATGCGCGCATAGAAGCTGCGCGCCCCGTCGAGATCCTCGACGAACAGGGTCACGACCTCGATCAAGTCGAGCGCTTCGATCATCGTGCGGTCTCGCTTCTGGCGTGGCGATCAGATCCGGCAACGCCCGCGCGACGCAAGCGTTCCGGTTTTCGCGCACGGCATTGCGCAGAAGGCGACGTCAGTTGCGTTCTTCGGGCGCCGGCGGAATCGGCATCACCTCGATGCCGTCCTCGAGCAGCGCGCGCGCCTCGTCCCAGCTTGCTTCGCCGCGGATCGGGCGCGCCTCGGCCTCGCCTTCGTGGATCTTGCGCGCCTCGTCCGGGAATGCGGCGCCGACGTCGGTCGTCTCTTCCATGATCTTGGCGCGCATCTCGCGCATCATCACGCGCAGCGCCTGCATCTTCTCGTCGAGCAGCGCGACTTCCTGCGCAGGCGCCGGCGATTTTGCCTCGGGGGCGTCGCGGTCCTTGCGCGCGACGTTCGGCGCCATGATCGCCTTCGACACGCGCGCGGAATTGCAGACGGGGCAGGTCACGAGGCCGCGCTTGACCTGCTGCTCGTAGGCTTGCGCGCCGGGAAACCAGCTTTCGAATTCGTGCGCGGCGTCGCACACGAGGGCGTAGCGGATCATGCCCGGCCCTTCAGAAGGGCGTCGAGCTTGCCCTGCGAGTCGAGATCGTAGATGTCGTCGCAGCCGCCGACGTGGGTTTCGCCGATGAAGATCTGCGGCACGGTCGAGCGTCCGTTCGCTTTCTGCGACATGGCCGCCTGCGCGGCGCGGTCGCCGTCGACCGAAATCTCCTCGTAGGCCGCGCCCTTCTTGTCGAGCAATTCCTTGGCGGCGTGACAGAAGGGGCAGGTGGTCTTGGTGTAGATGACGACAGGCTGCATGGTCGGTCCTCTGGGGCGCGCGAGAGCGCTCCGTCCCGGTCGTGGCTTATATGTGATGTCACGCGCCGGTCACAACCCTCGCGAAGGTCAGGACGTCGATGCGCCTGGCGCCGGCGCGCAGCAGGGCGCGGGCGGCGGCGTTGGCGGTGGCGCCGGAGGTCATCACGTCGTCGACGAGCACGACCCGCCGGTCGAGCACGGCGAGCCTGCCCTCCTCGGCGACGCGAAAGGCGCCCTGCATGTTGGCGGCGCGCCGGGCGCGGCTGAGCCCGACCTGCGGCGCGGTCGGCTTGACGCGTTCGAGCGCGCGCATGGCGGCCGGCACGCCCGTCTCGCGCGACACGGCGGCGGCGAGCACGGCCGCCTGGTTGTGACGGCGGGCGGCGAGGCGCAGCCGGTGCATGGGCACGGGCGCGATCACGTCGGCCTCGTCGAGCAGCTCCGCGCCGGCGCGCGCCATCCATTTGCCGACGGGCCGGGCGAGTTCGAGCCGGTCGTAATATTTGAGGCGATGCACGATGAGCCGCGCCGGCCCGTCGTCGAACAGCACGACCGAGCGCGCGCGCGAAAAGACCGGCGGATTGGCGATGGCTTCCGGCGAGAGCAGGCCCGGCTGGTCGAGGTCGACGTCGAACGGCGCGCCGAGCCGTTCGCAATAGGGCCGCTCGATGAAGCGAAGCTTGGTCCAGCAGGCCGGACAGAGCGCGAAATGGCCGGCGACGGCGCGCCGGCAGGCGATGCAGACCGGCGGATAGACGAGATCGAGCGCGCCCGCCGCGACGCGCCGGGCGGCGGCGGCGAAGGGGCCGAGAGCGTCGGTGAGGCGCGGCGCGCGCATGTCGCCAGCTTACGGCGGCTCAGCCTTCGATCAAGATGCGGGGATCGATATGTTCCGGCCGCACGCCGAGCCCGATCAGGCGAGCCGGAATGCGTTGCAGGAAGGGCAGGGCGTTGAAGAGCTTCATCGGCGCGGGCAGATGCGGCTCCGCCGCGCTCGCGAGCGAGGGCCCGACCACGCGGTTCTGGATGAAAACCTGCAGGGTCTGCGTCGCGCGCACGGCGAAGGCGCGCCGGGCCTGGACTCTGTTCAGGTCCGCGAGCGCAGCGCGTCCGGCCTGCAATGTCGGGCCGAGGATGTTTGCGGTCGCGACCGCGTCCTGAATAGCGAGATTTATGCCGACGCCGCCGACCGGCGACATGGCGTGCGCGCTGTCGCCGATGAAGAGCAGGCCCGGAACCGCCCAGCGCTCGAGCCGGTCGACCGTGACGGTCAGGAGCTTCGCCTTGTCGAGATCGTCGATCTCCTCGAATCTTTCGCGCGGCAGGCCGGACGCGCGCGCGAGCAGATCGCGGAAGGCAGCGAGCCCCTGCGCCTTCAAGGCGGCGCCCGACCCCTTCCGAATGACGAGCGCGCATTGCCAGTAGTCGTCGCGGTCGATCACGATGAACATCGCGCCTGCGCTGATACGGCCGAATGTCGCGGCCTCGTCGTCGGGTTGTTTCGAAAGCCGCAGCCACAGCACGTCCATCGGCGCGCCCAGATCGCGCACCGCGAGGCCGGAGCGCTCGCGCAACAACGAATGACGGCCGTCGGCGGCGATCGTCAGGCCCGCGCGAACCGCAAAGGCGCCGTCGTCGCCGACGCCGGCAACGCCGTTGACGCGGTTGTCGGCTTTCAGAAGGTCGGTCGCCTGCGCCTTCATCAGCAGACGGAAGTTCGGCAGCCGCCGTGCGTGACGGGCGAAAAAGTCGAGAAAATTCCATTGCGGCATGAGCGCGATGAATTTGCATCGCGTCGGCAGATGGCTGAAATCGGCGAGGCGGATCGAGTCGCGCCCGACGAGCCCGTCTATATGCGTCATTTCAGCGTGCGGAAGCCTGAGGAATTCGTCGAGAAGGCCGAGCTCGTCGATCAACTCGAGCGTTGACGGGTGGATGGTGTCGCCGCGAAAGTCGCGCAGGAAGTCGCCGTGCTTTTCCAGCACGACGACGTCGACGCCGGCGCGCGCGAGCAGATAGCCGGCCATCATGCCGGCGGGACCGCCGCCGACGATGCAGCATTGCGCCTCGATGCTCCTCGATTCGTGCATGGCCGGCTCCGGACGTTCGACGGCACACACACACTTGATGCGCAGACCGTCATCTGCAAGTCTTGCCTGCGACGCTGGCGCTGAGGGGGAAAGCCATGTCGCTGCGAAAAATCGCAGTCCTTCTAGCAATCGGGGCGAACCTGTTCGCAGCCGCCGCGCCGGCGCAGCCGAAGCCTGCGGCCGGTGACGACGCGCCGCAAGCCGATCGGCGGCAGGGTCCGCTCACGGCCGGCCGCGCCATGCTTTCGAGCGGCGATCTCGTCGGCGCCGTCGGCGAATTCTCGCGCGTCATTCACGATCAGCCCAAGCTTGCGCCGGCCTACATGTTTCGCGGCTATGCCTACGGGCGGCTGAAACAGTTCGACAAGGCGCGCGCCGATTTCGACGCCGCGCTCCGCGTCAATCCGCGGCTCCTCGGCGCGCTCGCCGCGCGCGGGCGTCTGCGCGCCAATCAGGGCGACGTCTCCGGCGGGCTCGAGGATCTCGCAAAGGCGCTCCGGATCAATCCGAAATTCAACCGCGCGCTGTTGTTCCGGGGCGCGATCGAGGTCGCTGGCGGCGACTATGACGCGGCGATGCAGGATTTCTCGACGGCGTTGAAGAACAATCCCGACGATTCCGACGCCGCCGTCGAACTGGCGATGGGCTACGATTTCAAGCAGCAGCACGCGCGCGCGATCGAGCTCGCCAACGATGTGCTCAGCCGCCATCCGGACAATGCCGGGGCTCTGGTCGTGCGTTGCCGCGCCAATATGAACATGGGCAAGCTCGACGCGGCCGGACCCGATTGTGATCGCGCGATCGCGGTCAATCCGACGCTCATCGGCGCGTTCATCAATCGCGCGCAATTGCGCACGCGCACCAACGATCTCGCCGGCGCGAAAGACGACGTCGCCAAGGCCTTTGCGATTTCCCCGAATTCGCCCGGCGCGTTCCAGGCGCGCGGCGCGATCGAAATGCGCGAGGGCAATTTCGACGCGGCGATATCGGATTTCCGTCAGGCGCTCACGTTCGCGCCGGCCTTTCCGCGCGCGCATGCGACGCTCGGCTTCGCGCTGACGCAAATCGGAGACCTCAAGGGCGCCGCGCAGGAATACGGCCTTTCCGCCACATTGCAGAACGTCGCGCCGGGACCGCACATCAATTACGCGCGCGCGCTGGTCGAGATCGGCGAATACGACCACGCCATCGCGGAAGTCGAAACGGCGATGAAAATGCGCAACAATCTGGCCGCGGCCTTCATCGTGCGCGGACGCGCCTACGAAGGCAAAGGCGATTTTCCGCGCGCGCTGGCGGATTTCGACGCTGCGTTGAAGGCGTCGCCCGACAATTCGCTGGCGCAGGCAGGGCGCGACCGGGTGCGCATGAAGATGAGCGCTGCCGATCCCGCAGCCGGCGCGGCGCCGGCGACAGGGCGCGTCGCGCTCGTCGTCGGCAATTCGGCCTATGCGAACGCAGGCGCGCTCGCCAATCCGCAACGCGACGCCGCCGGGGTCGCCGAGACGTTGCGCAAGCTCGGCTTCACCAGCGTCGATCTCGTCGTCGATGCGACGCGCGCGAAACTCGGCGATGCGCTGAAGGCGTTCGCGCAGAAAGCCGCGCACGCCGAATGGGCCGTCATCTATTATGCAGGCCACGGACTCGAGGCCGACGGCGTGAACTATCTCGTGCCTGTCGACGCCGCGCTTTCCTCGGTGGAGGACACGCCGAACCAGACGATCGCGCTCGACCAGGCGCTGAACGCGGTCGCATCGGCGAAGAAGCTGAGGCTCGTCATGCTCGACGCGTGTCGCGACAATCCGTTCGAGGACGCTTTCCTCGCGCGCGGCGACGGGGCGCGGGGACTGGCGCGCATAGAGCCCGACACGGGCACGCTCGTCGCGTTCGCGACCAAGCACGGCCATGTCGCCACTGACGGCGACGGAAAGGATTCGCCATTCGAGCAGGCGCTCGTCAAGCGCATCGACACGCCGGGCCTCGAAATCAACAAACTGTTCCGGCAGGTGCACGACGACGTCGCCACTGCGACGAAGGGCCAGCAGGAGCCGTTCACCTATGGCCAGCTTCCGGCCGAGGATTTCTACTTCCGCGCGCCATGAACGCACGCGGCGTTTCATCGTTAATGAGCCGTTAATGCGTCGCCGCTACCGTCCGGCCATGCTTGCGCGCATCCTTCCGCTTTGCGTCGTTCTCGGCTTCGTCACGCCTGCGGCCGCCGACTTTTCGTCCTGCGTCGCGTCGCTGCGGACGCAAGCGCAGGCGCAGGGCATTTCGGCCGCGACCTTCGACGCCGCCTTCAAGGGCGTGACGCCCGAGCCGAAGGTGCTCGAGCTGATGAACAACCAGCCCGAGTTCAAGACGCCGATCTGGGATTATCTCGCCGCGCTCACCGACGACGAAAAGGTGGCCGACGGGCGGGCGGCGATGCGTCAGTACGCGCACGCGCTGTCGTCGGCCGAGCAGAAGTTCGGCGTCGACAGATATGCGGTGGCGGCGGTCTGGGGCGTCGAATCCGATTTCGGAAAAGCCGCCAAGAAATTCTATCTGCCGCAAGCGCTGTCGACGATCGTCTGTCTCGGCGCCCGGCGGCAGGACTATTTTCGCGGCGAACTCATGTCGACGCTGAAGATCATCCAGCGCGGCGATCTCGAAGCCGCCGATCTCTGGGGTTCCTGGGCCGGCGCGTTCGGGCACACGCAATTCATGCCTTCGACCTATCTGCGGCTTGCGGTCGACGGCGACGGCGACGGCCACAGTGATCTCGTCAATTCAGTGCCCGACGCGCTGCATTCGACGGCCAATTATCTCGCGCGCTCCGGTCACTGGGCGAGCGGCCAGCCCTGGGGCTACGAGGTCAGTCTGCCCGGCGGCTATTCAGGCCCGTCCGGCCGCACCGCGCGCCATCCGCTGTCGTTCTGGGAAGGACGCGGCGTGCGCAGATACGGCGGCGGCGCCCTGTCGGGACCGGGCGCTGCGGCGTTGCTGCTGCCGGCCGGCCCGAACGGTCCGGCCTTCATCGTGTTCCACAATTACGATGCGGCCTTTTCCTACAACGGTTCCGACGCCTATGCGCTCGCGATCTCGGTCCTCTCGGACAAGCTGAGGGGCAGGCCGGGCATCCAGGCGCCGTGGCCGACCGACGATCCCGGCCTTTCGCGCGCCGAACGCCGCGAATTGCAGCGGCTTCTGATCGCGCGCGGCTATGACGTCGGCGAACCCGATGGCGCGGTCGGTCAGAAGACGCGTCAGGCGATCATGGCGATCGAGCAGCAGATCGGCATGCCGCCGCACGGCCGGCCGGGCATGAAAGTGCTGCGCGCGCTGCGCGGAAAGTGAACCGCCTCTGCGGCGATCGCGCCTCACGCGCGGTTTCACCGCATTGTGAGTGGTTCGCGAGCGGCGCTCCGGGATAGATAGGCCGGACAAGGTCAGCCGATGCGCACTGCTCCGATCACGCTTTCACTGATTTTTCTGGCGGGCGCAGCCTGCGCCGGCGAACGGCCGCGCGGCGTCGTCGAATTGTTCACGAGCCAGGGCTGCTCGTCCTGCCCGCCGGCGGACCGCATTCTCGCCGACCTTGCGCGCGATCCCTCGTTGATCGTGCTTTCGCTGCCGGTGGACTACTGGGACTACATCGGCTGGAAAGACACGCTGGCGAGCCCGGCCTGCACAGCGCGACAGAAGGATTACGCGGCCGCGCGCGGGGACGGACAGGTCTATACGCCGCAGGCCGTGGTCGACGGGCTCGTTCACGTGGTCGGTTCCGATCGCGACGCGGTGCTCGCCACGGTCGACGCGCACAAAAAGGCGCTCGGCGTCGACGTATCGGCCAAAGTGGAGAACAGCGGCGTTTCCGTCGATGTCGGCGCCGGCGCCGGGAGACGCGCTTCGGTGTGGTTGTTCGAGATCGAGCCGCAGGCGACGGTTGCGGTCGGACGCGGCGAGAACGCAGGCCACACGCTCACCTACACCAATATCGTGCGCAAGATGACGCGGCTCGGCGACTGGACCGGCAAGCCTGCGCATTACGCGGCCAGGACGGAGGCGAGGCCCGGCGACCGCTACGTCGCGCTGGTGCAGACCGGCGCGGAACAGACGCCGGGCGAAATCGTGGGCGCCGCGCAGACGAATTGACGCGCCGGGCTTGATCGGCGTCGAAACGCGCACGATGTTCCGATCGCCAGCCCATGACAACAGAGCGGCAGGAAAGCGCCATGTCGCCCGTCACCATCTATCTCGCTCGCGTTCTCGGCGTTTATTGCCTGCTGATCGGGGCCGGCATGCTCGCCTGCCGGCGCGCCGTCTTGCCGATCGTCGAGGACATGCTGCGGAACGGCGCGCTGATGTTCGTCGTCGGCTGTTTCACGATCGGGATCGGCGTCGCCATGGTCGTCGGGCACAATATCTGGACCAGTCCTCTCGCCGTCGTCGTCTCGCTCGTCGGATGGCTGTCGCTGGCGAAGGGCGTTGCGCTCGCCTTCGGACAGGGCGCGATGCGCCGTTTCTACGAGGGGATCGACTACCGGCGCCGCTATCCCTTCATCATGCTGCTGTCGCTGGCGCTCGGCGCCTGGCTGACGGCTGCGGGATACGGGTTGATCTGAAGCTCTTTCAGAGCACGTAGATCCGGTCGGGCAGCACGTGCGCCTCGCCGTCCGGCGGAGCGTGTTCCGCAAGCACGGCGCCGCAACGTTCGATCGCGACAATGAAACCGTCGGCGATGCGCCCGTCCGCGATTTCCCTCGTCAGCGCGTCGACCGTCGCCTGCCATTCGCTGTGGCCGACGCGCGCGGCGATGCCGTCGTCGGCGATCACGTGCGCGTAATGTTCGGCGAGCGATACGAAGATCATCACGCCCATGCGATTTTTCGTGCGGCTTACGCCCCGCGCGAAAAACTGCTCCATCGCGGCGCGGTGGGCGCGTGTGCGCTTCACCGCGCGCGGCGCCAGGCGCATGCGCAGCGGCGTCCACGAGAGGGCGAGTCCGGCGATGACGAAGACAGCGATCTGCGCGACGAGGATCTTGACGACGCTGAACGCAGTGAAGGCGACGAGCAGCCAGGGCGCGGCCAGCGCAAGGGCGGCGCTCCAGAGGATCGGCGCGTAGGAATAGGTGGAGGCGGCATGCATGAGCACGCAGACGATCTCGCCCGACGTCGCCTGTTCGGCGGCGTGAATGGCTGCGGAAATGCGGTCGCGCTCGGCGGGGGAGATCATGTCACCAGCTCCCCGAGGCGCCGCCGCCCCCGAACGACCCGCCGCCGCCCGAGAAACCGCCGCCGCCGCCAAACCCGCCGAAGCCGCCCGAGCCGCTCGACCAGCCGCCGGTGTTCATCGGGATGAAAATCGTGCGGCCGCCGTTGTTGACCCATCGGCCGCCGCCGCGCGCGTTGCGCGTCATCATGTAGACGACGAAGATGAAGAGCGCCGCGAAAATCAGGAAGGGCAGGATGTCGTCGGCGGAATTTTGCTGCTGGTCGACGCGAACCCTGGCCTTGGCCTGCCAGTCCTGCGAATCGACGGTCAGCGCGTCGATGATCGCGTCGACGCCGGCGACGATCCCGCCTGCGAAATCGCCGGACCGGAATTTCGGAATGACGGCGCTCTGGATGATGACGCTCGACAATGCGTCCGTCATCGTCCCTTCGAGACCGTAGCCGACCTCGATGCGCACCTTGCGTTCGTTGGGCGCGACCAGCAGCACGAGCCCGTTGTTCTTCTTGGCTTCGCCGATTTTCCAGGCGCGCGCGAGCTCGACCGAATAGGTTTCGATGTCGGACCCTTCGAGCGAGGGGACGGTGGCGACCACGAGCTGAATGCCGGACTTGTCCTCGAGGGTCGCGAGTTTCGTCTCGAGCGCCGCGCGCGTCGCCGGCGGAATGATGTTGGCGGCGTCGACCACGCGGCCGGTCAGCTGCGGAAAATTGAAGGCGGCGACGGCGGCCGTGACGAGCGCCAGCAATGCCGCCGCCGCGAGAGCGGGGATCCAGCGAGGCGCGCGAGACGTCCGGATCCCCGATCGCGCTTCACGCGCCGGGGACGACATGCGGGTCATATCAGAACTTCACCGTCGGCGGCTTCTGCGCGTCGTCGGACGCGGTGAAGGCGGCCATCGGCTTCTTGCCGGCGAAGACCGTTTTGGCCCAGATCATCGTCGGGAAGGTTTCGAGCGTCAGATTGTAGCTCTGCACCGCCTGGACGTAGTCGCGCCTTGCGACCGAGATGCGGTTCTCCGTGCCTTCGAGCTGCGACTGGAGGGCCAGGAAGTTCGCGTTGGACTTGAGGTCGGGATAGGCCTCGGAGACCGCGATCAGGCGCCCGAGCGCGCCTGTCAGCTGGTTCTGGGCGTCCTGGAACTGCTTGACCTTCTCGGGGTCCGTGAGCTGGGAGGCGTCGATGTTCACGGACGTGGCCTTGGAGCGCGCCTCGATCACGGAGGTCAGCACGTCCTTTTCCTGCTTGGCGTAGCCCTGGACGGTCGCCACGAGATTGGGAATGAGGTCGGCGCGGCGCTGGTACTGGTTCTGCACCTCGGCCCATTTGGCCTTGGCGTTTTCCTCGGCCGTCGGAATCTCGTTATAGCCGCAGCCGGCGACCGACAGGCCGACTAACACGGCCGCGAAAACAGCGCGCAGGCGGGAAAAGTTCGAAAACATATTATTCTCCTCGACAAGGAGCGGACCTTAGCCGCTGCCCGCGGTCGGCGGAAGTGCGGCCGGCGCGGCGCGCTGCGTCCGAATTTCGCCGTCTTCGGCCGTTCCGATGCGCGGCCTTAGCCGCTTCCCGCCAGATTGGGTAATATGCCGTCCATGATTCGACCGCTTCGTCACGCCGCGCTGGCGCTCTCCCTGCTCGCGCTCGCCGCCCTTCCCGCCGCCGCCAAGGACGCCCGGTCCAAAAGCGGCAAGCCCGAGTCCAGCAAGTCCGAAACCGCCGCAAAGGGCGGCAAGGGCGGCAAGGGCGGCTCGGGCAAGTCGAGCCAGGTCGGCTCCTACGGCGACTGGGGCGCCTTCGTCGCGCAAGGCAAGGGCAAGACCTGCTACGCGCTCGCCAAACCCAAGGAGCGCACGCCCGCGAGCCTCAAACGCGACGACGCCTACATCTTCATTTCGAACCGGCCGGCGGAAAACGTTCGCAACGAGGTCTCCGTCATCATGGGATTCGCCATGACGGACGCCAAGAACGCCGCGCCGAAAGGCGATCCCAGCGCAGAGATCGGCAATGTCTCGTTCGGTCTCGTCGCCAAGGGCGCCAACGCCTGGCTGAAGAACCCGGCGGAGGAAGGGCGATTCATCGAGGCGCTGAAGAAGGGCTCCAAGCTCGTCGTCCGCGCGACGTCGCTGAAGGGCCACGCGTCGACCGACGTCTATTCGCTCGCGGGCGTCGGCGATGCGCTCGCGCGCATCCACAAGGATTGTCCGTGAGCCTCTAGCCTAAGGTCGAACCAACCAAAGTTCGACGGCCTCCGCCTTGTTCCGCATTGCGGCGTTGGCGCATAATCTTCCCGGATTCAAGACCAAGAGCGCGCGCCTTTTGCGTGCGCATGCCGGGAGGCCGACATGTCCGAGAAGATCTATCCCGTTCCTGCGGACGCGAAGGCGCGCGCCTACGTCGACGACGCCAAGTATAAGGAAATGTACAAGCGTTCGGTCGAGGACCCGACCGGCTTCTGGGCCGAGCACGGCAAGCGCATCGACTGGATCAAGCCCTTCACCAAGGTGAAGAACACGAGCTACGATCCGCACAACGTCTCGATCAAATGGTTCGAGGACGGCACCACCAACGTCGCGATGAATTGCATCGACCGTCATCTCGCCAAGCGCGGCGACCAGGTCGCGATCATCTGGGAAGGCGACAATCCTGCCGAGTCCGAACACATCACCTACAAGCAGCTGCACGAGCGCGTCAGCAAGCTCGCCAACGTATTCAAGGCGCACGGCGTCAAGAAGGGCGACACGGTCACCATCTACCTGCCGATGATTCCGGAAGCGGCCTACGCCATGCTCGCCTGCGCGCGCATCGGCGCCGTGCATTCGATCGTGTTCGGCGGCTTCTCGCCGGATTCGCTCGCCGCCCGCATCGAGGGCTGCAAGTCGAAGGTCGTCATCACCGCCGATGAAGGCCTGCGCGGCGGCCGCAAGGTGCCGCTGAAGGTGAACGCCGACGAGGCGATCAAGAAGTCCGGCATTGTCGAGACGATGATCGTCGTCAGGCGCACCGGCGGGAAAGTCGACTGGGTCGATGGCCGCGACGTCTGGTACGGCGACGAGATCGCCAAGGTTTCCGCAGACTGCCCGCCCGAGGAGATGAAGGCGGAGGACCCGCTGTTCATGCTCTACACGTCCGGCTCGACAGGCGCGCCGAAGGGCGTCGTCCACACGACGGGCGGCTATCTCGTCTACGCCTCGATGACGCACCAATACGTCTTCGATTATCACGAGGGCGACATCTACTGGTGCACGGCCGACGTCGGCTGGGTGACCGGCCACAGCTACATCGTGTACGGCCCGCTCGCCAATGGCGCGACCACGCTGATGTTCGAAGGCATCCCGAACTATCCGACGATCTCGCGCTTCTGGGAGGTCGTCGACAAGCACAAGGTCAATATCTTCTACACCGCGCCGACCGCGATCCGGTCGCTGATGGGCGCTGGCGAGGAGCCGGTGAAGAAGACGAGCCGCAAGACGCTGCGCCTGCTCGGCTCGGTCGGCGAGCCGATCAATCCCGAAGCCTGGGAATGGTACCATCGCGTCGTCGGCGAGAATCGTTGCCCGATCGTCGACACCTGGTGGCAGACCGAGACCGGCGGCATTCTCATCACGCCGCTGCCGGGCGCGACCGCGCTGAAGCCGGGGTCGGCCACGCGTCCGTTCTTCGGCGTCAAGCCCGAAGTCGTCGACGCCTCCGGCAACGTCCTGGAAGGCGCGTGCGAGGGCAATCTCGTCATCGCCGATTCCTGGCCGGGCCAGATGCGCACGGTCTACGGCGATCACGAGCGCTTCGTGCAGACCTATTTCTCGACCTATATCGGCAAGTATTTCACGGGCGACGGCTGCCGTCGCGACGCCGACGGCTATTACTGGATCACCGGCCGCGTCGACGACGTGATCAACGTGTCCGGCCATCGCATGGGCACGGCCGAAGTCGAGAGCGCGCTCGTTTCGCATGATGCGGTTTCGGAAGCGGCCGTCGTCGGCTTCCCGCACGACATCAAGGGGCAGGGCATCTACGCCTATGTCACGCTGATGGACGGCGTCGAAGCGACCGAGGACCTGCGCAAGGAGCTGGTGGGGCACGTGCGCAAGGAGATCGGTCCGATCGCCTCGCCCGACATCATCCAGTTCGCGCCGGGCCTGCCGAAGACGCGTTCGGGCAAGATCATGCGCCGCATCCTGCGCAAGATCGCCGAGAACGAGTTCGGCGCGCTCGGCGACACTTCGACGCTCGCCGATCCGACCGTCGTCGAGGATCTGATCGCCAATCGCGGCAAGTAAGCGGGATCGACCGACCCAAACGAAACGGCCGGCGCGCGACGCCGGCCGTTTTGTTTTGGCGTCGAGGCAAGCGCCGCGAGGCCTACCTCATTCCGTCGCGGGCCTTCAGATTTCTCAGTGCGGCTTCGCGTCCAGCGGTACGCCGTCGTCGCGCAGGACCACGTAGATCGCGGGGATGACGAGGATCGTCAGCGCGGTCGAGGAGACGAGGCCGAACACCATCGAAATCGCGAGGCCCTGGAAGATCGGGTCGGTGAGGATGAAGGCCGCGCCGATCACCGCGGCGGCTGCGGTGAGGAAGATCGGCTTGAAGCGGATCGACCCGGCGTCGACCAGGGCGCGCCGCAGCGATACGCCCTCGGCCCTGCGATGCCGGATGAAATCCACCAGCAGGATCGAGTTGCGCACGATGATGCCGGCGAGCGCGATGAAGCCGATCATGGACGTCGCCGTGAAGGCCGCGCCGAGCATCCAGTGGCCGAGCAGAATGCCGATCAACGTCAGCGGCACGGGCACGAGGATCACGAGCGGCAGTTTGAACGAACCGAACTGTCCGACCACCAGCAGATAGATGCCGAGGATCGCCACCGCGAAGGCCGCGCCCATGTCGCGGAAGGTCACGTAGGTCACTTCCCACTCGCCGTCCCACAGCAGCGTGGGCGCGGAATCGTCGATCGGCTGGCCGTGATATTTGATGCCCGGTTTCGGCTCCTTGCCGAAGTCCATTTTTCCGATCTCGTCGTTGACCGCCAGAATGCCGTAGACCGGCGATTCGAAACGTCCGGCGACCTCCGCCGTGACCATCTCCGCATAGCGTCCGTTGTGCCGGAAGATCGGATAGGAGGATTGCTCGTAGGTCGCCTTCACGACGTCGCCGAGTTCGACGTTGGCGCCCTGGCGCGGCGTGCCGCCCGCCGGCAGCGGCGTCGTCAGCAGTTTTTCGCCGGGCGCAAGCGACGCGCGCGGCGATGCGACCGTGATGTCGACCGGTTTGGAGCCGTCGCCGCGCTGCGAATAGCCGATCTTCACGCCGCCGAGCAGGGCGGCGAGCGTGTCGTAGACCGCCTGTTCCTGCACGCCGTGGAATTCGAGCGCGTCCTGGTCGATCGCATATCGCAGGCGTTTTTCCGGGACGCCGAAACTGTCGTCCGCGTCGACGACGAAATCGACCGCCTCGAACGCCTTGCGGATTTTCGTCGCCAGCTCGCGCCGCGCCTGCGGCGTCGGACCGTAGACTTCGGCCAGCAAGGTCGACAGGACGGGCGGCCCCGGCGGCACCTCGACCACCTTGATCGATCCGTGCGGGGGCAGCGGCAGATCGGCGAGGCGCTTGCGAATGTCGAGAGCGATCGTATGGCTCGCGCGCTTGCGCTCGTCCTTCGGCGTCAGATTGACCGAGAGGTCGCCCTGCTCCGGATAGGCGCGCATGTAATAGTGCCGGACGAGGCCGTTGAAATTGAACGGCGCCGAGGTCCCCGCATAGGCCTGAATCGAGGTCAGTTCCGGCAGGTCGCGCAGGCGCTCGGCGGCTGCGCGCAGCGTGCGTTCGGTCGCCTCGAGCGAGGTTCCCCTGGGCATGTCGAGCATGACCTGCACTTCGGACTTGTTGTCGAAAGGCAGCAGCTTCACGCGCACGCTCTTCGTGTAGAACAGCGCCATCGACGCGAGCGTCAGGCCGCCGACGACGAACAGGAACACCCTGGAGCGCTTGCGCCCCTCGAGCAGCCAGGTCGCGACGCGCGCATAGGCGCGGCCCATGGCGCCGGGGTCGCTGTGGTCGTGGGCGGCCTCGCCCGTGCCGGCCTTTTCGAAACGCCTGCGCGCGATCTTGAGAAGCAGCCAGGGCGTGATCGTGACGGCGACGAAGAAGGAGAACAGCATCGCCATCGAGGCGTTCGCCGGGATCGGGCTCATGTAGGGGCCCATCATGCCTGAAACGAACATCATCGGCAGAAGCGCGGCGACGATCGTCAGCGTGGCGATGATCGTTGGATTGCCGACCTCCGCGACGGCTTCGACCGCCGTTTCGACCAACCCGCGGTCGCCGCGCATGCCCCAGTGACGCACGATGTTCTCGACGACGACAATGGCGTCGTCGACGAGAATGCCGATCGAGAAAATGAGGGCGAACAGGCTGACGCGATTGATCGTGTAGCCCATGAGCCAGGATGCGAAGAGCGTCAGGAGAATCGTCGTCGGAATGATGACGAGCACCACGACGCCCTCGCGCCAGCCGATCGTGAGCGTGATGAGAATGACGATCGAGACGGTGGCGAGCGCGAGATGGAACAGGAGTTCGTTCGCCTTTTCCGTCGCCGTCTCGCCGTAGTTGCGCGCGACGGTGACATCGATCTCTTTCGGCACGACGTCGCCGCGCACGACTTCGAGCCGCTGCAATATGTCGTGGGCGACCGTGACGGCGTTGGCGCCCTTGCGCTTTGCGAGCGCGAGCGAGACCGTCGGCCGCACATCGAGCTTGCCGTCCGCCGTCGGCGTCATCATCCACGCGCGCCGGTCGAGTTCGGCAGCCCCGACCTTCACGTCCGCGACGTCCTTCAGGTAGACCGGACGGCCGTCGCGCGTGGTCAGGAGCAGCAGGCCGATATCGGGAACGCCCTGCAGCGTCTGGCCTGCGACGACCGGGATCGCGCGATCGCCCGCCCGCAGCACGCCGGCCTGGAACGAGCGGTTGGCGTTGGTCGCCTTGTCGATTACCTGCGCGAGCGTCATGCCGTAGACGGCGAGGCGTTCGGGATCGGGCTCGACGCGAATCTGACTCGGACTGCCGCCGACGATGTAGCTCGAACCGATATTGTCGACCTTGGTCAGTTCGTGCTGCAATTGCTCGGCGACGCGATAAAGTCCGTTGTCGTCCCAGCGCGCTTCGGCGCCGGGCTTTGCGGCGAGCGTCAGAACGACGGTCGCGACGTCGTCGATGCCGCGGCCGACGATCAGCGGTTCGACGAGACCTTTCGGCAGTTCGGCGATATGGGCGCGAATTTTTTCGTGTACGCGCAGCACGGCCGTATCTTCGTCGGTGCCGACGAAGAAGCGCGCAGTCACGACGACATTGTCGTCCTGCGTCTGCGAATAGACATGTTCGACGCCGTTGATGCCCTTGACGATGTCCTCGAGCGGACGCGTCACGAGCTCGACCGCTTCCTGCGCCTTGTAGCCGTTGGCCGGGACGATGATGTCCACCATCGGCACGCTGATCTGCGGTTCTTCCTCGCGCGGCAACGCGACAAGCGCGATCATGCCGACGACGAGCGCGGCGAGCAGCAGCAGCGGCGTCAGCGGCGAGACGATGAAGGCGCCGGTGAGCCGCCCGGAAATACCGAGATTCTTCATGGCGGAATCGGTCATGGAACAAGCGCCACGTCGCCGGCCTTGAGGCCCGAGAGGATTTCTACGCCTTCGGACGTGACGTCGCCCTTCTGGACGACGATCTCCTCGCCGCCTTTCAGTTTGACGAAGTCGACGCCCGACCGCTCGTAGACGGCGGCGGCCGGCACGACGAAGGTCGTGCGCTTGCCGGTCGAAACATAGACACGCGTGCGCTCGCCGATGAAATAATCGCCGAGGCCCGGCACATCGACGTCGGCGACGACGCGGCCGCCGGCGATCTCCGGATAGACGAGCCGGACCTTGCCGGTCTGCATGCCCTGCGCGTCGGAAGTCGTGTCGCCGCGTCCCGCGATGAGCACGCTGTCGCCGGCCCGCATGTAGCGCGCATGGCGCTCCGGCAGTTGGAGACGCAGGATGTACTGGTCCTCGGCGATGGTGGCGACGGTTTCGCCCGGCAGCAGCACGCGGCCTGCCGTAACCGGAACCGTCAGGACGCGCCCTGCGCCCGGCGCGAGCACGGCGCCTTCGGCCGTCTGCTGGACGATCACGTCGCGGTCGGAATTCATCGCCGCGAGATTGCGGGCGGCGACGTCGAGCGTGGTGCGGGCCTGATCGAATTGCGTCTGCGTGCTGACGCCGCGCTTCACGAGTTCGGAGACACGGTCGAAGTCGAGCTTGGCCTGATCGCGCTGGGCTTGCTGCGAGCGAATTCGCGAATCCAGCGCCTGCATCTGCAGGGCGAGCTTCTGGTCGACGACGCGGGCGATTTCGGCGCCGGCGGCGACGCGATCGCCTTCCTTGACGCCGAGCTGGACGATCGTGCCGCCGATCCGGGCGCGGGCGACGAGCTGATGCACCGGCTCCACCGTCGCGATGACGGCCTTGCGATCGTCGACCTCTGTCGGCTTGACCTGAAACTCGCTGGCGACCGCGCTGTGAGCAGTCAGAACCAGAAGCGAAATCAACGGCAGGGCTTTCATCTGCGTCCCTCTTTTCGAAATCTCTTGACTTATATATACGAACATACGAATATTGCAATATGAATATGGACGAACTCGCAGCCCGCGCCAGCGACGCCGAGAGCATGCTGAAGGCGCTCGCCAACCGCAGCCGCCTGATGGTGTTGTGCGGTCTCTACGGGCAGGAGCGTTCGGTGAATGAGCTGTGCGACATGCTCGGCCTCAATCAGCCGACGCTGTCGCAGCATCTCGCGCGCCTGCGTGCGGACGGGCTCGTGCATACGCGACGCGATGCGCAGAAAGTTCTCTATTCGCTCGGCGGCGCGCCGGTCGAACGGATGATCGGTCTGTTGCACGAAATGTTCTGCGCCGCTGATTGCGCGGCGCCCGGGCTTGACGCCAAACCAGAAGAGAGGGCCGAAAAATGAACGTCGACGCCGTTGTCATGCGCTTTGCGGGCGCCATGGTTCTCCTGTCGCTCGCGCTTGCGCATTTCCATTCGCCGAACTGGCTCTGGTTAACGGCCTTCGTCGGCGCGAATTTGTTCCAGGCCTCGTTCACGCGGTTTTGCCCGCTGGCGATGATCCTCAAGCGCTTCGGCGTGCAGGCAGGCTGCGCGTTCCAGTAAGCCGGACGCGCGCGGGCGCGAGAGGTCAAGCTTCCTCGACAATGTCGGGTACGAGAATCTGGCGCAACGGAATCTGTCGCCGGAATTTCAGCTCGAGCCGGTCGTAATAGACGCGGATGAGATCGACGAACTTCTGTCCGTCGATCAGTCGCAGGTTGCCCTTGGAGCGCGCGAAGTCCGAGGCGTGCGCGGTATAGTCGCCGGTCGTGATGAAAATTCCCACGTCGCGGTCCTGCACCATCGCATAGAAAGCCTTGACGGCGTCTGCGCCGACATTGGCCTCGTGCGCCTTGACCTGAATCTTCACGATCGGCGGCTCGATGCCGAGCTCGTCGCGATGGGCGATCACGTCGATGCCGTCGTCGTGCGACTTGCGCGTCGCGCAGGCGTTATAGCCCATCGCCCGGAAGAGCGCCGCGACGAAGGGCTCGAGCGCATAACCCTTCAGATCGGCCTTGATCCGCTTCGATATGAAATCGCGCGTCGTTTCCTCGATGTCGCGGACGATGCGGTCTTCCTCCGCCGGGTTCGCGGCGCCGCGTTCGTCCGGCGCCGCGGGGTCGCCGAATTTTTCGCGGAGTTCGTCGGCGAAGGAGCGGGCCTCGAACAATGTCAGGACCGAGCCGAGTTCGTAGAGCGCGCCCTGCGAAAACGCGTCGCGCGACAGCGTGCGCAACCAGCGGACGCCGCGCCGATGGGAGAACGGATTGGTCCGGTCTTCCTGAAAGACATAAGGACCGACGATCTCGCCCCAGCGCAGCGTCCGGTCGGACTTGCGGGGATAGACGACGTTGTCGCCGATTCGCATCTCGTGAACGAAGCGATAGAGCTGGCCGGCCGCGAGCGGCACGGAGGCCGGCTCGGCATGAGGCGCTGCGCGCGCGAAGGCTTCCTTGAAAGCCGCGCGCGCAGCCGGCAGTTTGCCGGCGTCGTCGGCGACCTCCGTTGCAAGCGCGATCTCGCTCGCCTTCAAAAAGATCGCGTCGGCCTCGCCGCGCGCGCCTGCGCGCAGGCACCAGATTCGTCCGCAATTCATGTCGCCCCCAGGAGTCGGACGCGCGACTGGCGTCGCCCGTCGTCATCGGCGTGCAGAGGAATGTCCCAAGATCATGTCATGGTATTGCCGGGTTCGGGCGGCCGCTACAAAGAAGCCGAGCTAGAGTGAAGCCGCGCCCAATACGAAACGAGCAATGTTCGGTGCAAACCAACGAAATTCGGTTACCGCAAAAAAAGAGACGCCGGCGCGTCGGGCGCCGGCGTCCTGTTTCTTCTGACGAAACGTCGGAGGGTCACGCCATGTACTGGCCGCCGTTGGCCGACAGCGTCGAGCCCGTGATGAAGCCGGCGTCGTCGGAGGCGAGGAACGCCACTGCGCGCGCGATCTCCTCGGGCTCGCCGAGGCGGCCGACCGGGATCAGCGGCAGGATCGACTTGGCGACGACGTCGGGATTGATCGCCTTGACCATTTCGGTCGCGATGTAGCCGGGCGTGATCGCGTTGACGGTGATGCCGGCCTTGGCGCCTTCCTGCGCCAGAGCCTTCACGAAGCCGATGTCGCCGGCCTTGGCGGCCGAATAGTTCACCTGGCCCATCTGACCCTTCTGGCCGTTGATCGAGGAGATGCAGATCACGCGGCCGAACTTGCGCTCGCGCATGCCTTCCCACACCGGCCGCGTCATGTTGAACAGCGAGTTGAGGTTCGTGTTGATGACGGCGTACCATTGGTCGGCGGTCATCTTGTGGAACATGCCGTCCTTGGTGATGCCGGCGTTGTTGACCAGCACCTCGACCGGACCCAGATCGGCCTCGACCTGCTTGAGGCCGGCGACGCAGGCGTCATAGTTCGACACGTCCCACTTGTAGACGTTGATGCCGGTGTCGGCCTTGAATTTGGCGGCCGCTTCGTCATTGCCGGCGTAGCTCGCCGCAACCTTGTAGCCCGCAGCCTTGAGCGCCTTCGAGATCGCCTCGCCGATGCCGCGCGTACCACCCGTAACTACTGCAACTCTGGACATTGCCAGCTCCCCTGTCGTTCCCGCTTGAAGTGAAGTCTTGAGTGCGGGCGGCTCGTCGCCGCCCGCGTCATGTCATGGGCCGTTGAACGACCTTCGTTGTTAGCGCTCGACCGTCAGGGCGACGCCCATGCCGCCGCCGATGCACAGCGTGGCGAGACCCTTCTTCGAGCCGCGCTTCTGCATTTCGTGCAGCAGCGTGGTGAGGACGCGCGCGCCCGAGGCGCCGATCGGATGGCCGATGGCGATCGCGCCGCCATTGACGTTCACGATGGACGGATCCCAGCCCATGTCCTTGTTGACCGCGATCGCCTGCGCCGCGAAGGCTTCGTTCGCCTCGACCAGATCGAGGTCCTTCACCTTCCAGCCGGCCTTCTCGAGCGCCTTGCGCGACGCCGGGAT